>NZ_ADGX01000064.1 GCF_000177675.1 Parafrankia sp. EUN1f
CGGTGGGACGGGCGGGTGTCGACGCGGGGGTCACGTCGCTGGTCACGTTGTCGACCGGGGAGAAGGTGGCCAACCCGAGGCACGAGCAGCGGGATCGGGAACGCCTTGCCCGGGCGCAGCGGGCGCTGTCCCGCAAGGCGAAGGGCTCGGCGAACCGGGCGAAGGCCCGGCTGCGGGTTGCCCGGGTTCATGGTCGGATCGCCGATCGGCGTCGGGATCATCTGCACCAGTTGTCCACGAGGATCATCCGCGAGAACCAAACGGTGGTCGTCGAGGACCTGGCGGTGCGGAACATGGTCCGGAATCGTTCGCTGGCCCGGGCGATCTCGGATGCGTCGTGGTCGGAGCTGCGGCGGATGCTGGAGTACAAGGCCGGCTGGTATGGCCGGGAGGTCATCGTCGTCGACCGCTGGTATCCGAGCTCGAAGACCTGTTCGTCCTGCGGGGCGCGGGTCGAGGTTCTGCCGTTGACTGTTCGGGAGTGGGCCTGCCGGTGTGGTGTGGTGCACGATCGGGATGTGAACGCGGCGCGGAACATTCTGGCCGTGGGGCTCACGGTGTCAGCCTGTGGAGACGGAGTGAGACCTCCCCGTTCCTGGAACGGGGAGGCTTCTGTCGGTGAAGCAGGAAAACCTGCCCGTGAGGGTGGGAATCGCCGGCCTTCAGGCCGGTGAGAATGTCAAATGCCCATGCAGCCCATACGACGGCCGAGACGCGCAGGCCCTCACCGGGAGTTCGCGTATGCATTCAGTTTCTCCTGTCTCCTTGAACGGCGTGCGGAATGTCGCGGATCGCGACCGCGGCATCTATGCAAGCAGCGTTCGGGCGGGCCTGGGAGATGGCGCTTTCCAGGTTCCGACAGAACCCCCCTGCTTCCGCCGAACGGCCTTCGCGTGGAGATGTGGATGTCAACCGGTCCGAGGTGCGGGGCTTCCTCGTCACCCGCCGGGCCAAGATCACGCCGGAGTGGGCGGGGCCTCGACGTCCTCGCCACGAACATGCCCGGCCGCGCCCTGCATGCACCGCTCTACCCGACCTCGACCGAACAACCGACTTCGACCCGCATAAACCCATCCCAGGCTGACGGCTTCTCCCGGGCCGCCCGGCAGGCCATGGCGCGATCAGAGGCCGAGGAGGTCGGGGGTGAGGTCGTCCAGGCTGCGGGCGCCGGCGAGGGTCATGGCGTGGCGCAGCTCGGCGGTGAGGGTGCTCAGCAGGTGCCGGACGCCGTCGGCGCCGCGCGTCGCCAGCGCCCACAGGACGGGTCTGCCGAGCAGGACCGCGCGGGCTCCGAGCGCGAGCGCGGCCAGGATGTGGACGCCGCCGCGGATCCCGCCGTCGACGTAGACCTCGGCGCCGGTGCCGGCCAGAGCCCGGGCGACCGCGGGCAGGGCGGTGGCGGTGGGGATCGCGGCGTCCAGCTGCCGGCCGCCGTGGTTGCTGACGACGACCGCGCCCGCCCCGGCCCGCACGGCGGCCAGCGCGTCGTCGGCGCGCAGAACGCCCTTGACGATGACCGGCAGCCGGCTGACGTCCCGCAGCCAGGTGATGTCGTCGAAGGTGAGGTCGGTGGCGATGCCGCCGGGGGGATAGCTGGTCAGGAGCTCGCCGCCGTACCAGGGTGCGTCCGCGCGGGGCGCGGGGAAGGGGCGGTCGCCGATCACCGGGGTGTCGACGGTGAGGACGAGGGCGGCGGCGCCGGCGGCCTCGGCCCGCCCCACGAGATCCTGGGTAAGGGATCGGTCGCGCAGCACGTAGACCTGCGCCCACCACGGCGCACCGCCGTCGCGGATGTCGGTGTAGGGCCGGCTGGTCATGCACGAGACGCAGGTGAGGGAACCGGCCTTCGCCGCGCCGAGGGCGGTGGCCACCGCGCCCCCGGGCTCGACCACATGCTGGGCGGCGGTCGGGGCGACCAGCACCGGGGTCTGGACCGGGGTGCCGAGCACGGTCGTGTCGGTGGTGACGCTGGTGACGTCCCGCAGCACCCGGGGGTGCAGGCGCAGCGCGTCCCAGGCCGGCGTCGCCTCGTCGAGTGCCGCGTGGGTACCGGCGCCCTGGCGGAAGTAGTCGTACACGTCCTTCGGCAGTACCGCGGCGGCCTGCTGCTCCAGCTCGTCCAGCCAGCCGCTCACAGCCCGGCCCCCGACCCCGACCCCGCGTGCACCTCACCCGTTTTGTTCATCGACATAATGATAAATGGATGGACCGCCGGCGCGGGGGCCTGCCCGCGCCGGCGGCCGTGCCGCCCTCGCTACCAGGGCGAGGGCGGAATCGGTGCGGTCGTCAGGAGGTCGTCACCTTGAAATCGTCCACGGCCCAGTACCAGTTGTTGGTGCCGGTGTAGCGCAGCAGGAACTGGGCGTTCGTCGCCCCGGCCGGGACGGTGGCGGTGACCGTGCGCAGGCCGTTCTCGCTGGTGGTCGTCAGGGCGGCGAGCTGGGTCGCCGTGCCGCCGTTGAAACGCACCGAGACGCGGCCGGTCTGGCTGCCCTCCGCGCGGAAGTCGGAGAAGAAGCTCAGCTTCACCGTCTGCCCGGCGGTCACCGGGTACTGCGGGGTGAGCAGGGTCGAGTCGAACGCGCCGGAGCCGTGGGAGACGTCGTCCCACTCGTCGGAGTCGGCGACGGCGAAGACGTCCCGTACGAGCAGTGCGTTCTCGCGGGCCTGGCTGGCCTGGGCGCGCGACCAGAAGTCCTGGGTGGTGAACGTCCAGCCCTTCCACTCCTCCATGCCGCCGGTCGGCATCGCCGAGTTGTCGACGCTCCAGCCGGCCGGCGGGGTGTGCGTGTAGCCCTTGACCGTGGTGGGGATGCCGGTCTCACCGCTGCGGGTGAGCAGGGACGGGCGCAGGCCGTCGAACGCGTCGGCGGCGTGGCTGCCCACCGGGACGCCGTCGAGGCCCCACGCCGGGTTGATCGTGATGCCCATCCGGGACAGCGCGGTGGCGCCGGCGTCGGCGAGCTGGATGTCGTTGCGGTAGCCGGCGGGGACGCCGTCACCGGCGACGATCACGTAGGTGCTGCGCTCGGGGATGGTCGCCCCGCCGTGGCCGCCGGTCGGCTTGTGGCCGTGGTCGGCGGTGACGATGATCGTCCACTGCTCGCTCGCGCGGGTCGGGCGGGCGTTGACGGCGGCGAGCAGCTGGCCGAGCCGGGCGTCGGCGGCCTCGATCGCCTGGGTGAACTGGGTGCTGTTCGCGCCGTAGGTGTGGCCCGCGTGGTCGACGTCGTCGAGGGCGACGAACACGACGTCGGTCGCCGGGTCGGCCAGCGCGTTGACACCGGCCTGGGCGGTGGTGGCGTCCGGGCCGCCGGCGAGAGAGGTGTCGGCGTGCAGGATCGTTCCGCCCGCGGTGACATTCGTGACCAGCGGCGACCAGGTCGCGAAGGCCGCCGTGCGCAGACTGGGGCTGACCTGCTCGATGCGGTCGATGAAGCTCGGGTACGTCGCGTACTGCTTGCCGGAGAAGGTGTTGTCGACGACGTGGTGCTTGGCGGGCCAGACCCCGGTCAGCATCGTCGACCAGCCGGGGCCCGACAGCGTCTGCGCGCCCTTCTGCCCCCAGTCCGAGTCGCTCGCCGACGAGTAGAGCAGGGTACTGCCCCAGGTGCCCTGGGCACGGAGCGCGTCGAGGTTCGGCGCGTTCGCGGCGTCGACCCGGGCGATCTCACCCGCGCCGTCGATACCGACGAACAGGAGCTTCGGGGTCAGGGCCGTCGCCTGGGCGGGTGCCGTGCCGGCGACGACACCGACGAGCCCGGCGGCGAGGACGCCAGCCGCCATTCCCGCGGCGACGCGCCGCGCCGGGCGTCTGAAGAAGCTGGCCATCATGGATACAACTCCGATCAGAGTCTGATGGTGAGGGCTGCCACCCTCCGGCGATTACCTTCGCGGACCCACGGCTGCGCCGCGGGAAAACACAGGGGTGTACACGAAACATTCAGACGGGTGCGGGCGGGCGTTTGTCCGCTGCTTCCGAGCAAGAAGTGAGGATTATGGCTGCTGCAGGGACTGTAATCCTCATTTCTTGCGGATTGTCAAGCGACCGCGTGCGTTATTATGTCCCTTTTGGCCGAATCGCGGGCTGCGTGTGGCGGTGCGGGATCCCCGGTGGGTAGGCAAGCGGCGGGTGGGCGCGGAACGCCAGGTTGATATCGGTGGCCCGGGGTCGGCTACTTCTCGGGATTTCTTGACGCGCCAAGGACGACGAGAATCCTCAGGATCTTGAGCGGTGGCCTCGAATTCGCGTTGCTACCCGACGGGGTATGAGAATTCGGTCGTGGCAGCGACTAATATCCTCCGCTCCCAGGGTCGGGCCTGGGGCCGAGTTCGGGTCGAGACCTGGGCCCCGGCCCGAGCCCAAAGTCCGTGCCCCGAAGTGATGCCCAAGCCCAGAACCGTGTTCGAGCGTGGCGAGATCATCGATGTCGGAACGGCGGGGGAGCGCTGTGAGTGCTGCCCGGTCGTCATGTGCGGGTGGGTGTCGCCATGGCTCCGGCTCCGGGCCCCGTGGCCGCCGGGGCGGGAGTGCTGGGGCGGGAGTGTCGAGGCGTGCGGCGATGGTTGCGACGCGGATGGTCACTGCCGATCCAATCAGATCACTCCAGTCGGCAAACGTGGACACGGTGGATGGAAAATTTGATCGAACTTCGTCTGATTTTTACGGAGAACAAGAATAATGTCGCGTTCGGTGACATCGTGGGCCTGACGTTCGGGGGCGGGCCGCGGGCATGGCGGGGGCGGATGGATGCGTGACGGGCTGGGCCGGTGGGAGACGGTCACGCCGTCGCAGTTCCCTCATGAGCGGGAGGCACTGGAGCACGTCCGGCTCCTGCTGCCGGACGCCGAACCGTTCCGCGCCTGGTCGAACTTCACCTTCACCGCGACCACCGGGCACATCCGCGAGGTCGACCTGCTGGTCGTCGCCCGCGGTGGTGTCTACCTCATCGAGATCAAGAGCCTCGTCGGGCGGCTGACCGCGTCGGGTTCGACCTGGACCCAGCACCGGGCGTCCGGGTCCACCCGCATCTTCGACAACCCGCTGCACCTGGCGAACCAGAAGTCCAGGGAGCTGCGCTCCCTGCTCCAGGTGGCCGCCCAGGCGAGCCGGACGAAGATTCCCTTCATTCAGCCGGCGGTCTTCCTGTCGAATCCGACGCTGCGGGTCGACCTTCCCGACCACCACCTCCCCTGGGTCTTCGGCCCCGAGCGGGCCGCCGCGGTCAACCCCGGTGGCGCTGGTGGGGCCGGTGGTGGCGCTGGTGGCGCGGGCATCGTCGGAAACGCCGGCGGTGCCGGCGGAGCGGGCGGGCGCGGCACGATGCTGCCGTCACTCTGGACCGGGCTGCTGGACGTCCCGCTGCGTGACGAGCGGCAGCGGATCACCCCGGCGCTGTCGAAGGAGCTGGCCAGGCTGCTGCCCGCGGTCGGCATCGCGCGCAGCCGGCGCCATCAGCAGGTGGGCTCGTGGCAGCTGGAGTTCCCGGCCTTCGACTCCGGCCTGACCTGGCAGGACCACCACGCTGCCCATGCCCAGGTCGCGTCGGAGCGGCGGCGGGTGCGGATCTACCTCGTCGAGCGGGCCGCCGGCGAGGCGGAGCGGGCGCGCCGGGAGGCGGTCGCCCGCCGCGAGTTCCTGGTGCTGAACGGGATCAGCCACCCCGGGATCGTCCAGGTCGACGGCCTGGAGAGCCATGAGGCCGGCCCGGCGCTGATCTTCCGGCACCGCCCGGACGAGATGCGCCTCGACCACTACCTCGACCAGTTCGGTGACAGCCTCGACGCCGGCACCCGGGTCTCCATGATCCGTGAGCTGGCGGAGACGGTCGCCTACGCGCACGGACGGCACCTCTACCACCGGGCGCTGGCCGCGCGCAGCGTCCTGGTGGTGCCGCGCGCCGGCCGGGGCTGGCTCGCGCCCAGGCTGATGATCAGCGACTGGCAGGCCGCGGCCCGCGACACCATCCTCGGCAGCGGCACGCCGGTGAACGGGCTGTCGACGACGTCACGCGCGCTGGCGGTGGAGCCCGCAGCCCAGCTGCTGCCGCATCTGGAGCTGGCCGCCGGCGGCTACCTGGCGCCCGAGATCGGCGCGCCGTATCCGGACCCGGTCGGCATGGACATCTTCGGCCTGGGCGCGCTGGCCTATCTGATCCTCACCGGCCAGGCGCCCGCGGACAGCCCGAACGCGCTGAAGACACGGCTGGAGCAGTCCGGCGCCCTGTACCCGGCGGAGGTTGTCGACTCGCTGTCGGAGACGGCGAACGAGCTGGTGGCGGGGGCGACCCGCCCGCTGCCGGAGGAGCGTTTCGACACCGTCCGGGACCTGCTCGACTGGCTGCAGCTCATCGAGGAGGAGCTGACCCGGCCGGACGCCCCGGCTGCGACCCCCGGCTCGGCCCCGGCGGGCGGCGCCGGCGGCACGCCCGCGGATCCGTCCGCGCTGGATCCGAACGCCACACTCCAGTCCGTCACGTCCGTCTCCGTCGCGGGGCGGGCCGGCCAGGAGGCGGCCGAGGGGGAGTATGACGCGGATCCGCTGGAGGCACAGCGGGGCGACCTCGTCGGGGGCGAGTGGCGGATCAGGGAGCGGCTCGGCACCGGTTCGACGAGCCGTGCCTTCCTGGCGCACAACGAGAAGACCAACCGCGATGAGGTCCTCAAGATCGCGCTCTCCGATGAGCGGGCCCCGCGGCTGGGGCACGAGGCGGCGGTGTTGGGCCGCCTGAACGACTCGCGGGTGATCCGGCTGGCCCGGCCTGACACCCTGGTCGTCGGCGGGCGCACGGTGCTCGTCCTCGACCATGCCGGCGAGCAGACCGTCGCCCGCAAGCTGCGCGAGGGCCGGCTCTCCGTCGACGAGCTGGAGACCTACAGCGACTACCTGTTCGGCGCGGTCGACTACCTCGACGGCGAAGGCGTCGTCCACCGCGACCTCAAACCGGACAACATCGTCATCCGCCGGCGGCCGAACCGGACGTACCAGCTGGTCCTCATCGACTTCTCGCTGGCCAACCTCTCCGTGCACGAGACCGGCGCGGGAACGCCCCGCTACCTCGACCCGTTCGTCGGCGCCGGCACCCGTACCACCTACGACGACCACGCCGAGCGCTACGCCCTGGCGGTCACCCTGCATGAGATGGCGTCGGGGGAGCTGCCGCTGTGGGGGGACGGATCCGCCGAGGCGCGGTTCACCTCCGGCCCTCCGAAGGTGGTCACCGAGGCGTTCGACCCGGCGATCCGCTCCGGGCTCACCGTGTTCTTCCTCCGCGCGCTCGACCGGGACGCCGCCCGCAGGTTCGCGTCGCTGAAGGACATGCGCGACGCCTGGCAGGCCGTCTTCCGCGCCGCCGACTCCACCCCGCCGGCCCCGAGCATCCACCCGGCGACGGCCGGCTCGGCGGCGGTGGCGCGGCCGCACGGCTCGGCCGGCGGCGCCGACGAGGCAGCCGCCGAGCGGGCCCGCGACCTTGCCGCCGCGGCGGCCACCGCCGACACGCCGCTGGAGGCCGCGGGCCTGTCCCCGCGCGCCGTCTCGGCCGCGCACCGGCTCAACGCGACGACCGTCGCCGCGCTGCTGTCGCTCGGCTCGAAGGAGATCATCGGCCTGCCGGGTACCGGCGCGAAGACCCGCCTGGAGCTGCAGTCCCGGATCCGGCAGTGGCGCCGTGCCCTCGCCGCCGCACGGCCCGCTGCGATCGTTCCGCCCGCGGTCATGGCGACGCCGGCAGGGAAGCAGGACGACGGCGCGTCGGCGGCAGCGGCGCAGGACTACCCCCGCATGCCGGTCGAGGTCCTCGCCGACCGGCTGCTTCCCCGCGCTCCCCGGGCGGCGCCGGCCGATCGCAACGCCACCGAACGCGAGGCGACCCGGCTGCTGCTGGGACTGCCCGACGCTGACGGCACGCTGCCGGACCTGCCGCTGTGGGCCCCGCAGCAGCAGATCGCCGAACGGGTGGGGGTGACGGCGGGCCGGATCGCGCAGGTGCTGATCGCGCGGCGCAAGGCCTGGCACGCCGACCCGGCCGTGCGCTCGGTGCACGATGAGCTGATCGAGATCCTCGGCGACGCCGGCCGGGTGATGGGCTTCGACGAACTGGTCACCGCCGTTCTGGCCCGGCACGGCAGCGCCTGGCGCTCCCCGGCCGAGCGCCGGTCCTCGGGTGAGCGCCGGGCGTTCGCCGGCGCAGTGGTCCGCGCCGCGCTGGAGACCGTCGACCTCGACTCCGAGCCGCGGCTCGCGCGCCGCCGGTTCCACGACCGCATGCTGGTCGCGCTCGAAGCCGCCGAGGACGACGGCCCGCTCACCCCGGCCGCGCCGGCGTTGTTCGACTACGCCATCGCCCTGGGCAAGGCCGCGGACCGGCTCGCGCGCGCCGAGGAGCTGCCCGCCCCGGCGACCGTGCTGCGGGAGCTCGCCGGTGTCGCGGCCTCCGCCGGCGCCCCGGCCGCGGGTGCCGATGCCGGTTCCGAAAGTGTTGACAGCTCGGGAGGGTTGCCGGTGCTCGACCAGCGGCGCCTCGTCGGGCTTGCCGCCGCCGCCTCCCGCACCGCCGCCGCGAACGCCCGCCTGGAGATCTACCCGCGCGACCTGGACCTCGTCCGCGCTCTGCGTCTCGCCCAGGCCGGGGTGCAGCCCACCCGCCCCACCGCCGCCGTGGCACCGCCGGGCAGCGGCGACGAGCGGCCTGACCGGCTGTTGCTGGACGTCCCGACCATCCACGAGCGGGTACACAACCGCTTCCCGGGCCTGACCACCGACCTGCCGACCCATCCGGAGCTCGACCGCCCGCTGGTCGCCGCCGGCTTCGCCCTCGAATGGGACGCGGCCCGCGCCGGCTACGTGCCCCCGCACGGCCTGCTCTCCTCCGCCGGGTTCGGCTCGTGGGCCACTCCGGTCGCCCGCCAGCCCACCGGCCTGGGCGGCGGGTCAGCACGCGCGCTGCTCAGCGACCGCCCCGACGAGACGACGGCGGCCCTCGCCGAGCGGCGCCTCGAGACCGCCGCCGAAACCGGCGGCTTCCGGGCGCTGACCGTCCGGCGCAACCACTACCGGGCCGCCTGCGCGGAGCTGGCCAAACCACACCGGTTCGCCGCCGAACCGGTCGACGTCGCCGCCGTCTTCCTCGACGCCCTGCACGCCGAGGTCGACCCGCGGCCCAAGCCGACCTGGGCGACGATTCTGCGCGCCGACGCCGCCGAACCGGGCAGCCGGGCGGCCACCAAGCTCGCCGAGTACGTCCGAACAGCCTGGCAACGCGCTGCCGGCCAGCTCGCCGCCCACGTCGACGCCGCGCGGCCGGCACCGCTGCTGCTCCACGACGCCGGAGTGTTCGGGCACTACAACGGCCGCGGGCTGGACGTCCTGTTCGCGCTCGCCGACCGTGCCCGCGCCGGCGGGCGGCCCGTCTGGGTGCTGTGCCCGACGACCGAACCGACCCGGCCACCCCGGCTCGACGGCGCCCTCGTCCAGCTCGTCACCGAAAGCGAATGGGTGACCCTGCCGGACGCCTGGATCGCCAACTGGCACCGCGCCAGTGCCGAGCAGACGCCCGCGGGCGGAAGGGCGTCCTGACCGATGGCTGGACGCGCCTCGGGGCGCACGGCGCTTCGCCGTTGCCGGACGCCCGCCGGCCAGGGACCGCACCGGGCGCGAATGTTCGAAGAACGGGTGGAACGGGTGGAACGGGTGGGGGGACGTCTGTGATCGACCGGGTGGCGCTGCTCAAGGACGCGCAGCGGCAGGTGAAGGCGCTGGAGAAGGACCTGCGCGCCCAGGTGGACGACGTCGCAGAGGTCGGGACGCGGCTGAAAGCCGAGTACGAACGGGCCTTCAAGGTGGAGCGCACGGCCGCGACCTGGTCGGCGTGGCTCGGCGAGCGGGTCACCCAGGCGGCCGCCGCGTGGATGCTCGGGACGGTGTTCGTCCGCTTCTGCGAGGACAACGGGCTGATCGGCGACCCGTACCTGGCCGGCCCGACGACCGCCCGCCTCACCCTCGCCGAGGAGCGCACCGAGGACTTCTACCGCCGCCACCCGGAAAGGACCGCCCGCGACTGGCTGCAGGCCGGCTTCGGCGAGATCGCGAAGGTGCCGGTCGGCGCCGGCCTGTTCGACAGGCAGCACAACGCCCTGTTCCAGATCCCGCTCTCCCACGACGCCGCCAAGGAACTGCTCACCTTCTGGCGCCGCCGCACCGAGGCCGGCACCCTCGTCCACGACTTCACCGACCCCGCGTGGGACACCCGCTTCCTCGGCGACCTCTACCAGGACCTCTCCGAGGACGTGCGCAAGAAGTACGCGCTGCTGCAGACCCCGGAGTTCGTCGAGGAGTTCATCCTCGACCTGACGCTGACTCCGGCCATCGAGGAGTTCGGCTATGACGTCGTCAAGCTCATCGACCCCACCTGCGGCTCCGGCCACTTCCTCCTCGGTGCCTTCCACCGCCTCCTCGCCGAATGGGAGAACAACGCCCCCGACCGCGACGTCTTCGAACGCGTCCGCCTCGCCCTGGACGCGATCCACGGCGTCGACATCAACCCGTACGCGGTGGCGATTACCAGATTCAGGCTGGTGGTTGAGGTGTTGCGTGCGGCTGGTATCCGCACACTTGCGGCCGCAGTCGGATATCAATTGGCTCTGCATGTAGCTGTTGGTGACTCTCTGATCAAGGGGCGCCAACTCAAAATTTTCGACGACGCGCGTGATAATCTGGCGGAATTCTCCTACGTCACGGAGGATGTGCGCGAGCATTCGGACCTACTAAAAGAGGATCGTTATCATGTCGTTGTAGGAAATCCGCCATATATTACGGTTAAAGATGCGAGCCTCAACAAGATGTACCGAAAGCTCTACGGTGCCTGTGGAGGCTCCTATGCGCTGTCGGTCCCCTTCATGCAGCGGTTCTTCGAACTGGCGAAGGAGGCCGACAAAGAGGGGCGAGGTGCGGGTAGGGTAGGTCAGATCACGGCCAATTCATTCATGAAGCGTGAGTTCGGTAAAAAACTGATCCAAGATTTTCTCTCTTCCACTGCCGAGCTCACTCATGTCATTGACACTTCCGGTGCCTACATTCCTGGCCACGGTACACCGACCGTAATAGTCCTGGCGCGACGGAATCGATGGAATCGCTACCGCCCTGTTCGTGCTGTACTCGGCATCCGAGGGGAACCTTCCGCGCCCGTGGATCCGAGAAGAGGTCGTGTATGGCAGGCAATCGTCGAGGGTCTGTCGTCCCCGGGAAATGGCGGAGAGTGGGTGAGCGTGGTTGACTGGCCGCGTAGTCGCTTCGACTCTTTTCCGTGGGGCCTTGGGGGTGGCGGAGCGGCGGATCTTAGTACCTTTCTTGTGAATGGGAAAAAGAAGCTTACCAGCGAAATTCGGGTGATTGGTCGAACGGCCCATTCTGGCGCTGACGAAGCCTATTACGGCCCTGTCGGGGTGTGGGCGAGATTCTCTATTCCGGACAACTACTCTGTCGCTCTCGTTGAGGGTGAGGTTATACGTGACTGGGTTTTGGCTCCCGGCAAGGAGGCGATCTTCCCGTATGGGGGAGACTTGAAAGCAAGCCTGGATCCAGGCTCCACTGGGCGCATGCTTTGGTTAAATCGTACGATCTTGGTGCGAAGGAAGGAGCTCGGCGGCACGCACGAGGAAATTGGCCTTACTTGGTACGAGTGGAGTCGCTGGCATCCTGAACGTTTCGCGGTTCCCCTTGGAATCGCTTTTCCGTTCGTGTCTACGCATACCAGTTTTGTGCTTGACCGCGGCGGAAATGTTTTCAAGCAGACGGCTCCTGTAATCAAGCTTCCGCCGGATGCGTCCGAGGATGATCATCTGAGGCTGTTGGGGGTTTTGAACAGCTCGGCGGCGTGCTTCTGGCTCAAGCAGGTCTGCTACCCCAAGGGAGGGGATCCGGTCGGTCAGGACGGCGCTCGTGTCAGCGTCGAAGCGTGGTCGGATCGATACGAGTTCACCGGGACCAAACTGCAGGAGTTTCCGTTGCCGGCGGAGTATCCGTTGGAGCTGGCGCGGGAGCTGGATGGGTTGGCGCAGCGGCTGACGGCGGTGAGCCCGACCTCGGTGGCGGCGGGCGGGGCGCCCTCGCGGGTCCGGTTGGCTGAGGCACGGGGCGAGTGGGGGTCCACACGGGCGCGGATGATCGCGTTGCAGGAGGAGTTGGACTGGCAGGTGTATCGGCAGTACGGGTTGCTTGCCGATGAGCTGATCCTGCCGATGACTGAGGTGCCTGAGATCAGGTTGGGGGAGCGGGCGTTCGAGATCGTGTTGGCGCGCAAGATTGCGGCAGGCGATGAGACATCCGAGTGGTTTTCCCGGCACGGGTCGACGCCGATCACCGAGTTGCCGGCGCACTGGTCGGATGAGTACCGGGCGTTGGTGGAGAAGCGGATCGCGGTTATCGAGAGCGATCGGAACATCGGGCTGATCGAGCGGCCTGAGTACAAGCGGCGGTGGGCTACCGAGGGCTGGGACAAGATGCAGGACGCCGCCCTGCGTGACTGGCTGCTCGACCGGCTGGAGACGCGTGAGCTGTGGTTCGCCGAAGTCGACGGCATGGTGCAGCCGCGGGCGTGGACCACCGGGCGGCTCGCCGACGAGTTGGCCGCCGACGCGGATTTCGTGGCAGTCGCCGAGATCTACCGGCCGGGGGAGGACCTGACGAAGGTCGTCGCGGCCCTCGTGGAGAACGAGCATGTGCCGTTCCTGGCCGCGTTGCGTTACAAGGATTCCGGGCTGGTGAAGCGGGCCGACTGGGAGTCGGTGTGGGATCAGCAGCGCGCCGAGGACGCCGCCCCGGACGAAGAAGCCGCGAAGCGGATCCGTGACAGGATTCCCGTGCCGCCGAAGTACGCCCAGGCCGATTTCCGCAAGCCCAGCTACTGGCGGGCCCGCGGCAAGCTGGACGTCCCGAAGGAGCGGTTCATCTCCTACCCGCATGCCGGGCCGGAGAACGATCCGACGCTGCTGGTCGGCTGGGCTGGGTGGGATCACCGGGAGCAGGCGCAGGCGCTGGCGACGCTGGTCGTCGAGCGTCAGGACAACGACGGCTGGGGTGCGGAGAAGCTCGCCCCGCTGCTGGCCGGGCTGCGTGAGGTGATGCCGTGGGTCCGGCAGTGGCACAACGACATCGACCCGCTCTACGACGGCTCGCCCGCCGAGGTGTACGACGCGTTCCTCGCCGATTCGATGGGGCAGCACGCGCTGACCGCCGACGCCCTCACCGCTTGGCGCCCACCGGCGGCCGGTCGCGGCGGACGACGGGCGGCGAAGTGACCAGGCCCGCGCGCGGCTACCCGGCCCCGGATCCGCTCCCGCAGCACCCGTACGACCTGACCCCGACCGGAGGTGCTGTATGACCAGGCCGAGCCCGTCGTCGCAGCCGCAGCCGCTGCTGCGCGAGGTCATCGACATCCCGGAGCGGACGTCCGACAGCGACTTCGTCCTCAAGCTCGTCGAAGGGGTCACCGACACCGCGACGCTGAGCAGCTATGTGGTGACGGACCGGCTCGTCGGGAACTTCGACGAGGCGCTCGGGCTGATCGCGCAGGCGGTGAGCACCGGGTCGTCGAAGGGCGTGTACCTGCACGGGTCGTTCGGGTCCGGAAAGTCGCATTTCATGGCGGTGCTGCACGCGATGCTGCGCGGCGAGCCGGCCGCCCGGACGCTGGACGACCGGCTGACGGACGTCCTCGGCAAGCATGACGCGGCGCTGGCCGGCAAGCGGTTCCTGCTCGTCCCGTTCCACCTGCTCACCTCGAAGTCGATCGAGCAGCGGGTACTCGGCGGGTACGCCGACCATCTCCGCGTGCTGCACCCGCAGGCACCGATCCCGGCGGTGCACCGGGCCGGGGCGTTGCTGGACGAGGCTCGCAGCGTGCGGGCGAAGGTCGGTGACGCCACGTTCCTCGCCGAGCTCAACCGCGCCGGCTCCGGCGGCCCCGGCGGCGCGGGCGCGGATGCGGACCGGGCCACCGGTGCGGGGGCAGACGAGGACGAGGACCCCTGGGGTGACGCCGGCTGGACGGCCGCTGAACTGGACGCGGTGCTCGCGCCGGGCGCGCCGACCGACAGCGAGGACCGCCGCCTGCTGATCTCCGACCTGCTCTCCACCTGGTTCGCGAACACGTTCCGCGACCTGCGTGAGGACGCCGAGGGCTTCGTCTCCCTCGACGCCGGCCTCACCGAGATCGCCCGGCACGCGAAGGACCTCGGCTACGACGCGGTCATCCTGTTCCTCGACGAGCTGATCCTGTGGCTGGCGAACAACATGGGTGACCAGGCGTTCGTCTCCCGCGAGGTACAGAAGGTCACGAACTTCGTCGAGGGCGGGCTGGGTGCCCGGCCGATCCCGGTCGTCAGCTTCATCGCCCGCCAGCGCGACCTGCGGGAGCTGGTCGGCGACTCCATCGCCGGTGATGTGCGCCTGTCGTTCCTGGACGTCCTCACCCTCGCCGACGGCCGCTTCGACAAGATCATTCTTGAGGACCGCAACCTGCCGCTGATCGCCAACCGGCGGCTGCTGAAGCCGCGGGACGCCGACGCCGGGGCGGCGATCGCGCGGGCGTTCGACACGACCGCGAAGGTCCGCGCCGAGGTGTGGGACACGATGCTCGGCGGCAGCGACCAGCTCGGCGCCGACCGGGACGCCTTCCGGCTGTCCTACCCGTTCAGCCCGGCGTTCATGGACACGCTCGTGCACGTCTCGTCCGCCCTGCAGCGCAACCGGACGGCGCTCAAGCTCATGCGCCAGCTGCTCGTCGACCACCGTGACGACCTGCGCCTCGGCCAGGTGGTGCCGCTCGGCGACCTGTGGGATGTGATCACCCGCGGCGCCGACACGCCGTTCACCGATGTCCTGAAGGCCGAGTTCGACGCGGCGCAGAAGCTCTACACCCGCAAGCTGCGCCCCTACCTGCTCGACGCCGAGGGCCTCGACGAGGACACCCTCGCCCGCGTCCGCCGCGCCCAGGCCACCACAGCCGGCGGAGCCACCACAGCCGGCGGCGCAGCCGTCGACCCGGCGCTGGCAACGAAGGTCCGCCGGTTCACCGCGGATGACCGGCTGGCCAAGACGCTGCTGCTGTCCGCGCTCGCCCCGAGCGTGCCGGCGCTGCGCAACCTGACCCCGCGGCGGCTCTCGGCGCTCAACCACGGCAGCATCACCAGCCCCATCCCGGGCGGTGAGGCGGGCCTCGTCGGAAAGAAGGTCGAACGCTGGGCCGGGCAGTTCGGCGAGGTCAAGTACGTCCCGGTGGACGGCGGTGATCCGGGCGTCGGCCTGGAGCTGGTCGACGTCGAGGTCGACAGCATCCTCAACTCGGCCGTCGCCTACGACAACGGCGGCAACCGGCGCACCCTGGTGAAGCGGCTGCTCGTCGAGGAGCTCGGTGTCACCGTCACCGGGGACGTCTACGGCGACCGGCTCGACCTCGTCTGGAAGGGCAGCAAGCGCTCAGCCGAGGTCATCTTCGGCTCGATCCGCGGCGCGGACCTGCGCGACGACCAGTTCGCCCCGGTCGACCCGGACGCCTGGCGGCTCGTCATCGACTATCCGTTCGACGACGCTGGCGACGGGCCCGTCTACGCCCGGGCGCGGGTCGAGCGGATGCGAGGCGCGGGCGCCGGGCACCGGACGGTCTGCTGGATCCCCGCCGACCTGACCGCCACCCGCCTGGCCGACCTGGGGATGCTCGTCCGGCTCGACCATCTGCTCACCGGCAGCGGGCACCGGTTCGACAGCCATGCGCAGCACCTGAGCGCCGACGACCGCCAGCGTGCCCGCGGGGTGCTGAAGAGCCGCTACGACGCGCTGCTGACCAAGACCCGCACCGTGCTGCGCTCCGCCTACGGGCTCACCTCGAAGGACGAGCAGGACGTCACCGCCGACTTCACCGACCATCTGCGCGCGCTGTGGCCGGGGCTGAACCCGACGCTGCCGCTGGGCGCGTCGTTCCGCGACGCCCTCCGGCGCCTCGTCGGCGACCTGCTCGCCGACCAGTTCCCCGGCCATCCTGATCTCGACCCCGACCAGACCGGGACGGCAGTCAAGCCCGCCGAGCTGAAGATCGTCCTCGGTTACGTGACGAAGGCGGCGGAGGCCGACGGCGGGTCGGTCGAGGTCGCCCGCGCCGACCGGATCCCGATGCGCCGGATCGCACCGGCACTCGGACTCGGAGTGATGCACGAGGTGCGTTTCGAGCTGGGCCGTGAATGGGTCGACCACTTCACCCGCCAGGCGGCGCAGGCCGCGGCCGCGGACAGCGCGGGCGTTGCCGGCGGCACGGCTGGTGGGGGCGGTGCGGAGCCGGGTGAGCTACTGGTAGCCGACCTGCTGGGCTGGATCGACGTGCCAAAGGTGCGGGGCCTGGCGGACGACGTCGCCAACCTGATCGTCGCCGCGTTCGCGGAGCAGACCGACCGGGCCTGGTATCGGCACCGCGGCCACCTGCCGACCCCACCCGAGCTGACCGCCATCACGAAGGACATGGCGCTGCGCGAACAGCCTCTGCCGGACGCCGCCGACTGGGCCACCGCCGTCGACCGCGCCCAGGCGATCTTCGGGGTGCTGCCGCCCGCGCTGCTGCGTGGCCGACTGCTGCGCGGCTTCGTCGACGAACTGGTCGGGAAGACGCACAGCCGCCGGGCGGCCTGCCAGGAACTGGTCAGTGTCCTGGAGGCCCGTGCGACGGAGCTCGGCCTCGACCCACGCACCGGCGCCGCCCTGGCCAGCACCGCCCCGACCGCCGCGAGTGGGTCCGGCAGCACGGAGAGCCTTGGGGACCCGGAGGCCGACGGCTCCGCGGCGCAGGGAAGGCTGCGGACCGCCCGGGCGGCCCGCGACCTGGTGGTCGCGCTGGACGAGACCAGGGTGGCAACGGAGATCGTCCGCCGGCTCGCCCGCGCCGACCTCGCCGGCCCCGCCCGCCGGCTCGCGGTGAGCATCAGCCGCGCCACGGAGGTCGCGACCGCCGTCCGGGCGGCACCCTGGGATGTCTTCGTGGTCATCGCGGGGCTCGGCGAGCCGTATCGCTCCGAGGCCGACGAGATTCTCGACGCGCTGCGGGCCGCGGCTGCTGCCGACGAGCTGACATCACCACTCGCGACGGCGTTGGGAAATGCCCGATCCGAGGCCACCGCCCTGCTGCGTCGCGCGACCGCGGTGCCGGTAGCCCGAACCCCGCCGGACCCGCGTCCAGCGATCATCCAGCCGCCAGCCGAGGTCCCGGGCACGCCCAGCATCGACACCGACCGCATCGGGGTGACCGGCGGCGGGACCGGCACCGGCGGCGGGACCGGCGGCGGCAGTGGTGAGGGCGGAGGCGTCGGCGGCGAGACGGGGACCGTCGACACGGACCGGGTTCCGGTCGGCGATACCGGTGGCGTGCGGACGTGGCGAGTCAGGCTCGGCGGGCTGGAGAACGCCTTGGCCGAGTTGCGCGCCCATGCCGGTGACCGGCCCGGCGAGGTCGAGATCGTCTGGCGGCCGCAGCCGTGACCGTTCTGCCCTCCTCGTCATCCGCCGGGCACGCCGCCCCGAGTGGCATGTCCGGTGCCGGTGCCCCGCGGGTCACCCCGGCCATCGTGCTGGGCCGGGTCGCCCGGCTGCGGCGCGGCGGGCACAGCGATCACCGTGACCAGCCGCGGGTGCTGCTCGTCCGGGCCCGGCCCGAGTGGTCCGGACCCGCCGACCTCGACCTCGGCGGCCGACCGGTCCGGGTGGTGGCGTGCGTGTCGCCCCTCGCGGTGCTCGAGGAGGTCGTCCGCTGGACGCACGCCCCCGTCGAGGACGGCTGGCTGGTGCTGCTCACCGACGCCGACGAGGAGTCGCTGGGAGACTCGCTGCTCGCGCAGGTCCACCGGCAGCGGGTCGACGTCATCGAGCCGTGGCTCGCCGTCCTGGAGGACTTCGGGGCCACCCAGGCCGACCCGCGGCTGCGGGCCCCCGAGTACCGCTGGGTCGCTCCGGCGCTGCTGGAGGCCCGGCCCGCGGCCGGCTGGCCGCGCCGGCCCGGTGGTCTGCTCGGCCGGGAGGACGCGCTGGCCGAGCTGGCCGCCGCCCGACTCGGCCTCACCGAGCTGGGCCTGGGCGCCGCCGACCTGGACATCGCCACCCTGCTGCGCTGGACGACGACGCCCGGCGCGACCGCGGCGCTCGGCCGGCTCGGTGACGACGAACGCGCCGGCGTCACCAGATATCTGGTGGAACGCACCGGCCGCGCCGGGCAGGCGCTGTTCACGCTGACAGCTGCCGGCAACGGGGACCGGGCTCTTGCCCTCGGCCTGGTCTGCGACTGCCTGTGGCCCCGTCCGCAGCCAGCGCAACGCGGTTCCGCGGAACCGCCCGCCGGGACGTCGGGCCCAGGTGCCGGACCTGGCTCGGGTGCGGGTGCGGGTGCGGTCGAGCGCGTGGTTGAGCGGGCCCGGGTTCGGGTGGAGCGCTACTTCGGAGATGTGCTTCTCGACGACGTGACCATGCGGGCGTTCGCCGACGCCGTCCACGAGGTGGTGACGACGGCGCTGCTCACCGCCCGCCCGGGCGCCGGCAGCCTCGGCGTCGGCGCGGCCGGTGGGAGGGGTGCCACCGAGGACGCCTCGGTGACGCTGCACCCGGACGACGGCGTGCCGGCGCTGCTCGACACGGCCGACCGGCTGCTCGGTGACCTGGATGCCCGCGCCGCGGGCGCTGCCAGCGACATCCTGCGGTCCGGGTTCGACCATCGGCTGGGCATGGTCGCCGGCGCCGTCCGGGACTTTCTCGCCGCGGCGGAGTCCGGCGTCCACCGTTCGCTGCTCGCGAGGGCGGCCCGCGACGTCATGACCGCCGTCGGGTCGTTGCGCGGACATCTGCTGGCTGGCCTGAATCGTCCCGAGGTGGAACGGGCGGCGATGGCCGCCCGGCTCGTCGGCTGGCTCGCCACCCAGCCCACCGGCTCGCTCACCACCACCGGCGCGCCTGCCACCGGCGCGACTGCCGGGCCGACGTCGCTGGCCGCGGCCCTCGACGCGCACCTCGACGACGGTGCCTGGGCCGACATCGCGCTCAGCCATCTCGCCGCCGGCACGCCCGCACCCGTGGTCGGCTCGGCGTACGGTGATCTCTACCTGGTGGTGGCACGCCGCCGCCGCGCCCTCGACGCGGCTTTCGCGCGGCTGCTCGCCCAGTGGACCACCACCGGCCGGCCGGCACCGGCGGTGCAGCCGGTGCCGGCGGGGCCGGCGGCGCCGCTGTGTGTCGAGGACGTGCTCGACCGGGTGGTCAGGCCGGTCGTGACCGCCCGCGGCGGCCGCGCGCTTCTGCTCGTGCTCGACGGGATGAGCGCCGCCGTCGCCGCCCAGCTCGCCGCCGAGCTGCGCAGGGAGCGTTGGGAGGAATGCGACCCGCTGGGCCTGCCGGAAGCCGATCCCGCCGGCTCGGCGCGCCGGCGGGCAGCCCTCGCCGTGCTCCCGACCGTCACCACCACCTCGCGGACGTCGCTGCTCGCCGGCCGGCTGGTCACCGGGGACAAGACGACGGAGAAGACCGAGTTCGAGAACCATCCACGCTGGGGCCGCCGGCCCACCAGTCTGTTTCACCACGCCGACCTGGCCGGCGCGCCCGGCGTCGCTCTCGACGGGGCGCTCACCGACGCACTGACCTCGGACATCCCGCTCGTCGCGGTGGTCATCAACACGATCGACGACATGCTCGACCGGGGCCGGCCGCACGACGACGGCGGTTGGAGCCTGGCGGACGTCGGCCGGCTGCGCGCGGTGCTCGGCTACGCCCGCACCGCCGGGCGGGCCGTCATCCTGACCAGCGACCACGGCCATGTCGTCGACCACCGTGCCGAACGGCTGACCCCCGCCGCTGACGCCGAGATCCTGTCGGCCCGCCACCGTGCCTGCGCCCCGGGTGAAGGCGAAGGCGTCGCGGCCGAGGTGCTGCTCGCCGGGCCACGGGTGCTCGCACCCGGTGGGCGGATCGTCGCGCTGTGGGATCCCGACACGCACTACCTGGGCCGCCACGGCGGATATCACGGTGGGGCGTCGCCCGCGGAGGTGACCGTGCCCGTACTGGCGTTCCTGCCATTCCGCCTCTCCGCGGCGTCGACGAACCGTCACCTGCCGCCCGGCTGGCGCCCGCTGCCCGACCAGCGTCCCCGCTGGTGGTCCTTGGAGACGACGGACCTGCTCGGCGGCCTGGACAGCCTCGCCGGTGGCGAGACGGTGCTGCTCGGGCGGCCCGCCTCGTCCGCTGCCCTTGCTGCCTCCGCTGCTTCTGCCGCCACGGCGGCCGACGGTGGCGCGGAGGCAACGGTCGCCCTGCCCCGCAAACGGCGCCGGCCGGCGGAGGAACAGACCGGCCCGGCGTTGTTCGACCTGCCTGCGGCGGCGACCGGGGGACCCTCGGCCCGCCCTTCGGCTGATCCGGCAGCTGGCGGCGCTCCGGAGCCAGGCGCTCGGATGCCCGGCGGCGCGGTGGCCGGTGCTTCGGTGCCCGGCGGTGCGGCGGCTGACGAGGCGGTCGCCCTCGGAGCAACGGGCAGGCCTGGGGCGGGTGGCGGGCCCGCGGACCCGATCGACGTTCTCGTCGCCGGGCTGCTCGCGTCCGAGCTGTTCCGCTCCCAGCTCGACGGACTGGCCCGCAAGGTGCCGGTGGAGAAGGTGGAGGCCGCGGTGCGGGCGCTGCTCGGCGCGAACGGCACCCTGGCGACGTCCGTCGTCGCCGCACGGGCCGGTGAGCGCCCCGTGCGGGCCGGCGGGTTCGCCGTCACCCTGCGGCGCCTGTTCAACATCGACAACTATCCGGTGCTGGAGCCGATCGACGACGGCCACACCCTGCGCCTCAACGTCGACCTGCTGCGCGCCCAGTTCGGGCTGGCGGTATGAGCGCCGATGTCAGCGCCGCGCGGCGGCGGGATGTGCTCGACGCGCTGCGGCGAGGGGCGGTACCGGCGGCCGGTCTGGACCTGCTCGCGGTCGGGCTGGACCGGTTCGAGCGCGCCGCCGCCGACGACCTGGCCGCCGTCGCCGCCGGCGGGTCGGTGTTCAAGGCGATCCGCGGCGAATACGGCTCCGGGAAGACGTTCTTCACCCGCTGGCTCGCCGAACGGGCGAAGAAGGCGGGGCTGGCCACGGCCGAGGTGCAGATCTCGGAGAACGAGACACCACTGCACCGGCTGGAGACCGTCTACCGCCGGCTCACCGAGCGCCTGACCACCGCGACGTTCCCGCCGAGCGCCCTGCGCCAGGTCGTCGACGGCTGGTTCTACGCCCTCGAGGAGGACGTCCTCGCCGCCGACGAGGCGACCGGCGACGACCCGGTGGCCTTCGACGCGGCCGTCGGCGAGCTGGTCGACCGGCGGCTCGCCGACGTCGGCAGGACGGCCCCCGCGTTCGCGGCGGCGCTTCGGGGCTACCGGTCGGCGCTGACCGGCGGCGACGAGGCGTCCGCGGCGGCGGTGCTCGCCTGGCTCGGCGGGCAGCCGCACGTCGCCGCGAGCGCGCGCCGTGCCGCCGGGGTCCGCGGCGACCTGGACCACTTCGGGGCGCTCGGCTTCCTGCAGGGTCTGCTGGTGGTGCTGCGTGACAGTGGCTTCCGTGGGCTGCTGCTCGTCCTCGACGAGGTCGAGACCCTGCAGCGGGTCCGCTCCGACGCCCGCGACAAGGCCCTGAACGCGCTGCGCCAGCTCATCGACGAGGTCCACGGCGGCCGGTTCCCCGGGCTGTTCCTCGTCATCACCGGGACGCCGGCGTTCTACGAGGGCGCCCAGGGCGTGCCGCGGCTCGCGCCCCTCGCGCAGCGGCTCGCCACCGACTTCACCGCCAACCCGAGGTTCGACAACCCGCGGGCCGTTCAGCTGCGGCTGGCCGGGTTCACCGAGGCGTCGCTCGTCGAGCTCGGCGGGCGGGTCCGTGACCTGTACGTCGCCGGTTCGGCGGGCGATGCGGCGGGGCGGGAACGCATCGAGCGGCTTGTCGACGACGGCTACCTCGGCGAGCTGGCGGCGGCGGTCGCCGGGCGGCTCGGCGGCAAGGTCGGCGTCGCGCCGCGGCTGTTCCTCAAGAAGCTCGTCGGGGATGTCCTCGACCGGGTCGACCAGTTCGACGACTTCGACCCCCGCCGCGACTACCCGCTGATGATCGCCGCGGCGGAGCTGACCGACCTGGAACGCAACGCCGCCCGCGCCGACGACATCGACCTCGAACTGGACGACGACCTCGAACTGGACGACGACCTCGAACTGGACGACGACCTCGACCTGGACCAGCCCTGACCGCCGGACCCTCGGTCGGCGCCGGCGGCACCGGCGGCGGCGCCGACCCGGCGGACCTGCTGCATCCGGTGGTGACGCACCACATCGTGAACACGCTGCAGTGGCCGGGGCTGCGCCCGTTGCAGGAGGCGGCTGTCGCGCCGCTGCTCGCCGGATCGGACGCGCTGCTGCTCGCGCCGACCGCCGGCGGGAAGACCGAGGCCGCCACCTTCCCGATCCTGTCGCGGATGGCCGCGGAGAACTGGCAGGGCACATCCGTCCTGTACCTGTGCCCGCTCAAGGCGCTGCTGAACAACCTCACCCCACGGCTGGAGACCTACACCGGCTGGCTCGGCCGCCGGGCCGCCGTCTGGCACGGGGATGTGGCCGAGAGCCGGCGCGGGCGGATCCGCCGCGAACGGCCCGACGTCCTGCTCACCACACCCGAGTCGCTGGAGGCGATGCTCGTCAGCGTCCGCACCGACCATCACGGGTTCTTCGCCGGTGTGCGGGCCGTGATCGTCGACGAGGTGCACGCCTTCGCGGGCGACGACCGTGGCTGGCACCTGCTCGCCGTCCTGGAGCGACTGCGCCGGCTCATCGCCGCAGAGCTGCAGGTCATCGGGCTGTCGGCGACGGTCGGGAACCCGGCCGAGCTGCTGCGCTGGCTGCAGGGATCGGGCGCCGGCCGCCGCACCGCCCAGGTCGTCGCACCGGACGTCCCCCTCCAGCGGACCCACGAACCGACACCACCGACGTCCCACAGCGCGGTGCCGGCGACACCGCCGCCGGGTGAGATCGAGCTGGACTACGTGGGCTCGGTGACGAACGCCGCGAAGGTGCTGGCCGCCCTGCACCGCGGCGAGAAACGGCTGGTGTTCTGCGACTCGAGGAAGACCGTCGAGGAGCTCGGCCAGGCGCTGCGGGCGCTCGGCGTGGACACGTTCCTCTCGCACGCCTCCCTGTCCGCGGCCGAGCGGCGCCGCTCCGAGGAGGCCTTCGCGCAGGCCCGCGACTGCGTCATCGTGGCCACCAGCACGCTGGAGCTGGGCATCGACGTCGGCGACCTGGACCGGGTGATCCAGATCAACGCCCCGGCGACCGTCGCGTCCTTCCTGCAGCGCCTCGGCCGCACCGGCCGGCGGCCGGGCACCGTGCGCAACTGCCTGTTCCTCACCCTGTACGAGAGCGCGCTCGTGCAGGCCGCCGGGCTGCTGGCGCTGTGGGGCCGCGGCTGGGTCGAACCGGTCGTCGCCCCGCCCGAGCCACGGCACATCGTCGCCCAGCAACTGCTCGCCTACTGTCTGCAGGAGAACCGGATCGGCGACCGGACCTGGGTCGACGAGTGGAACGGCCTCGCGCCGTTCGACCGCTCGGCGGAACCGATCGTGCGCCACCTCGTCCGCGCCGGCTACCTGGACTCCGACGGCGGCATGCTGTTCGTCGGGCCCGAGGCCGAGCGCCGCTTCGGCCACCGGCACTTCTCCGAGCTGACCGCCGTGTTCACCGCCGCGCCGCAGTTCACCGTCGTGCACGGCCGCGACGAGATCGGCCGCACCGACCCGGTCCTGCTCACCGACCCGGTCGAGGGGCCGCGGCTGCTGCTGCTCGCCGGCCGCAGCTGGCGGGTCACCCACATCGACTGGAAACGTCGCCGCTGCTTCGTCGAACCCGCCGACGGCGGTGGCCGGGCCCGCTGGCTCACCGCCGCCGACGGCGGGATGTCCTTCGCACTGACCAGAGCGATGCGGGACGTCCTGCTCGGCGAGGACCCGCCGGTTCCCCTCACCCGCCGGGCGACGGAACGGCTCGCCGCCATCCGGGAGAACCACCTCGACGTCGTCCATCCGGGCGGCACGGTGATCGCCCGGACGGAGGATCACACCGACGTCCGCTGGTGGACCTGGGCCGGTGAACGCGCCAACCGCACCCTCGCCGCGAGCCTCGGCGACCTTGCCGACCCGCTGCAGTCCCCGACGGCCGCCTACCTGCGCCTGCGCACCGATCTGACCCCGGCCTTCTGGAAGACCGCGACCGCGGACCTGGCCGCCCGCCTGTGCCTGCCGCACGTCACCGAGGACGCCCTCGCGGGCCTGAAGTTCAACACCGCGCTGCCCCCACGGCTGGCCGAGGTCACCCTCGCCACCCGCCTCGCCGACCTGCCCGCCGCGGCGGCGGTCGTGCGCGAGCCCGTCCGCTTCACCCACCGAATCCCCGCGTAGCCCTGCCGAAGCGTGTTCGTCACGAATCCAACGCGGAGCGTTGCCGCAGAGGCGGCTGGCGATCATAAGAATGTCTTATACTCGTCGATGTGTGGGAGATCTTGCTGCACCCGGCGGTCGAGGACTGGTTTCTTGATCTGTGCCGCACGGACCCGACGAGCGCGGACCTGGTCTCCGAGGCCATCGACGTGCTCGCCGAAAACGGGCCAGCTCTGGGTCGGCCGCTCGTGGACCGCCTGAAGGGCAGCATCTATCACCATATGAAGGAACTCCGGCCTGGCTCGGCCGGCTCCACCGAGATCCGTATGATCTTCGTTTTCGATCCCCGCCGCGAGGCGATCTTCCTGGTCGCAGGCGACAAAGCCGGGGCTTGGCGGGAGTGGTACCGGACCGCTATCCCCCTCGCGGACGAACGGTTCACCGACCATCTGACCCGCCTGAAGGAAGAGGACTGAGGGGGACCAGCCGTGAGCCCGTCGAACTGGCGTGAGGTCAAATCCAAGGCCCGCGCCGCTGATCCCACCTGGGACAATGCTGAACGCGTCGAGCGCCGCGCCGAGATGCGCGCACAGATGCTCGCTTCCGTCAGCGGCGCCCAGCTCGCCGAGATCCGCCGCCAACTCGGCGTCACCCAGACCCAGCTCGCCGAGGCCACAGGGCTGACCCAGGCCAGAATCAGCCAGATCGAGAACGGCGGCGCGATGGGCCTCGACACCTTGCGTGCCTACATCACGGGCCTCGGTGGCCACCTGGACGTCGTCGCCCGCATCGGCAACATCCAACTCAACATCGCCTGACCACCACCCCGCCGAAGCTCAGTTCCCCGCCTAGCCCTGTCGGCGAGGCTGGGCACGGCCTATGATCGTGGATCATGAGCTTCCTGGCGCCTGACTACCGGGCGGGCTCGCTCGCTGACGTGATGCCGTCCGTGCTGGCCGGGATGGACGTGCCGGGCATGGCCAACGTCCTTGGGTTGCCGGCGGTGTCCAGGGTGTGCGTGCTGCTGGTGGACGGGCTGGGCTGGCAGCTGCTGCGGGCGCACGCCGACCAGGCACCGTTCCTGACCTCGCTGGCGGCCGGCCGGGAGCCAATCACCGCGGGCTTCCCGGCGACGACGGCGACGAGCGTCTCCGCGATCGGTACCGGAATGCCGCCCGGCGAGCACGGCATCGTCGGCTACTCGTTCGCCGTCGGCCCCGACGAGGTGCTCAACGCGCTCGGCTGGCGCAGCCAGGGCAATGGTGTCGGCGGCGGCGACGGTGACTCGTCGGTCGACCTGCGGGACAGGATCGTTCCCGAGCAGTTCCAGCCCCGCCCGACCGCGTTCGAGCGGGCCGTCGCCGCCGGGGTGGCCGTGCGGCTCGTTGGCCCGGCGCACCATGACGGCAGCGGCCTGAACCGCGCGGCACTGCGCGGCGGGCGGCACCGCGCGGCCCACGCCCTGGGTGATCTCACCATCGGGGTGCGCGACGAGCTGCGCGGCCCCGTCCTCTGCTACGCCTACCACGGCGATCTCGACCTGCTGGGGCACCGGTACGGGCCGGGCAGCGATCCGTGGCAGGAGCAGCTGGCCGTCGTCGACCAGCTCGCCGCCAGGATCGCCGCGGGCCTGCCGCCGGGCGGCCTGCTGGTGGTCACCGCCGATCACGGCATGGTGGCGGTCGCCGAGCAGGACCGGGTGGACGTCGACACCGAACCGGCGCTGCTCGACGGCGTGCGCCTGTTCGGCGGTGAGGCGCGCATCCGGCACCTCTACACCCACCCGGGCGCGACGGACGACGTGTGGCGCGCCTGGGGCGAGATCCTCGGTGAGCGGGCGCTGGTGTTGCGCCGCCACGAGGCGATCGAGGCGGGCTGGTTCGGCCCGCGGGTCGCCGAGCACGTCCGGCCCCGAATCGGCGATGTCGTCGTCGCCGCGCAGGGAACTCTGGTCATGATCCGTTCGAGCGTCGAACCCCGGTCGAGCCGCTTCGCCGGCCACCACGGCTCGCTCACCGCCAGCGAACAGCTCATCCCGCTGCTGACCGCCTCGAACTCGCGCTGACATCCAGCCCCCGGATGTGGACGGTGACGCTGTGGCTACGGTTACCGCATGCAGTCGCCATCGCTCCGCCCACCGGCACAACGGGTCATGCAGGCCACCGTCGCCGGTGAGCGCGAAACCCTGGAAGCGTTCCTCGACTTCTACCGGGATGTGCTCGTCCACAAGGTGCGCGGAATCGGTGACACAGAGGCCGGGCGCCGGCTGCTGCCCTCGCTCACCACACTCGCCGGCCTGGTCAAACACCTGACCGTGGTGGAGCGGCACTGGTTCCACCGCATGGCCGGCGGCGGTTCCGAGGCGACGGCGGATGACGAGGGGGACGCCAGCTGGGCACTCGCCGACACCGACACCGTCGAGTCTCTGCTGGCGGAGTATGACCGTGCGTGCGCGCTGTCCCGAACGATCGCGGACGGGTACGCGCTCGACGACGTCTTCGCCCACCCCAACGCATCGCAGGTGTCCCTGCGATGGATCTACATCCACATGATCGCGGAAACGGCTCGGCACACCGGCCACGCGGACATCGTGCGCGAACTGACCGACGGTGAGACCGGCGTGCTGGGTTAGCAGGCCGACAGGGCCCGTTCGCGCGGGACGGTCAGCCTGCGGCCCGGTCAGGCCCGGTCAGGCCCGGTCAGGCTGGGTGGCCGGCAGTCGGGACACCACGATCACGGTGGTTCCCACGACCCGGCGGAACCAGAATCGTGGGCGTTCCTCGACCGGGTCGTCCATGACTATCCCGGACCGAACGGCAGTATCCCGGCCTCCCGCCCGGCGGGGCAGGCAGGACCTTCCGAGCCGGCCGAAGCACGCACTGCAGGCGGTTCGGAGCCCTTGTCCCTCTATGTTGGTGGGGTGCTCAGGGGAACCCGGCGTGCCCGTCCGCCCCGGCGGATGTGGCCGCTGTACGCGGCCGGGTTCACCACCGCGTTCGGAGCGCACGGCATCGCCGCCAACCTCGGTGGCTTCTCCGACGACGTGGTCACCTCGCTGCTCGTGCTCGGCGGTCTGCTCGCCCTGTATGACGGCGCCGAGGTGCTGCTCAAACCGGTTTTCGGCAGCCTCGCCGACCGGGTGGGCGCCCGTCCGGTGCTGCTCGGCGGGCTCGTCGCGTTCGCGGTCGCCTCCGCGGTGTACGCCGTCGCGGGCAGTGCCGGCTGGCTGTGGGCCGCCCGCCTGGGTCAGGGCGCCGCGGCCTCCGCGTTCTCACCGTCGGCCTCGGCGCTGGTCGCCCGGCTCAACCCGGCGGCGAAGCACGGCCGGGCGTTCGGCTCCTACGGCTTCTACAAGTCGATCGGCTACACCCTCGGGCCGCTGCTCGGCGGGGTGCTGGTCTGGGCCGGAGGTCTGCGGCTGCTGTTCGCGGTGCTGGCGGTCCTCGGTGTGGCGGTCGCGGTGTGGGCGGCGGTGGCCGTTCCGGTCGTGCCGCCGCTGCCACGGGCCCGGCAGACGGTGCTGGACCTCGCCCGGCGGCTGACCAGCCCGGACTTCCTCGGCCCGACCGCCGCGTTGGCGGCGGCGACGGCCGCGCTGTCGGCCGGGGTGGGGTTCCTGCCCGTCTCGGGCCGTGCGGCCGGCCTCGGCACGGTTGCCACCGGTGCCGCCGTCTCCGTTCTCGCCGCCTGCGCGGCGGTCGTCCAGCCGCGGACCGGGCGGGCGCTCGACCAGGGGCGGCTGACGGCCCGCGCCGGCACGGCCGCGGGCCTTGCGGTCACCGCCGCCGGACTGGCCGGCGCGATGCTGCCGGGCCTGGCCGGTGTGCTGATCAGTGCCGCCCTGATCGGTGTGGGCACGGGCCTGATCACCCCGCTGGGCTTCGCGGCGCTGGCCGCGAGCACCCCCGCCGAGCGCCTCGGCCAGACCATGGGCACCGCCGAGCTCGGCCGGGAGCTCGGTGACGCCGGCGGCCCACTGCTCGTCGCCGCCGTCGCCACGCTGACCACGCTCACCTACGGTTTCGGGGCGCTCGCACTGCTCCTCGCGGCCGGCGCGACTCTCACCCTCGCGACCAGCCAGGCCACGGTGCCCGCCGCCGGGACGGAGTCGTGACGAGCGGAGTCGCGACCGGTCGGGTGACCTCGCGCCTCTGACAGGCCGGACGACCGTCATCGGCCTCAGCCTTGCTGCCACCGGTGACGGGCCGGTCGACGAATCCATGTGCGGCGGAGACGACGACCCGTCCGGCGGCTATGTCGCAGAGCTGGTGCGGACTCGATCTGGCGCCCGCATCAACATCGAGTGGGGTCCGCCGGCCGGGGGCCGCGACCCTGGTCACACTCCGTCCTGGAGCGCCCGCTCCGCGGCGTCAAACTGCCCGGCACGACACCGTCGCCTGGTCACGGCTCCCCAGCCTGGAGCGGGTAGCCCGATCCCGGCGCGACCGCTCCCTGATCTTGAGTGCGGGTCTCCCCACATGCGGTTCATCCGAGGTTTCGTTGCTTTGGCGTCCAAAACTTCCTATATTGACGTCGATGTTGCATATAACGCGGAGCAGTGAGTGCGATCCGTATCGTGAAGATGTCGATGCGTATCGGGCGGCCCTCGAGACGTGGCTGGCCACCCGGCCACCCGTGTTCGAGGCCGCGGCGCGCCCCATCGCGTCCTACGAGCAGCGGGTGGCGGTGAGCTGCGCGCTCATGCAGGTGCTGTTCGACCAGGACTGGGCCCGCTACGGCTGGCCCGAGCACCTCGGCGGGCTCGGCGGGGACATCCGCCACCGGGCGGCGATGTGGGAGGCACTGGCGCGCCACGGGCTGCCCGCGATGGCCCTGTTCGAGCACCTGGAGATCCTGGCTCCGACGCTTGTCGCCCTGGGAGACCCGGGCCTCATAGGTCAGCTGCTGCCCCGGTTCCTGCGCGGCGAGCAGCTGTGGTCGCAGGGCTTCTCCGAGCCGGAGGCGGGCTCCGACCTCGCCAGCGCCCGCACGCGCGCGGTGGCCGTCGACGGCGGTCACGTCATCACCGGGCGGAAGATCTGGACGAGCTGGGCGCGCTACGCGAGATGGTGCCTCGTCCTCGCGCGCACCGGGACGCCGCAGGAGCGCCACCGCGGGCTGAGCGCGTTCGTCGTCGACCTGACGCATCCGGGTGTCGAGGTCCGGCCGATCGAGCAGGCCAACGGCACCGACGAGCTCGCCGAAGTCACGTTCGACGAGGTCCCTGTCGGGCCGGAGCGGCTGGTGGGCGAGCTGGGTGGTGGCTGGCGGGTGGCGATGCACATCCTGGCCCATGAGCGGGGCACCTTCGGCTGGTACCGGCACAGCTTCCTGAACCGGCAGCTGCTCGAGAACCGGGAGCAGGGCACACCGGCCGGCGACGCGCTCCTCGGCAACGCGCTGCTCGACCTGGCGGCCGTCCGGGCCGCCAGCGGTGCGGCGGTGCGGGCCCATGCCGCGGGCGGCACGCTCGGCCCGCGGGCCGCGTTCGTGAAGCTGATGCTCGCCGCCAGCGAGCAGGCGGTGAACGACTGGACGCTGGCGAGCGTCCCCGACCTCGCCGTCGCGCCGAACGATGATCACACGGCGGTGTGCCGACAGGACTACCTGTTCTCCCGCATCGTCACCGTCTACGGAGGATCTCAGCAGATGCAGCTCGACACCATCGCCAAGCAGATCCTTCGACTTCCATGACCCGCGGCGGTGACGTCGGGGACCTGCAGGAACAGGCCGACCAGGAGTTCCTCGACGCGGCCTGCCTGGCCCTGCGTGCCCAGGCCGACGCCAGCCCGGACGGCGCCGGCGCGGGTGACGCCGCGGTTGGCGGTGCGGTTGACGATGCGCCGGGCACCCGGAGTGACCCGCTGCGGGAGCTGGGGTGGTTCGACCTGCTGCCCGAGCTGGGCGACCGCGACGCCCGCGTCGCCGCACTGACGCTCTTCCGCGCCCAGGGCCGGGAGCTGGCCGGTACCCGTGCGCTCGGTGCCCTGCTGGCCCAGCCCTTCCTCGCCGCGGCGGGCCTGCCCCCCGACGCCGCCGTCGCGACGATCAGCCGCACCTCGGCCCGTCAGGGCAAGCGGCTGATGGTCGTCGGGGACGTCGCGGACCCGGCCGGCGCGATCGGCATGGCCGGCACGGCGCTGCTCATCGACCGGCCCGGGCACGGGGCCGCGGTGGTCCCGGCCGACGAGATCGAACTGTGGCCGGTGGCCGTCAGCGGGCGCCTCGAGCTCCATGAGGTGATCCACGGGCCGGCGGACTGGGTTCCCACGGTCGACGAGGAGCACGCCGCCGTCGCCAGGGCCCGCGCACGGTTCCTCGGACGTCTCGCGGCAGCCCTGGAGATCCTCGGCGCGGCCGAGGGCGCGCTCGCTCTCGCCGTGGCCTACGCCCGCACCCGCGAGCAGTTCGGCCGGCCGATCGGCACCTTCCAGGCCGTGCGCCATCTGCTGGCCTGGGCGCAGACCGACTGCGTCGCCCTGGAGAAGGTCACCACCGCCGCGGCGGCCCTCGACGGGGTGCAGGCGGCGCCGCCCCGCCACGACGAGGTCGTCAAGGCTCTGGCGGGCCGCAACGGCCGGCGGGTCTGCGAGCGGGCGCTGCAGGTGCTGGGCGGGATCGGGTTCACCAGCGAGCACACCCACCACCATTTCCACAGCCGGGTGCTCGCCCTCGACGCGCTGCTGGGCACGTCGGCCGAGCTGACCCACGGCCTGGGAGCCTGGCTGCGCGAGGCGGACGACGACACGACCGCGTCGGCGCTGTGGACCGCGCCGCGGCTGCCGCTGCTGCCGAGCAAGAGCTGAGGATCCTGGTCGCCGGCACGACCAGAATCCTTCACTCTTCGGGCGGGCCGGGCGGGCCGGGTGCCGGTGGGGGAGCGGGCGCTGTCAGTCGCTCGCGCGGACTCCGAGCGCGTTCGCCCACAGGATGGTGAGCTGCTCGACCGCGTTGTCGAGGGTGAAGCCGGCGCTGTTGTCGGTGTTGAACAGCAGGTCGGCGAAGTAGGCGACCATGCCGCCGAGGGCCTGCGCGGCGTAGGCGGGGTCGACGGTGCGGTCCGCGATGCCGGCGTCCTGCATGGAGGCGACCCGGCGTTCGATGGAGCGGGCGAAGACCTCGTGGCGCTGCAGGCGAATCTTGTGGACGTCCTCGTCGAAGGTCGCGACCTGCTGGATGACGTGCATGATCTTGGCGCTGGTCGCGTACGTCTCGAGGTAGTGCCGGTTCGCGGCGCGGATCCGCTCGACCGGGTCGGCCGTCGAGGTGGAGGGCTCGGGGCTGAGCAGGTCGAGCTCGACGGAGTCGACGACCTCGCGGAAGATCTCTTCCTTGGACACGAAGTACGTGTAGAAGGAGCCGTGCGAGAAGCCGGCGAGGTCGCAGATGTCGGCGACCCGGGCGTGCAGGAAGCCGTCGCGCTCGAACACGGTGCGGGCGGCGTCGACGAGCTGGCTGCGTGTCTGGCGGCCGCGGCGGGTGCGGCCGGTGCCGCGCCGCTTGCCGACCTCCTGGTCGTCGCGGGCCGGGCGGGGGGCGATGGGGGTGGTGGTCCCGTGTTGCGTGTGCTCCGGCACGGCGGCTCCTCGTGGCGTATGTCAACCGGCTCGGCCGGCGGTGCCGGAACCTGGTGACCAGTGACGGGTCAGGGAGGCCCGGCCTCGGTGGCCGGATCGCACCAGTCCCCTCCCGGGACGTCCGTGTCATGGTGCACGAACATTCAGTTCGACGTCGATATTGTAGATGTGGCGTTGGCAACGGTTGACGCGGCGATGATCGTAACTGTCGGCGTGTCGCCGCCGGGCCCGGACGGCCCGGCCGGCGTCAGCCATGTTGTCCCAGCCCGCTGTCCTGGTCCTGCCGTGCTCAGTGCGGGTGGTCGTGCAGCCGTTCCGCGAGATCGCCGGCATGCGCCGCCGCGTCGCGGGCGAGGGTGGAGCGCACGATCTTTCCCGAGGCTGTGCGGGGGAGTGGTCCGTCCCAGCGCACCAGCTGCTCGGGCAGCTTGCGGATGGCGAGACCACCGGCGCGCAGATGCGTCAGGACGTCGTCCAGGGTGACGGTGGCACCATCCGCCACGACGACCGCGACCGCGAGCCGTTCGCCGGTCGTGGCGTCGGGAAGCCCGAAGGACGCGAACTCGGTCACCCCCGCCAGGCCCTGCACGGCGGCGTCGATCTCGCTGAGCGCGATCTTCAGGCCGTTGCGGTTCACGACCTCCTTGAGCCGCCCGACGACGGTGAGCCGGCCGGAGTCGGTGTCGATCTGGTCGCCGCTGCGGTACCAGTCGCCCTCGAAGGCGGCCTCGTCATCGGCCGGGTCGAGGTAGCCGAGGAAGACGTTCGGCCCTCGCAGCAGGCCTTCCCGGGGGTGCGCGGCGGAGCCGACGCGTACCTCGCCGCCGGGCATGAGCGCGCCGTCGTCCGCCAGCCGACGCTCCAGCTCGTCGGAGGGCAGGCTCCCGGAGAAGTTCGGCGCCTCGGAGGAGCCGTAGACCCGGGCGATCTCGATGCCGAACGTGCGCGACGCCAGCTCGAGCAGCGGGCGCGGCAGCATCGAGCCACCCAGCGCGAGCGTCCGCAGGCCGATACCGACGCCGTTACCGGAGTCGGCCTCGGCGTCGCCCTCGGTGTCTCTGCCGGCACCGGAGTCGCTGCCGTCGTCTGTGCTCGGCGTCGCGCGGGTCGCGGCGGCGAGCAGCCGTTCGGCGATGACCGGCGCACCGCCGAGCAGTGTCGCGCCGACGTCGTTCAGCCGGCGCAGGGTCGCCGTCGGCTCGAACCGGTCCTCCAACACGAGCGCTCCGCCCTGGTCGGCCGCGAGATGCAGCTGCATCAGGCCGGTGATGCTGGTCAGCGGGCTGACGAGGAACACGACGGCGCTCTCGTCGGCGGAGGTGATGCGCGCCATGTTCGCGGCACCGGCGGTGAGGGTGTTGAGCGAGTGGAGCACTCCCTTCGGCCGGCCCGTGGTGCCCGAGCTGAACAGGATCACCGCCGGCCGATCCCGGTCCGGCTCGGCCCACCGCACCGTGGGCGGGTCGCCGGCCGTGGCCGGCCCGTCGAAGAGGTCCAGGGCAAGGATGTGGGCGGTGGTCAGGGCCTCGCCGAGGCGGTCCCGTTCCCCGGTGGGCACGATGACGAACGGCCGGGACGGCAGGACGTCCAGCGCATGGCGCACCTCCGCGGCCCCGCAGCGCCGGTCGAGCACGACCACGGTGGCCCCGGCCCGCAGCAGCGCGTGGTAGGCGATCACCCCGTGGCGGGTGTTGCCGCTGACGAGCACGACGCCGTCGCCGGCCCGCACGCCGTGGGCGGCGAGCAGGTCCACCCCGGCGGCGACGGCCGCGGCGAGCTGGGCGCAGGTCAGCTCTCGCTCGTTGTCCGCGAGCGCCAGCGCGCCCGGCCGCCGGGCCGCGGCCGCCTCGACACCGTCGGCCAGGCCGCGGCTGTCCCACTGACCATCCGCCCGGTAGCGCTCCGCCAGCTCCGGCGACACCCGCCTCGGCGACGCCACTCCCGGCGACACCGGCTCCGGCGACAGCGGCTCCGGCGACACCGGCTCCGGCGACACCGGCTCCGGCCCGCCGAGGGCCGGCTGGGTGGACGGGTCGCGCGGCTGGTCCGGTCCGGGCTTGTTCCCCACGGCCGTCCCCACGTCAGGCCGATCCGGTCCGGCTCAGCATCCGGGCCAGGTTGCGCTGGAACGCGGGCTCGTCGAAGGACGCGGTCTCGCTGTCGAGCGCGGTGGTCAGCAGCCCCTCGACGGCCCGCCGGATGCCGTCGTTGAGCAGTGCCTTGCTCGCGATGACCGCCTGCGGCGGCAGCGCGGCGATGCGGTCCGCGAGCTCCAGCGCGGTCGACAGGGCGGTGCCCTTCGCCACGACCCGGTTGGCCAGCCCCAGTGCCAGTGCCTCCTGCGCCGGGATCCGGTCACCGAGCAGAATGAACTCCTTGGCGCGCAGCAGGCTGGTGAGCTGTGGCCACATCAGCGCACCGCCGTCGGCGGCGACCAGGCCCAGCATGACGTGCGGGTCGGCGAAGTACGCCTGCTCCTCGACGACGACGAGGTCGCTCATCGAGGCCAGGCTGCAGCCGAGCCCCACCGCGGGGCCGTTGACGGCGCTGACGATGGGAACCCGTACGGAGGTCATCCCGCGGACGATGTCGGCGGCCTCCGCCATCACGTCGGCCCGCAGCCGCGGGTCGCGGACCATGCGGTCGAGCAGGCCGAGGTCGCCCCCGGCGGAGAAGGCGCCACCGGCGCCGGTGAGGACGACGGCGCGGATGTCCGGGTCCGCGGCGAGCGCCGGCCACAGCTCGGCGAGCGCGCGGTGCAGGCTCTCGTCGGCGGCGTTGTAGGCGTCGGGGCGGTTCAGCGTCACGACTCGCACCGCACCGCGGGCCTCGACGATCAGCGGACTGCTCGGTTCCTCGCGCTCGCTCACGTCACTCCCTGGAGATCACACGAATGTCGACGTTGCTTCGAGGTTGGCATTTTCCTATATTGACGTCAACATTGCATATAGCTTACTGGTATCGGCTGCGACCCGTTGTGTGACGGTGTGTACGCGCTGCTACCGCCACCGTGACCGCAACCGCGACGAACCACCGCCTCGGGCCGGCGGATCAGCAGATCAGCGGGCCCATGGGCCGGCGGACCAGCCAGGGAAGGATCTCCATGCCGTCGAGTGTGTCCCCGTATCCGATTTTCGATGCGGACAACCACATGTACGAGACCGAAGAGGCGTTCACCAAGTTCCTGCCCGAGCGGTACCGGTCGGCGATCCGCTACGTGCAGGTCGAGGGCCGGACGAAGATCGCCGTCAAGGGGCAGATCAGCGACTACATCCCCAACCCCACGTTCGAGGTCGTCGCGCGACCCGGCGCGCAGGAGGACTACTTCCGCAACGGCAACCCGGAGGGCAAGTCGTACCGGGAGATCATCGGCAAGCCGATGCGGTCCATCCCGGCCTTCCGGGAGCCGGTGTCGCGCCTGGCCCTGCTTGACGAGCAGGGCATCGAGCGCTCGCTGATGTTCCCGACCCTGGCGAGCCTGCTCGAGGAGCGCATGCGGGACGACGTCGAGCTGACCCACGTCGTCATCCACGCGCTCAACGAGTGGATGTACGAGACCTGGCAGTTCAACTACGAGAACCGGATCTTCTCCACTCCGGTCATCACCCTGCCGATCGTCGAGAAGGCGATCGAGGAGCTCGAGTGGGTGCTGGAGCGCGGAGCGCGCGCGATCCTCATCCGGCCCGCGCCGGTGCCCGGCCCCGGCGGCTCCCGCTCCTTCGGGCTGCCCGAGTTCGACCCGTTCTGGAAGCGGGCCGAGGAGTCCGGCGTGCTGGTCGCGTTCCACTCGTCCGACAGTGGCTACAACCGCTACACCCAGGACTGGGAGGGCGCCAACCGCGAGTACCTGCCCTTCCAGCCGGACGCCTTCCGGATGATCAGCCAGTGGCGCCCGATCGAGGACACCGTCTCCGCGCTGATCTGCCACGGTGCGCTGTCCCGGTTCCCGCGGCTGAAGGTGGCCATCGTCGAGAACGGCGCGGACTGGGTCGCCCCGCTGATCAAGTCGCTGAAGAACGCCTACAAGAAGCACCCGCACCTGTTCCCCGAGGAGCCGGTGTCGGTGCTGCGGCGCAACATCCACGTCAGCCCGTTCTGGGAGGAGAACATGGCCGAGCTCGCCGGCCTGCTCGGCGTGGAGCGCGTCCTGTTCGGCTCCGACTACCCGCACCCGGAGGGCCTGGCGGACCCGGCCGGCTTCTTCAGCGAGCTGACGGACCTCACCGAGGAGGAGAAGGCCCTCATCCTCGGCGGCAACCTGTCACGGCTGATCCCGGTATGACGAGTTCCGGATCGGGCCTGGGGGAGAGCGACCTCGCAGAGGTGCTCGCCGCCGTCCGCGCGTTCGTGCGGGAGCGGGTGGTGCCCGCGGAGGCCGAGATCGAGGAGACCGACGCCATTCCGGCCGCGCTGCGGGCCGAGGCGGCGCGGATGGGCCTGTTCGGCTTCGCCATCCCGGCGGAGTACGGGGGCCTGGGCCTGTCGATGAGCGAGGAGGTCCGCCTCGTCGCCGAGCTCGGGTACACGACGCCGTCGTTCCGGTCGATGTTCGGGACGAACAACGGCATCGCCGGGCACGTCCTGCTGGAAGGCGCCACCGAGGAGCAGAGGCAGACCTACCTGCCGAAGATCGCCTCCGGGGAGTGGACGGCGTCCTTCGCGCTCACCGAGGAGGGCGCCGGCTCCGACCCGGCGGGCCTGGCCACCACGGCCGTGCGCAAGGACGACGGCTGGGTCATCAACGGCTCCAAGCGGTACATCACCAACGCGCCGAGCGCCGACGTCCTCATGGTCTTCGCCCGCACCGACCCGGCGGCGACCGGCGGCGACGGCATCAGCGTCTTCATGGTCGAACGCGACACCCCCGGGGTGAGCGTGGCACCCAAGGACGTCAAGATGGGCCAGGCCGGGTCGCTGACGGCCGACGTCCACTTCGACGACGTCCGGGTCGGGCCGGAAACCCTCGTCGGCGGCGAGGCCGGGGAAGGCCGTGGTTACCGCACGGCGATGCGATGCCTCGCGCATGGGCGGATCCACATCGCCGCGCTGTGCGTCGGCATGGCGCAGCGGCTGGTGGACGAATCCGTGGCCTACGCGGCCAGCCGGTCGCAGGGCGGGCAGGTCATCGGCACCTACCAGCTCATCCAGGGGCTGCTCGCCGACTCGGCCACCGACCTGTACGCCGCCCGGGCCCTGGTGACGCAGACCGCCGCCGCGTTCGACGACGGCAGCGACACGCGGATCGGCCCGTCCTGCGCGAAGTACTTCGCCTCGGAGGCGGTCGGGCGCATCGCCGACCGCGCGGTGCAGATCCACGGCGGCGCGGGCTACATGCGCGGAGTTCCGGTAGAACGGTTCTACCGGGACGCGCGGTTGTTCCGCATCTACGAGGGAACCAGCCAGATCCAGCAGCTCGTCATCGCCCGCCAGCTGCTGCGGGACGCGGCGGCACCGGGAGCGGCGGGCCTGAGGGGAGCGTCCTGATGAAGACCGAGGACATGGTGTTGGTGAGCATCGACGACCACGTCGTCGAGCCACCCGACATGTTCGTCCGGCACGTGCCGGCGAAGTGGGCCGACCAGGCGCCCAAGGTCGTGACGACCGACGAGGGCTTCCAGTCCTGGGAGTTCAACGGCAACCGCACCGGCACGCTGTCGCTCAACGCGGTCGTGTCGTGGCCGGCGGAGGAATGGGGCCTCGACCCCGCCGGCTACCCGGAGATGCGCCCGGGTGCGTACGACATCCACGAGCGGGTCCGCGACATGGACCGCAACGGGATCTTCGGGTCGATGTGCTTCCCGACCTTCCCCGGCTTCAGCGCCGGCAACCTCGGTCGCGGTCGCAACGAGCTCGCCTACGTGATGGTCCAGGCGTACAACGACTGGCACATCGACGAATGGGCGGCCGCCTACCCGGGCCGGTTCATCCCGCTCGCGCTGCTGCCCACCTGGGACACGCAGCTGATGGTCGCCGAGATCCGCCGGATCTCGGCGAAGGGCTGCCCGGCCGTCTCGATGCCGGAACTGCCGCACATCGAAGGCCTGCCCAGCTACCACAACCTCGACCACTGGGGCCCGGTGTTCGCGGCCCTGGCCGAGACCGGCACCGTCATGTGCCTGCACATCGGGCAGGGCTTCGGCGCGCTCAAGCAGCCCTCCGACGCCCCGATCGACAACTTCATCATCCTGGCGACGCAGGTCTCCACCCTCGCCGCCCAGGACCTGCTGTGGGGCCCCGCGATGCGGGACTACCCGGCGCTGAAGATCGCCTGGTCGGAGGCCGGGATCGGCTGGATCCCGTTCTACCTGAGCCGCTGCGACCGCCACTACACCAACCAGAAGTGGCTGCGCCGTGACTTCGGCGGCAAGCTGCCCAGCGAGGTGTTCCGCGAGCACTCGCTGGCCTGCTACGTGACCGACCCGGTGGCCCTCAAGGTGCGCCACGACATCGGCATCGACATCATCGCCTGGGAGTGCGACTACCCGCACTCCGACTCGATCTGGCCGGACGCCCCCGAGCAGGTCATGGCCGAGATGGTCGGCGCCGGCGCCTCCGACGAGGACATCGACAAGATCACCTGGCAGAACTCCTGCCGCTTCTTCAACTGGGACCCGTTCCGCGGCCTGCCGCGGGAGCAGGTCACGGTCGGTGCCCTGCGTGCCAAGGCCACCGACGTCGACACCGCCGTGCGCCCGCGCAAGGAGTGGGCGGAGCTCTACAGGCAGCGCCACGCGGCCGCTGCGGGCTGACCGCTGACTCCGGTTCTGCACCGCGCCGCATCCGCTGCGCCCGCTGGGCCCGGCCGCCATCCCGGCGGCCGGGCCCAGCCGCATTTACGGCGTGGGGTGGTCGGGGGCCCAGCCGTGGTGCAGGTAGGCAGTGTGGCCGAAGCGGCGTGCCTGGACGGCGGCATGAACGCGACGGGCCAGGCGCGGGACGAGGAGTTCGTCGCATTCCGCGGCGGTGCACAGGCGCCACGCACGCAGCTCGCTCTCCTGGAGCCGCAGGCCGCGATCCTGCGATGGGGAGAATGATCCCCCGTCGAAGACGAAGTGGACCAGTGCGGGGCGGCCATCGGGTTGCGGGGGAACCCAGTCGACGGCCAGGAGGCGGCCTGGCTGGACGTCGATGCCGAGTTCCTCCTGGATTTCGCGCCGGGCGGTCTGCAGCGGGTATTCACCGTCGTCCATGCCCCCGCCGGGGATTTCCCAGGTGTCGTCCCGGTAGGTGGGCTGGACCAGCAGGACCCGGTCGGTGGCATCGCAGAAGACTGCTCCAGCGGCGGCGATCACTCGAGGCAGGCGCGCGTAGTAGGCGGCGGTGGGCAGGGGCGGCATGGGCATGCGCCATGACAGCAGGTGCAGCCGGGCCCGTGATTCCCGGGCGAGCGCTCAGCGCCTCGTCTCGTACCTGGTCAGGACCACGCCGCCGGGAAACGTCCGCGTCTCCACCAGGTTCAGGTTCACCCAGCTGTCCAGCGCGGTGAAGAACGGCGTGCCCCCGCCCGTCAGGACCGGATGGGTGACCACCGCGTACTCGTCGATCAGCCCGGCCCGCAGGGCCGCCCCGGCGAGCGTTGCGCCGCCGATGCTCATCGGGCCGCCGTCCTCGGCCTTGAGCCGGGTGATCTCGGCGATCGCGTCGCCGGTGACCAGGCGGGTGTTCCAGTCGACCTTGTCGATCGTCGAGGAGAACACCACCTTCGGCGTGTCCCGCCAGTTCTGCGCGAACTCGATTTCCGCCGGGGTGGCGCCCGGCAGCTGGTCGCCGGTCGGCCAGTAGGAGCTCATCGTCTCCCACAGCTTGCGCCCATACAGCGCCACGCCGCTCGCCCGGTCCTGGTCGAGCCACCACTGGAACAGCTCGTCGCTCGGCGGCCCGCCCCAGCTGATGTCATCGCCGGCCGCCGCGATGTAGCCGTCCAGGGTGAGGTTCATGCCGTAGATCAGGTTGCGCATGGCGCCAGCCTTCCGTGAGTCGGTCCCAGACGTACAGACCGGCGCGCCGCGAGAAACTCATCGGTGCGCGATCCAGGCCCGCAGGTAGTCCTCATGTTCGGGAAGCCGCAGCGATCGCTCGCTCGGTTGCTTTCCTAGGGGTACTAGGATATTCCTAGAGCCCCTAGGAATCTGGAGGATGCATGGCGCGAGCCGGGCTCACGGTGGAGCGGGTGACGGTCGCGGGCGCCGATCTGGCGGACGAGGTCGGGCTCGGCCAGGTGACCATGTCGCAGGTGGCTCGGCGTCTCGGGGTGAGAGACGCGAGCCTCTACACGCATGTCCGCAGTCTGAAGGATCTACAGGGGCGGATCGCGCTCCTGGCAGCGGACGAGAAGTCCATCCAGATCGCGGAGGCGACCGCCGGACGGGCAGGCAAGGATGCGCTGGTCGCGTTTGCGAACGCCTGGCGGGCGTACGCGCACCGGTATCCGGGGCGCTACCTGGCTACGCAGACCCCGATCCAGATCGCCCCCGAGCTCGCCGCGCAGGCGCCCGGCCCCCGGCGTGCCGTCGAGCTGACCTACGGCATGCTGCGCGGCTACGGCCTGGCCGAACCCGACCTGACCGACGCGGTCCGGCTGCTGCGCAGCACGTTTCACGGGTTCGTCGCACTGGAGGCCGCGGGTGGTTTCGCGCACGAGCGTTCGCCGCAGCAGTCCTGGGTCCGCACCCTCGATGCCCTGCACGCCCTGCTGGAGCACTGGCCACCGGCGGAGGAAGGACACTCCTCATGACCGAGTCGACCATCGGAAGGCTGCGTGTGCACGGTGCGACCCTGCACTACGAAACACGCGGCCAGGGCCCGCTCCTGCTGCTGATTCCCGGCGGGACGGGTGGTGCCGCCGCCTTCGACGGCATCGCCGACAACCTGGCTGCCGAATACACCGTCGCGACCTACGATCCGCGCGGCATGTCCCGTAGCCTGCTGGACGACCCGGAGGCGGAGCAGCGCGTCACCGAGCACGCCGACGATGCCTTCCGTGTTCTGCAGATGCTGTCGCCCGGCGAGCCCGTGAGGGTGTTCGGCGCCAGCTCAGGCGCCATCGTCGCCCTTGATCTGCTCTCCACTCATCCGGAGCGGATCGAGCGCGTCGTGGCACACGAGCCGCCGGTCGTGGAGCTCCTGCCGGACGCCGCCGAACACCGCGCTCTGATCGCCCGAGTGCAGGAAACGTTCCAGAGGCAGGGCCTCATGCCGGCCATGGCGGTGTTCGCTGCGGGGCTGGAGAGAAACGGTGGCGCCGCGCCGAAGGCCGAGGCCGACCTTCCTCCCCAGTCGGCGGCGCGAGCCGAGCAGACAATGGCCAACCTGCCCTATTTCGTCGGACGCATCGTGCCCAGCTTCATGTCCTATTCTCCGGACGTCCAGCGGCTGGAACCGCTTTCCGAGCGCCTCGTGCTCGCCTGCGGCCAGGACTCGCACGGCGAGCTTCCGTATCGTGCGGCCGCCTTCCTGGCCGAGCGACTCGGCGCGGAGCCGTGGCACTTTCCCGGCGGGCACGTCGGCCTGACCACGCACCCCGCCGAGTTCAGCGAACTACTGCGGAAGGCTCTCGTGCCCAGGTGATTTCGGCTTCTGTCCCACTGCTATTGGCGAATCGAAGTCGCTGGTCGTCCCCGCCCGTTTCAGACCAGGCGGTGGCCGCCGTCGATGTGCAGCACGGAACCGGTCATGAACTCGTTGCACAGAACGGCGAGGTAGGCCTGCGCGAGGTCCGCCGGGGTGCCGATTCGTCCGGCCGGGAGGCGGTGCGCCATCGCCGCGAGCGCGGCTGACCGGTCGACACCGGCGAGTGTGTCCCAGACCGGGGTGTCGACCCAGCCGGGGGAGACCACGTTGACGCGGATCGGCGCGAGTTCGAGGGCGAGCGCGTAGGCGAGGGATTCCAATGCCCCGTTCGCGGCGGCGACGACCGAGCCACTGACCGACGGCCGGTAGGCGGCGATGCCGGAGGTGAAGGTGAGGGAGCCGCCTGGGAGCAGGTACGGAGCGCAGTGTTTGGCCACCAGCCAGGGGCCGAGCACCTTCGTACCGAGAAAGCCCTGAGCGCCCTCGACGCCGATCGTGGCGATCGGCCCGCTGGCGCCCGTCCCGTCGGCGGCGGTTGTGATGACGTGCTGGACGGGCCCCGCTTCCTGGAAAAGCCGCTCGACGTCGCTCTCCCGGGAGATGTCCGCCGCAGCGGTGCGGACAAGTGCTCCCGAGTGGTCGAGGGCGCCCAGCCCGCGGGAGGCGGCAGCCAGCCGGCTGCCGGAACGCGACACCACGGTCACCTCAGTGCCCGCGCGTACCAGTGCCTGCGCGAGCCCAAGCCCGATCCCGGAGCTACCTCCGATGATCAACACCGGTCCGTGAGGCGTGGGCGTGGGCGTGGGCGTGGGCTGGCTGGACGGGGCCGGGTTGGCGGGCGGTGTCGGGTTGGCGGGCGGTGTCGGGGCGGAGGCCGAAGTCGTCATGCCGCCCAGACTGGCGACAGGCCGCCGGCCCGACGAGACCGTGCTGAACCCGGTGATGCCGTTCCAGGGTGTGACAGGGCCAGGTAACGGGCCCGGCCGGCAGGCCGTGGGCTGACACAATCGATCGATGACCGACGACCACGGGATGGGAGCCTTCCTGCGGGATCGGCGGGCCCGGGTCCAGCCGACCGACGTCGGGCTTCCCGGCGGGCCGGGCCGTCGGCGCACCCGCGGCCTTCGGCGGGAGGAGCTGGCGGCGCTGGCCGGGGTGAGTGTCGACTACTACACCCGGATCGAGCAGGGCCGTGAGACCGCGCCGAGCGACGCGGTGATCGATGCGCTCGCCCGTGCACTGCGCCTCGACGACCACGAGCGGGTGTACCTGTTCACCCTGGCCGACAACGCGGCCCACCGGGCACCCCGGCAACCGGTGACGCCCAGCAGCGTCGTCCGGCCCGGCCTGGCTCAGCTGCTGGAGTCGGTGCGGGCGAACCCGGCGTTCGTCCTCAGCCAGCTCAACGACATCCTGGCCGCGAACCCGGAGGGCCTGGCCCTGCTCGCCGGGATCGAACGGTGGCCGGAGGGGCGGCGCAACCTCATCCGCTACGTCTTCGGGGACCCGAATGCCAGGACCGTCTTCGTCGACTGGGAGCGGACCGCCCGCAACACCGTCGCCCACCTGCGCGCGGTCAGCGCCACGAGCCTGTACGCGGCGAGCCTGACCGCGCTGGTGGAGGAGCTATCTGCCAGCAGCGCGGAGTTCGCCGAGTTGTGGCGGACCTATGACGTGCGGGTCAAGACGGGTTCCGAGATCCGGTTCCGGCATCCGGCCGTCGGCGAGTTCAGCCTCCGCTCGGAGATCCTCGGGCCCGGCCCGGACGGTCAGCGTTTCGTCGTCTACCAGGCCGCGCCGGGCAGCCGGGACCAGGACGCTCTCGTCCTGCTGGCCATGACGATCGACGGTGGCAGCGGCGAGCGCGTCACCAGCTGAGACCGGACCTGTGTCGGGTCAGTGAACGAGCCCCTGGTACCCCCAGCGGGGGGTGGCGCCGGGATCGCCCAGGTCGGTTCCGACGGGATCCTGGGAAATCTCCTGGGCGATGGCGGTGCCCCACTCGAAGTACTCCATGAGCGTCGTGGCCAGCTCCGGCCCGGCGGGTAGAACCTCGCCGATCGCGTCAGCCATCAGGTCCAGCCAGCGTTGGCGGTGCTCGTCGCGGATGCCGAGGCCGAGATGGCTGCGCAGCAGTGCCTGATGCCCGCCGAGGTGGGCGGAGAAGTCCGCCGGGCCCCCGAAGACCTCTCCCAGCCAGACGGCGACATGGTCGAGGTGGGTGGGTGTGAAGTGCGCGAACACGGGTGCGAGCACCTCGTCCGCGAGCACCCGGTCGTAGAACGCCCCGGACAGTCGCCGTAGGCCGTCGAGTCCGCCGACGTCGTCGTAGAGCGAGGAGCTCATTGTTTCCTCCAGAGGGACGGCTGTTGCCAGCCTCCCGGAAGTCCTGACGGACCGGAACGACTTTCGCCGGTCGCGGATTCGCCGCGGGCGAACGACCACCGGCCCAGCGGTTGTTCCGGGTTCGGCCGATGAGCCGATCTGATGAGCTGATAGCTGATGAGCTGATGACGAGGCAACCTGTTGAGGAGGTCCGGTGGCCGACGAGGCGCTGGTCGATGTCGACGGCAACGTCATGGTCATAACGCTGAACCGGCCGGCGGTGCGCAACGCGTTCAACCGCGCGGCCAGCCAGGCGGCGGCGGACGCGTTCCGGGAGTTCGACGCCCGCCCGGATCTGAGAGTGGCCGTGCTGACCGGCGCGGGCGGCACCTTCTCCTCCGGCCAGGATCTCAGGGCATTCGCCGACGGCGAGGTCGCCGAGGTCGAAGGTGGGCTGGCCGGCATCACCGGCGCGCCTCCGCGCAAGCCGGTGATCGCGGCAGTCGAGGGCTATGCCCTGGCCGGCGGCTTCGAGGTTGCGCTCGCCTGCGATCTCATCACGGCGGCGTCCGACGCGGTTTTCGGCCTGCCCGAGGTGCGCCGCGGCCTGGTCTCCGGAGCCGGCGGTCTGCTGCGGCTGGCCAGACGCATCCCGTACCACACGGCGATGCGTCTCGCCCTCACCGGCGCGACGCTGCCCGCCCCGCAGGCCTATGAGTACGGCCTGGTCAGCACCCTCACCGAGCCGGGTGAGGCACTGGCGGCTGCGCTGGACCTCGCTGCCGAGATCGCGGCCAACGCTCCGCTGGCCGTCATCGGCAGCAAGGAGGTCGTCGCCGGATCAGCGCAGTGGAGCGCCGACGAGGCCTGGCAGAGGCAGCGGAAGATCATGAAGCAGGCCGCCCGGTCCGCCGACGCACGTGAAGGCGCGATCGCCTTCACGGAGAAGCGCCCGCCGATCTGGCGCGGCGAATAGCAGGCGCCGTGACGTCCCGGACGGCCGGTGTTTCGTTGAATCAGAAGATGGTGCCGACGTCCTGCGTGACGATTCTGGCCATGCTGTGTTCGGCGAGGGCGGCGATGGTCATGGACGGGTTGCACGCGCCGGTGGAGCCGGGTATGCGGGCGCCGTCGAGGACGTAGAGGCCGCGGTGGCCGACGACGCGGCCGGTCAGGTCGACCGCCGAACCCATGGGGACGCCGCCGAGGGCGTGCCAGGTCGAGTTCTCGGTCAGGTTGGTGTCGATCATGATGCCGCCGCCGGTGAGGGCAAGGCCGGTCATGCGCGCGGAGATCAGGGTCTGTAGTGCGGTGTCGGCGCCGACAGGCCAGGTCAGCACGGCGTCGTCGGTGGCCGCGTCGTAGGCCCAGGTGCCGACGGCGGGGACGATGCCGAAGCCGACGACGGTCATCAGGCGCTGGATTCCGGCGATCAGCGGCGGCGCCCCGGCATGGATGATCTTCAGGGGGATGGGGCTGGTCGTGTCGGTGGCGCCGACACAGGCCGGGCCGCCCTGGGTGGCGCCCGGGTCCTGCCACATCCCGATCCATTCGTAGATGCGGTCGCCGTTGTTGCCCCACTGGGTGCCGACGGAGTCCGGCAGGTTCGGGATGAGGTTCTTGGCCTTCGCCTTGACGAGCAGCCGGGTCGTGCCGGGGGAGCCGGCGTTGAGGAAGACCGCGTTCGCGGTGATGATCTTGCGTTCCTGGGTGACACCGGCGGTGTCGATCCGGTCGACGGTCAGGGTCCATTTGTTGTTGGCGGCGAGGGCGATGTCGCGGACGACGTGCAGCGGCTGCACCGTCACCTTGCCGGTGGCCTCGGCGGCGGCCAGGTAGGTGACGTCGATGGAGTGCTTTCCACCGTTGTTCACGCCGAAGGCGATGTCGCTGTTGGTGTAGGCGGCGTTGTAGGTGCCGTTGAGCTCACCGCGCACGTAGTTCCAGTCGACGGGCAGCGGCACCTTGAAGGTCTTCAGCCCGAGATTGCGGGGGGCGACGTCCAGGAAGATTCTGGAGGATTTGTAGGGTGCCGCGTTGAGGACGTCGTCGGGAACGGTGGAGACCCCGAGCATCGACGCCACGGTGGGGTACCACGTGCTGTTCAGCTCGTCGTACAGGCCGGCGGCCATGGGCATGGAGCGGGTGAAATCGGATTTGGTCGGCTGCAGCGTCATGCCGTGGTACATGAGTGACCCGCCACCGACCGCGGCGCCGCAGTTGACGGTCATGTTGTTGCCTTTGATGACCTCGAGCACCCCGGTGTAGAGGGGCCAGGTCTGGTTGGCGCCGCCGGTGAGGCTCGCGATGCTCGGTAGCGGGGGTGTGGGGGAGAGCCAGGCCGACCGGTTGTCGAGGTTCGCGAGGGTGGCGAAGGTGTTCGAGTTCGGTCCGGTCGGCCACCGCAGGCCGCGTTCGAGGACGAGTGTGGGTACCCCGGCCTTGGCGAGGCGCAGTGCGGTCACCCCGCCGCCGAAGCCGGTGCCTACGACCACCGCCCGTGCGCTCACCTCGGTCGTCGTCACCGCTCGCGCCGGTGACGCGCTGGCGACCAGGCCGCCGAACGCGGCCGTGCCGACACCTACGGCCGCGGCCCCGACGAACTTCCGCCGGCTGAGGCCGGTGGAGTCACCCGGAACGGTGGTCTCGGGTAACTGTGCTGCTGTGCTGGGCATTTTGCTCTCCGTGTGCATAGAGTTGTTGCGTTCCGTCGCCGTGTGGGCGGAACGTAAGGTACCTTTTTGTCGCGCGCTCGTTCGTACGATGAGTGCTGTTCTCGTGTCGACCTCTGAGGATGGGTGTCGACGCACGAGAAAGGCGGGATGCGCCTCGGTGCTCCTGCTCGCTCAATGCGGCAGGTATTCTTCGCGGGTCGTCGCCGATATGCGATGGACGTATCGGAGAGTTGTCGGATCGTGCACGCTCGGAATGGGCGGCCGGGTCTGGCGGGCAGTGCCAGGTGGGCGCCGCCCGGGGCCGGTGGTGGTGGCAGCCGGCAGTCAATGAGCCCGGTCTGTCTCAGGCCTCGCTATCAGGGGCGTCGCGAGTTGACGTTGACGAAGGAAAATGGCTCGTTCGCGACCCGATCGTGGCCAGGCCCGTCGGCCAACTTGTCCATTATGTATAGAAGATTTGCATGCGGGAGATTTTTAACACGCGATCAGGATGATAGACAAGTGTCCTCGTTGGAGGCGTTCGAGAATCGGTAAACCGGTTTTCTTATCGCATATATTGGATAATTTCCGGTCAAGGGGGTGTGGCAATATCGCGAAAGGCGGCGGGGCCCGGGCCACCGGCATCGGCCAGGTGGCCCGTGTCCATTCGCCGCCTGGCTACCCCCAGGGATCCGGCACCGTCCCGCCGTGTCTGCAATTCACTCAAGAAAATTGCTTGACACTCGGCAAGGGCGGAGGATTTTGGCTGTCCGAACGACCAAAATCCTCCACTCTTGCTTCAAGGCCGCGTAGTTAAGTGATCTCGGTTGCTGTCAAGGGTGTTTGAGGTCAGGGTGTAGGTCGCTCGGTCGGTCTTGTGGAGGAGCCCCTGGCGGGCCCACTGCGACATCCGGGTGCGGAAGCTGTTGATGTTCGTGACGTGGAGGATCCGGGCGATGTCCCGGCTGTGCCAGGCGCGGTGAGGATCGCCGCGCAGGAGGTCCAGGACGTCGGTCGCGGTGGGTGCCGGGCGGTGGGATGGCTGGTCCGGTGCTGTCGGGTCGGTGTCCGGTGGTGGCACGGCGGGCCGGGTGAGCGCCGGGGTGGCTTGCCGGGGTGGTGTCCGGTTGCGGTGGCTGGCCGCGGGTGTGGCGGGGGTGGCGTGGGGGGTGGAGTCGTCGGTGGTCACGGTCGCGATGCTGGTGGTGACCAGTGGCCGGTCGTCTCCGGCGGGCCGGGCGTGGTAGCGGGAGAGGGGGACGTTGGACCTTGCGGGTGCTGTAACGGGCGTCGCCGGGCCGG
>NZ_ADGX01000063.1 GCF_000177675.1 Parafrankia sp. EUN1f
GCCGGTGGACAGCACAGGCCCACGCGATCGCTGTGGGGGTCCTACGCGAGCCGGGCATCCGGGATGCTCGCCTCCGAGGTCCGGGCCCTGTTCGCAGTCGCGAGCCGGCCGGAGATCGTCTCCCTCGCCGGCGGCATGCCCGCCGTCGACGCGCTCCCCCTCGAAGCAGTCGCAGCCACCACGTCAGACCTGATCACCCGACGCGGGGCCGTCGCGCTGCAGTACGGCTCGGCGCAGGGCGACCCGCAGCTGCGGGCCCGGATCTGCGACGTGATGGCCATGGAGGGCATCACGGACGCCCACCCGGACAACGTGGTGGTGACCGTCGGCTCACAGCAGGCGCTGGACCTGCTCACCAGGGTGTTCATCGACCCCGGGGACGTCGTCCTCACCGAGGGCCCGACGTACGTCACGGCGATCAACACGTTCGCCGCCTACCAGGCGCGGGTCGTGCATGTGCCGATGGACGCCGACGGGCTGAGCCCGGAGGCGCTCCGGGAGACCCTGGCCCGGCTCGCCGCTGAAGGCTCCCGGGTGAAGATGCTCTACACGGTGCCGACGTTCCAGAACCCGAGCGGTGTCACCCTTACGCTCCCGCGCCGCGGCGAGGTGGTCGAGGCGTGCCGGCGAGCTGGGGTGCTGGTGGTCGAGGACAACCCGTACGGGCTGCTCTCGTTCAACGGCGATCCGATCCGCGCGATGCGCGCGGACGCCCCAGACGATGTCGTCTACCTGGGCTCGTTCTCGAAAACGCTCGCGCCGGGGATGCGGGTCGGCTGGGCGCTGGCGCCGCCTCCCGTGGCAGCCCGCCTGGTCCTCGCCGCAGAGTCCGCGATCCTGTCGCACTCGATGTTCACCCAGCTCACAGTCGAGCAGTACCTGGCGACCCAACCGTGGCCAGAGCAACTCAAAGCCTTCCGGGAGATGTACCGGGAACGCCGGGACGCCATGCTCGAAACCCTCACCGAGACCATGCCGGCCGACAGCACCTGGACCCGGCCGGACGGCGGGTTCTTCATCTGGCTCACGCTGCCGGAAGGCCTCGACGCGAAGGCGATGCTGCCCCGGGCGATCGCCGCACGGGTCGCCTACGTCCCCGGAACCGGCTTCTACGCGGATGGCTCCGGCCGAAACGCGATCCGGATCTCCTACTGCTATCCGCCACCGGACCGGGTCCGTGAGGGCGTGCGCCGGCTCGCCCGGGTGTTGCGCGCCGAGCTCGACCTACGCGACACGTTCGCCCCCCGCCGTCCCAACGACCAGTGAAGGGCACCACGATGACCGACCTGGGACGTGTGCTCGTCCTCGCCGGAGGCCTGTCCGTCGAGCGGGAGGTCTCACTGAGTTCGGGAAGCCGGCTCCACGAGGCGCTGAGCCGCATCGGGGTCGACACCGAACTCCGCGACGTCGACGACGCGACCCTGACCGCACTCGCGGGAGACCCGCCCGCGGTCGTGATTCCTGTCCTGCACGGGACCTCCGGGGAGGACGGCACGATCCGTGAGGTGCTCGACCTGTACGGTCTGCCGTACGTCGGCGCGGAACCAGCGGCGTGCCGATCAGCGTTCGACAAGGCCGCCGCGAAAGCGACCGTCACCGCATCCGGGATCAGCACCCCGCGGGCCGTCACGCTGCCCCGTGAGGCGTTCCACGATCTGGGTGCGGCCCAGCTCATCGACCGTGTCGTGGGCCGGCTCGGCCTGCCGCTGGTGGTGAAGCCCCGCGCGGGCGGGTCGTCGTTCGGAGTCGGCCGGGTCGAGGAGGCTGGGCAGCTCGCCGAGGCGCTGATGGCCTGCTTCGGCTATCACGACTGGGCGCTCATCGAGCAGGCCGTCACCGGCGTCGAGATCGCCGTCGGTGTCGTGGACACCGGCAGCGGTCCGATCGCACTGCCTGCGGTCGAGATCGAGCCGGTGACCGGCCCGTACGACTACGCCGCGCGGTATACCCCGGGCGCCACCACCTTCATCACCCCAGCCCGGCTGCCCGCCGCGGTGCTCGACGCCGCAGCGGCAGCGGCCGTCGCGGCCCACCAGGCGCTCGGGTTGCGTGACCTGTCCCGCACGGACCTGATCGTGGACGCCGCCGGGGTTCCGCAGTTCCTGGAGGTGAACGTGGCGCCGGGGATGACCGACACCAGCACCTGGCCGATGTGTCTCGAAGCCGCCGGGCTGGAATTCGGGGTGGTGTGCCGGGACCTGGCGGCAGCCGCGCAGAACCGGTCCCGGCATCACTGACCGGCAGGCGCGGTCCTTCGACCGCGCCGACCGCACCGACCGCACCGACCGCACCGACCGCACCGACCGCACCGACCGATCACAATAGGTATTGAACTGACCCCGTAGAGCCACCCAACCGAACCCCCGAGCGGTGATTATTTGGCGTCCTATATTTTTATGGCCGCCTAGATTGCGGATCTTGAGGGGGACATATGGCGGACGGTGTCAGGCACGCGGCGCGGCCGACCGGAACCCGGTTGCTGGGCCTCGGGGCCTACCGCCCGGCACAGCTGATCACCAGCGAGGAGCTGGGCCACCGCTTCGGCCGCACGGCCCAGTGGATCGAGTCCCGCACCGGTTTCGCGACCCGACGGGTCGCCACGGCGGACGAGACCGTGCCCAGCATGGCGACCGTCGCCGCGCAGGAGGCGGTGCACGACAGCCAGGTGTCCGCGGCGGAGATAGACCTGGTCATCGCGGCGACCTGCAGCACCGACGGAACGGGTGGCGTCGCCGCCGAGGTCGCCGCCGCGTTGGGCGCTCCGCACGCGGGGGCCCTCGACCTCAACGCCGCCTGCGCTGGCTTCTGCTACGCGGTCGCGGCGGCGTCGGACGCGGTTCGGGCCGGTTCGGCGCGCCACGTCGTCGTCGTCGCGTCCGAGAAGATGACCGCGCGGGTCGACCCCGACGACCTGGGCACGTCGATCATCTTCGGGGACGGGGCCGGCGCCGCCGTGATCGGCCCGGGCGGCGACGACGCGATCGGGCCGGTCGTCTGGGGTCACGACGGCTCCCAGTCGTCGCTCATCCGGATCGACGAGACCACCGGCCGGCTACGGATGGAGGGCCAGGCGGTCTTCCGGTGGGCCGTCTCCACCGCCCTCGACGTCGCGCTCGCCGCCTGCGCACGTGCCGGGATCTCCCCCGCCGACCTGGCCGCCTTCGTCCCGCACCAGGCCAACCTGCGCATCGTGGACGCCGTCGCCGCCAAGATCGGCGCGACCTCGGCCGTGGTCGCCCGCGACGGCGCCGACTGCGGAAACACCTCGGCCGCCTCCATCCCGCTCGCGCTGCACGGGCTGCGCCGCCAGCGCGCGGTCGCCGCGGGGGATCTGGCGCTCCTGGTCGGCTTCGGCGCCGGGCTGAGCTGGGCCGCCCAGGTCGTCCGCATGCCCTGACAGGTACAAGCGCTGTCCTGCGGACCGGCCCGGCTGACACACTTCAGGCCATGAGCCTCACCGCTGCCCAGGGGCCGCTGGGCCCGACGCCCGCCGGGCGCTTCTCCGCCCCGGTGCCCTCCGGTGTTGTCTACGTCGAGCCGCACCCGCGCCGGGTCCAGGCCGTCCGCGACGGCCAGAAGGTGATCGACACCGAGGCGGCGGTGCTCGTGCACCGGTCGATGCGGCCGCTGGCCTACGCGTTCCCGCTCGACGTGGTGGGCACCCTGCCCTGCGAGCCGCTGCCCGAGGCTCCGGGCTATTTCACGATCCCGTGGGATGCCGTCGACGAATGGTGGGAGGAGGGGCGCCGGCTCGTGCACTACCCGGCGAACCCCTATCACCGGGTCGACTGCCGGCCGACGACGCGCCGCCTGCGCGTCGAGGCCGCGGGTGAGGTCCTGGTCGACACGTCCGACACCGTGATCCTCTTCGAGACCTCGCTGAACGCCAGGCTCTACGTGGATCCGGCGCACGTCCGGACCGACCTGCTGCGACGCAGCGGCACCACGAGCTACTGCAACTACAAGGGCCACGCCACCTGGTGGACCGCCGTGGTCGACGACACCGTCATCGCGGACGTCGCCTGGAGCTACGACGAGCCGCTGCCCGAGAGCCTGCAGGTCGGCGGCTTCCTGAGCTTCGACCCGGAGGTCTGCACGGTCACCGCCGAACTTCCACTCGGGTCCGTCATGCCGGAGAACATGTGCGACGGCTCGTGCGCGGTCCCCGTCCGCGTGGGCTGACCGGCTCCCCCGCGAAGCATTCCCTGGAAACACAGATGGTGTACCGGGCCGACAAGCGCGGCCGGCCCGGCACACCATCTGCGATTAGTGCTGACTGTCTGCCAGATCAGCAGGACCGGCTGAAGGGCTTGTTGGCGAAACGGTCGGCGAGGAAGTTCACGGAGTCATCCTGGGAGGTGAAGATGACGGTGGCGTGCTCGCCGAGATAGTCCTTCCAGCGGATCGGTGCGCCCGCCGCGCAGTAGGTGTCCTTCAACGCCACGCCCTGCGGCCGCGCGACCAGTTCATCGATCGGCCAGGCGTGCCACATGAAGGTCGGAACCTTCGGCGCGACCGCGCCCAGCTTCTGCTCGTTGAGACGGGTCTGCCAGGCCACGGTGTTCAGCGGGTTGGTCGTCGTGTAATCGCTGATCTTCCGGAACGGGTAGATGATCAGAGATTCGACGCAGTCGTCACTGAAGTCGCCGAAGAACTTCTTGCCATTGGCGTTGAGGTAGCTGTCCAGGTCCAGTTCGGGATAGGCGGCGTCGAGCCCGAGCGCGGCCATCGCCAGGACGGCGAAACCGAGGCCGCCGTCAAGCTGCTTGGAGACCGCGAGCAGATCGGCGGGAATGCCGCCGGCCGAGATGGCCTTGAGGTTGAGCTCCGGGGCATAGGAGGGCTGCAGCTCGCCGGCCCACGCGGCGGCGCCGCCACCCTGCGAGTAGCCCAGCAGGCCGACGGGGTTCGCGGTGCTCAGACCGGTCTCGGGCAGCCGCTGGGCGGCGCGCACGATGTCGAGGACCGCGTGGCCCTCGGAACGGCCGACGACGTAGGTGTGGACCCCGGGAGTGCCCAGACCTTCGTAGTCGGTCATCGTCACGGCGTAGCCCTTGGCGAGCGCCTTGTCGATGAAGCCCTGGTTCTGGGCAACACTGACCAGCGGGTTCTTCGACGGGGCGCACCCGTCGCCCAGGCCGACGGTGCCGGAGCCGAGCGAGACGATCGGCATACCGACCGGGCTCTTGCCCTTCGGCACGTAGATCGTGCCGGAGACCGCGTTCGGCTGCCCCAGCGCGTTCTGGGAGCGATACAGGACGAGGTACGAGCTCGCGTTGCCGGAATCGGCCTGCTTGCGATACCAGATCACGTCACCGGGATTGCCTGCGGGCAGTGGGGACGGCGGGGTGTAGAAGGCGTCGCCGGCCGGACCTTCGACAGCGGCCGCGGCGGGCGTGGCGCCGACTGCCGGGAGCACGACGCCCAGCGTGGCGAGCGCCAGCGTCGCCACAAGTGAGCCGATCTTCGTTCGTGACCAGAGCCCTCGGCTCGATAAGGAGGGGCGCATATCGATCAACCTTCTTTCGTCGTCCTGGTAGCGGCGCGACAAGGCCCGTTACCGATTCCCGGGGTTAGGAAAGCTCCGGACAAAAAGGCGGCCGAGCACCGCCGTCCACCAAGTTACCGATGGGTGTTACCTACCGGTAGGATCCGGACCGTAGCAAGTCGGACGACGTTTGCCCATACCGAGACCGGAATCACGTCTCGACGCGTCCTCGACAGCGGTCTCCACCTACCCGGCTCCCTGGGCCACCCGACCGGCACGCAGCCTTCCGACGGCCCGGCGAGCGAACGGTTTTCCCAGCTCAGCAGGTATCGACCGCTTGCCGCCCACGCCCGGCGGCGGCAGGTCAGGGCCACGCCGAGGACGGATCCCGCGGGGTCCCGATGCGATTCGCCGACCGGCACCAAGGTGGTGTTCCAGTCGGAGCTACCGGGCGACGCTGACGTCAGATGCGGGCAGACCACCAGTCGACGGGTGCTCCCGTTGACGGTGTTCCACGCTCCTCGGGGCCCAGTTCTCCCCACTCCTGCACAACCGGCCCCGAAGTTTCGCCGCGCATGATCCCCTTAGGTGACATGTGTCTTACTCAGTGCGCTCACACGGAGACGGGGGTCTGACCGGAATGCACGAGCACCTGACCGGGAACGTCCTGGAGGCCGACTACCTCGTCGACCTGTCCAACGTCGTTCGGCGACCGGGGCCGCGAGGCCCTGGCCTCTACCGGCTTGACCAGGTCATCGACGCGCTGGTCGCCCGGGACCACGACCCCGATGTGATCCTCTATCTCGTCGCCGACCGGAGCCTGCCCCATGCCGGGCTGCCGCACGCGGACACGCGCACGCTGCGGGACTGGGAGCAGGCAGGGCTGCTCGAGCTGCTCGGCGACGCGGACGTCCGACTGCTGGAGCTCGCGGAGCTCACCGGGCTCAGTGTCATCACCCGGGACCGCTACCGCGGCCATCGCACCGAGTTCCCCTGGCTGCAGGGCAACAAGGACCAGTTCATCGAGCCGTTCATCGAGCGCGACGAACACGACGGCCACCACGGGTACCACGGGCCGGACGGGCCCGACGGGCGCCTGCTCCTTCGCGACGTCGACATGGGGATCGTGGACGACTGGAACATCTCCCGTTATGCCGAACACGACATCCTGAAAAAGCAGGGTGTGCTGACCCGGTTCGACGTCCTCGAACGCGCGTGGCGCTGCCCGCACCACGCCTGCACGCTATACGACCTCAACCACGGCAACTTCGTGCTGATCCCGCGGATCCGGGCTGGCGAGCCGACCTGCGAGCTCCACGGCCGGCGGCTGGTCGACGAAGGCCCCCGACCCGGCGCGGCCGCGATGAAGATCCTCGTCGACCGCAGGTGCGTCGACCGGTTCGTCGTCCCTTCCGGTACCGAGGTGGTGGTCGGCCGAGCGCCGGTGGACGGCTACTCTCTCGACCCCTGGCTGGCCAACCACGAACGCCTCAAGGTCAGCCGTCGCCATTTCGCCCTGTCGTTCGCGGACGGGAACCTGACCATCCGCGACGTCAGCACGTACGGCACCCACCTTCAGCTCGCGCCCGGTGCCCCGCTGACGGTGCTGCGCGGCACCGAACGAATCCTGGGCGTGGGCGAGAAGGTGCGGTGCACCCGCCGGATCGCCCTCACCCGCAGCGGCCGCCGCTTTCCGCCCGAACTACGCACGAAGCGCGCCCAGGTGGCGACGGAAGACAACGAGGCCACCCAGTGACGCGCCGCCGGCTGCGAACGTCGAGGAAGTAACGACGTCCGCCTCCGGCTATCGGATGCGCTTTTCCTGGCCGGCCCAGGCCTTCTCGCGCAGCACATATTTCTGGATCTTGCCGGTGGACGTCTTCGGCAGCTCGGTCGGGCGCGGCGGCGGAGTCGACGACCCGCACCACGCAGGAGATCATGGCGACGGCTCCAGGCTGTTGAGGCGTCCTCCGCGAAGTGCCTCGCCGGGAAGACGACTTCGTTCTGGATCTTCCGGCTATTGGGTGACGTCGACGAGGACCTTTCCGACGGCGCCTGTCTCGACCACGTCGTGCGCGGCGGCGGTCTGATCCAGTCGGAACCGGTGCAGCGGGAGACCGGCGTCCGCCCCTACGCGCAGGGCGCCGGCTGCTGCCGCCGCTGTGATGTCCTTGACGGCCTGAAGCTTGGCCGTGTCGGGCATGGTGTAGACGAGGATGAACTGCAGGCGGGTGTTCGACATCATGAACGGGCGAACCGGGACGGTCAGCTGCTCCTCGCCCGTGTGGGCGTAGATCACCACGACTCCGTTCGTGGCCAGGACCTGCTGGTTGAGCTCGGCGTTCGCGCTCGGGCCCACCTCGACGACAATGTCGACGCCGTCGGGCGCGGCCTTGCCGATCGCCTCCGCCGCGTCGGGTTCGCGGTAGTTGACGACATGGTGGGCGCCTGCGGCGGCGGCCAGCGCCGCCTTCTCGGAGGAGCTGACGGTGGTCACGACGTTCGCGCCGGACCAGCGGGCAAGCTCGATCGCCGCGTGTCCGACCGCGCCCGCGCCACCTGCGACCAGCACGGTCCGACCGGACAGTGTCGACGGTCCGAGCGCGGCCGGTCCCTCGGGATGGACGGTGAGGGCCCGGTGCGCGGTCATCGCCGGGATGCCCAGGCTGGCCCCGAGATCGAAGGAGGTGCCGGCTGGCAGCGGCACCGCCTGGCGGGCGGGCAACACGATCTCCTCCTGCGCGGTGCCGTCAGGCCGGTGCCAGGCTGCCTCCCAGATCCACACCCGTTCCCCGACCCGGCCGGGATCAACTCCGGCACCGACAGCGTCCACGACACCGGCGCCGTCCTGGTTCGGGACGAGGCCGCTCGGTGGGACCGGTCCGTGCCCGCCACGTCGGGCCCTCCAGTCCGTCGGGTTCACCCCCGACACCGCGACCCGTACTCGGACCTGTCCCGGTCCCGGCTCCGGCTGGGGACGCTCCACCAGCCGGAGCACATCCGAATCGCCGGCGCGTTCGTACACGATCGCCCTCATCGAGCTCGTCCTCTCATCGGCCTCAGGTCCAGGCCGGTCCATGGCGTGCTCCGCGGCGCGCCGTGGAGTCAGGATGCCCCGGCCAGGACTCGAACATGAGTGGCTTGAAAGTCACTGCTCGATAGGATCTGGCCATGCATCGCGTCGCCGTTCTCGCACTTGACGGCGTCATCCCGTTCGAGCTCGGCATACCCGCCCGGGTCTTCGGGGCGGCGGTCGGGCCGGCCGGAGAGCCGCTCTACGACGTCGTCGTCTGCACTGTCGACGGAGAGCCCGTTCGTACGGCCGCCGGCTTCACCATTGCCGTCGATCACACGGCTGAGATCCTCGGCACCGCGAACACCGTGGTCCTTGCGCCGGTCCATCCGCAGCACGCCGACTCGTTCCCAGGGGCCGGATCGGACGAGCCGGACGAACGGAACAGGTTCGACGACCCGCGGTCGGTCGCACTGGTGGCCACGGCCCTCGCCAGGGTCACGGCGGGCACGCGGCTCGTTTCGATCTGCACGGCTTCGTCCCTGCTCGCAGCCACCGGGTGGCTGGACGGACGCCGAGCCACCACCCACTGGCTCGAAGCAGAGCGCCTGGCCCGGATGTATCCCCAGGTGACCGTTGACGCCGACGTCCTGTTCGTCGATGACGGGGATGTGCTGACGTCGGCGGGTGCCGCGTCCGGTATCGATCTGTGCCTGCACCTCGTCCGTCGCGATCACGGCAGCGAGGTCGCGAACCGCGCGGCCCGCCGCTGCGTCGTGCCGCCCTGGCGTGATGGCGGGCAGGCGCAGTACATCGAGCGCCCTGTACCGCCGTCCTCCGGGACCAGCACGGCCAGCACCCGGGAGTGGATGCTTCGTCGCCTGGGCGAGCCGACCAGCCTGTCCGAGCTTGCCGCACACGCGCACATGAGTGTGCGGACCTTCAGCCGCAGGTTTCGGGACGAGGTCGGGCTCCCGCCCGGTCAGTGGCTGACCGGGCAACGGGTGGAGCGGGCCAGGCATCTCCTTGAGAGCAGTGACCTGCCGTTTGACGAGATCGCCCGGCACACGGGCTTCGCGACCGGGATCTCGCTGCGCCAGCATTTCCGAACCGCGACGGGCGTCTCACCCACCGCCTACCGGCAGACCTTCCGTGATCGCGATGGCACCGGCGTTCTGACCGCGAGGGAGAACAGGTGACGCAGGGCCAGCGCGGTGGCGCATTCCAATGCCGCAGAGGAGGACAGGCCGGCGTCATGATGGTTCGGCACCACACAATTGTCACCGGGGATGGTGAAGCTCTGGCCCGTTCAGGCGCGGTTTGAGGGTCTGGGGTGGGTCGGGCGTTCGCGACGCGGCGCCGTCACGTCCGCGCTGGAAGTGCCGCCAGCTCGGTCACTTCCCGCAGAGTGCGGGTTCCGGGCGGCAAGCGGCGTGCGTCCGCCTCGCCGAGCACCCGCTGCAGTGCGGCGTTGACCGGGGTCGGGACGCCGTGCAGCCGGCCCAGCAGCACGATCTCGCCGTTCAGGAAGTCGGCTTCGCTGGGAACACCGCGGGCGAAGCTCTGCCAGGTGGACTGCCGGCCCGGCACGACACCCGAGTTCGGATCGATCCCGAACGTGGAGAGGTCCTCGGTGCGTTCCGCGGCGGTGTCGGCGATCGCGAGACCGGCGGCCTCGAACACGGCTCGGGCTTCCGCGACGAGGCGGTGGCCGAGGGCCGACCGCTCGTCGTCGTCGTCGCCGGCCAGGACCTCCAGCCCGTTGCGCACGCTGTGCAGCAGCTTCGCCGCCTTCCAGCGGGTGACGTCGTCCGTGAGCTGGACGATGTACCCGGCACGGCGCAGGTCGGCCGCGACGCCCTCCAGGGCCGGGTCGGTGCCACGCGGTGCGCCACCGACGGTGAGGACGCCGACCGCGCCACTCGCGCCCGAGCGCACCTCGCCGACGTTGTGGTAGTGGGCACTGGTGAGGATCGTGCCGCCGAGCACCCGCGCGAACCGGCGCAGCGCGATGCGGTCGGCGTCGAGGCCGTTCTGCAGGGTCAGCAACGGAAGCTCGGCCGCGGCCCCCGGCCGGCCGTCGAGGTCGACCGGCCGCCACGCCCAGGTGCGCACGGCTGCCTCGGCGTCCTGCACCTTCGTGGCGAGCACGAGCAGATCACCGCCGCGCAGGTCCACCTCGTCGGGGTCTGCCGCGGTGGACACGCGCACGGTCCGCGGTTCGCCGTGCCGCACATACCGCAGGCCGGCTTCCCGTATCCGCCGGATGTGCTCTCCGCGGCCGACCAGCACGTGGTCGATGCCCGCTCCGGTGAGCTGGGCGGCGAGCATGGCGCCCACCGCGCCCGCCCCGATGATGATGTAACGCGTCACGTGGCGGAGGTGGTCGTGCTGACGTCGATGACACGCCGCCTGGTGCACTGCGGCCGCAGCTGCGAACCCATACCTGTGATCATCTGCCAACAGGGCTGCGACGTCCAACGACGAAGCCCGATGACGACCCATCACCGTTTCGGATCGATAGGGCTCGGGCGGCGGTGGCCGGCCAGGTCATCGCCTGACCGGCCACCGTCCGAGCCTGTGCTCAGCGGCTTCGGTAGGGCTCAGCGGCTTCGGTAGGGCTCAGCGGCTTCAGTAGGGCTCAGTGCAGCGGGTTCTTGGCGGGAACGGCCGCCGACATGTCGGTGATCTCCGCCCAGCGGTCGGCGACCTCGGCCGGCGTCGGGGGCTGCTCGAACTGGACGCCGGCGTTCTGGAACAGCTGGACCCGCTGCACGAGCCCACCGCCGAGAACGAGGACCGAGCCGGTGTCGGTGCACTCCTCCGTCACCAGCTGGGTCACGACGGGCGCGACGAACGCGGTCGAAAGCTTGGCGAGAACGTCGGCGGAGGCGATGTCGGCGGTCATCCGGGTCGCGGCGATCGGGGCGATCGCGTTGGCGGTGATGCCGTACTTCGCGCCCTCGATCGACAGGGTGTTGATGAGACCGACCAGGCCCATCTTCGCGGCGCCGTAGTTGGCCTGGCCGAAGTTGCCGAACAGTCCGCTTGTCGAGGTGACCACCACGATGCGTCCGTACCGCTGCTCCCGGAAGTGCGGCCACAGCGCGCGGGTGATGTTGTAGCCGCCGTACAGGTGGACCTGGATGACGGCGTCCCACTGGGTGTCGGTCATCTTCGCGTACGAGACGTCGCGCAGGATCCCGGCGTTGCTGACGACGCCGTGCACGGCCCCGAAGGCGTCGATGGCCGTCGCCACGATCGCGGCCGCGCCCTCGGCGGTGGCGACGCTGTCGTAGTTGGCGACCGCCTCTCCGCCGGCCTCCCGGATCTCGGCGACGACCTTGTCCGCCATCTCGGAACCGGCACCCGACCCGTCCCGGGCACCGCCGAGGTCGTTGACGACAACCCGCGCTCCGTTCGCGGCGAGCAGCAGGGCGTACTCCCGGCCGAGCCCGCCCCCGGCGCCCGTGACGATGACTACGCGACCGTCGACTCCCGACATCCCATCCTCCTGACACCCACGCCCCCGAACGCACCACTGCGTTCTGACCCGGATGTTAGTTTCTGGGCGTCGAGCAGGTACCGGAGCAGCGGCGCACAGCACACCAACCACACCAGCCACACCAGCCACACCAGCCACACCAGCCAAGCCGACCACACCGGCCACGCCGGATCAGAGGAGCCTGCGCAGGAGGCGTCGCGCCCGCCGCGTGTACGGCGGGTAGACGAACCGGAGGTCCGGCCGGTTGCTCCGCGCGAGGACCGCCTTGCGATGGCTGAGCGTCTGGAAGCCCCACTCACCGTGGTAGGCCCCCATGCCGCTGGCGCCGACCCCGCCGAACGGCAGCGACGGGACGAGACAGTGCACCGCGACATGATTGATCACCGCGCCACCGGCGGGGACCTGTTCGACGACCCGCCGGGCCAGCGCCCGCGACCGGCTGAACACGTACACCGCGAGCGGCTTGTCGCCGCGGTTGACGTACCGCACCGCGTCCTCGACCGAGCCGACGCCGAGGACGGGCAGGATCGGGCCGAAGATCTCCTCCCGCATCAGCGGCTCGTCGGGCCCGGGATCGACGACGACGGTCGGTTCGATCGTCAGCGCCGCCTCGTCGACCCCGCCACCGCTGACGATGGTGCCCTTGGTGGACAGCAGATAGCCGGCCAGCCGGTCGAACTGACGGGCGTTGACGATGCGCAGCCCGCCGGCCGCACCGGCGCGGAACTCCGCGATCGTGGCCGTGATCCGCTCGAGGAGCCGGTCCTTGACCCGCTCGTCGACAAGGATGTAGTCCGGCGCGATACAGGTCTGCCCGGAGTTCATCAGCTTCACCCAGACGACGCGGCGCGCGACGACGTCCAGGTCGGCGTCCGGTGCCACGATCACCGGGCTCTTGCCGCCGAGCTCCAGGGTGACCGGGGTAAGGGTGGCGGCCGCCCCGGCCATGATCTTGCGGCCGATCTCCGTTCCGCCGGTGAACAGCGCATGGTCGAAGCCGGCAGCGAGCAGCCCCTGGGTCAGCTGCCCGTCGCCTTCCACGACCTTGACGGCGTCGGCGTCGAGGTACTCGGGGATGAGCCGGGCGAGCAGAGCGGACGTCGCCGGGGCCAGCTCGGACGGTTTGACGACGACACAGTTGCCCGCCGCGACCGCGGCAACCAGCGGCGCGAGGCACAGGTAGACGGGGTAGTTCCACGGCCCCACGACGAGCACGACACCGAGCGGCTCGTACTGGACCCAGCCGGCCCCGGGCCACTGGTGCAGCGGAAGCCGCCGGCGGCGCCGGCGCATCCACGACCGCAGGTGCCTGCGTGCGTAGACAGCCTCGGCCCGGGAGGACCCGATGTCTGCGAGCCATGCCTCCATCTCGCTGCGTCCGAGATCCTGCTCGAGCGCGCCCGCGAGGTCGCTCTCCCGCTCGTCGAGCAGCCGGATGACGGCGTCGAGCTGGGCCAGCCGCCAGGCCACCGGCCTCGTGCGGCCGGTGGCCTGCAGGGCACGCAACGAGGTCACGAGCGCCGTCGGGTCCGGGGGCCCCGTGAGGTCATCGGCGAGGTGGTGGGTCGTCATGGGGAACTCCGGGGCGAGGAGGTCATATGGCCGGGCAGCACACCATCCAGTTCATCATCCGGCCTGGCCTGCGCCGCCGACCACTCGCGCGTCGCGGGCCAGTGACGGCCTCACCGCCGACCCTGCCCCTTCGCCGAATCGTGTCGAGGTCACGCCGCGGGGGTGCCTCGGGCGGTTCGCGGCACCACCCCGAGGGCGGCGACATCGATCTGGCCTATTGCTCGCAACGGGTACACGTTGGTGGTCCGCTCGCTGGTGACCCTGAGCTCGACGATCTGGGCAACGGGCAGCACGATCGCGAGATCGAGCATCTTCCTGTTCACCGCCTCCCAGGCAGGCCGGGCGAGATCCGGATCGGTCTGCTCGCTGGCTCGGTCGATGAGCCGGTCCAGATCGGGACTCGTGAACTGGGTGGCATTCGAGTTCTCGCCCTCGGGACGGTCCGAGTGGAAGGCCCAGAAGTATCCGTAGGGGCTGACCACGAGCGGTTCGATTCCCGACCAGACGAGGCCCCAGCCACGCTGCCGCGCGATATCGGGTCCCCACCCGAAGATCGCGTCGTACTCGGACGGCTCGACCACCTGGATGTTGACGATGATGTGGTACTTCCGCAGCGACTCGGTCAGCGCCATGGCGATCTTCATATTCCGGTTGTCGGACATGGTGCGGGTGCGACGGACGGGGACGGTGACGGAGAATCCGTCGGGGTGCCCGCAGGCGTCGAGCGCGATCTGCACCCGACCGCCGCCATAGGGGTACCGCCCGGCGAGGGTGTCAGCGGGCAGCGGGGTCAGAACCTCGCGGACGGCGAGAGATCCCGCCGGTCTCGCCGCCTCCTGGGCACCTCCGAGCGCGTCCACCAGGCGCTTGGTGTCAGTGGCGCGGAAGATCGCTTCCCGGCAGTGGATGTTGTCGAGCGGCGCGACCGAGGTGACCACCGAGAGAAACCATGAACTGGCGTCCGCCATGACGTCCGAACGCTTCATTATCTCCGGGATGTCCGTCCTGGTCAGGATCTCGCTGCGCGTCGGGTCCACAACACCGGAATGACCGATATCGATGTCGGCGTCGCCGTTGATGACGGCCCCGTCGACCGCGTCCTGGTCGGGGAGCACCCGGATGACGATCCGGTCCGGCAGGGCGGAACGCGCTCCGTCGGCCTTCCGGTCCCATCGCGCGTTGCGGACGAGCACGGCCTCGGTGCCGGGGTCGAGGGACTGCAGCCGGTAGGGCCCGGTCGACGCCGGCCGCTTCCCGTAGGAGGCGCCGGTGTCCCGGCCCAGCCGCGGAACGGGGGCGGTGACCGGCAGGGCCATGTACCGGTCCCAGTCGGCGCACGGCCGGGAGAGATGGAAGACGATAGTCCGGTCGTCCGGCGTGCTGATCGAGCTCAGCCGGCCGCCCCCCGGTGCCTCGAACGGCCCCGGGTACTGCGCGCCGGCCGGAAGCAGCAGCCGCCGGAAGTCGCGGACGTCCGCGCCGGGCAGCCTGCGACCACCGAGGACGGTGTTCGAGGCGAACGAACGTTCGACCGCGTAGCGGACGTCGTCCGCGCGAACCGCTGTCCCGTCGTCGAACACCAGGCCGGACCGGAGCGTGTACGTCCAGGTGGTGGCGTTGTCGGTGGGTGTTCCGGTCGACTGGGCCAGATCGCCGACGAGATCGGGAGGTTCGGTGCCAGGGCCGGACCGGAAGGTGACCAGAGTCCGGTTGAGTTCTCGTTGCAGATTGACGCCCAGCGGCGAGTCCGCTCCGATGGCCGGATCCAGCGAGGTGAGGTGGAACCGGTCCGTTTCGGCTGACAGAACCATGCGCAGCTCACCTCCGGCACGGTTCGACCTGTTCCGAATCGATGGCGACGTCTCACCCTGGCCGGAGGGCACGACGAGAACAGCACAGACCAGGGCGGCCAGCGTCACCACGCACAGCCCGCCCCGGAACGCGCCCCGTCTCGCGACCAGGGCACGGACTCGCGGACTTGCCGCGATGACGTCGCGCATGGCCGTCGCCTGCAGGTCACCACCGAGGGCGCCGTCGCCCCGGCGCACGTATTCCCGCACAACGCCGACGACAGCCCGCCGCTGGCGGATCTGGACCGGGCCGCCCGAAAGCCCACGGACAGTCGGCGCGGTCGACGCGGCGGCCTGGTCGACATGCACGTTGATCGCGCGGGCCCGGTTCGACGCCAGACCGTCGACGTCGGTCACCCGCCCACTCCATGTGACGGGTTCGGGCCGCGGCATGGACCTGGAGAAGCCGGTGATCGTCACCCGGTCGAGCCGCCGGAGACGACGACTCGGCCGCATCGCGTTCCGGGCGAGGACGCGCCCGATCCGCCGGCGGGCCGCTGGGCTCAGCCGTCCCCGGTCGACGACCAGAAGCGCAACGTCCAGGGCCTCGTCCTGCCAGGCCACTTTCATCGGGACGTCCAGTGCCTCGGTGTCCGACGAGGTCTCCGACCGCCCGCGGCGCCGACGCTGTCGCTGGCGCCGCGGCGGGAGCGGCAGGTGGAACCACAGCTGGTGGTCGGCCGGCGCCGACCTGTCCGCGGCGACCACGGCCCGGGTCCGGCCGGCGCCCGGCTGAGCGTCAACTGCGCCTCGCAGGCAGTGCAAGGCGGTCAGCACCTCCCGAGCGGAGATCACGAAGGCCGACCGACGCGGCGCGGCCACCGGATCCGACCGTTCGGCGTCCGTCAGCAGCAGCCGACCCACACCACGGTGCATGCCGCTACTCCGCTCGGCGGGCGAGAACGACCGACACCTGCGTCGTAGCCTCTCCACCGGCCGTCAGCAGCGCCTCGACCACCTTGCCGGCGCCCGCCGTGAAGGTGAGGCCGAAGGTCAACTCAACGGACTGGACGCCCAGCTGACCCGGCTCCGGCGAGCCGATCGGCCGCCGCGCCAGTTCCGTGCCGAGCCGCTCCGCCACGGCCCCGATCTGGGCCGCGATCGCGTCGGCGGTGGCGTTCAGCACAGCCTCTCCCAGCACGGCGACCCGATTCCGGCGGGGGCCGTCCGGCTCGCCGCTCGCGGACTGGAACGAGGTCGACTCATCCAGCCCGGAATCCTCCTGGGCAGCCCGGAGAAGAACTCCGACCTCAAATTCGGCGACATCTTCCCGCGCGGACGGAGCACTGTTCTCGTGCTTGCCGGCAACAGCCATGTCATCCCCCGTAAACAACACTGATAGAAACAGCACTGGTAGTCGGAAACCAGCGGCGATGCGCACCGTGCGGGGTCGTCGTATCCCGCCACCAATCACCCGGTTGTATGACACCTGCGGCGGTACGGCGGACTGTCCGTCGGTCGGCCGGGGAGGTCCTGCCGACCGACGGACAGGAGAAGAGAACTGCGGCGCCAGAGGTTCGGTGGCGCTAGAGGTTCGGCGGCGGAGGGTAGACCTTCACCCAGTCCACCTGGAGTTCCACTCCCGCGCTGGCGGAGCCGTCGGTCCGGCAGGGAATAAAACCGTGGTACATCTCAGGGGCGCACTCGTCGAGCTGCAGTGTCATGTGCAGCGGCCCGGTCGACGGTATGAGGGCCGGCAGCGTGATCTGCCAGGTGGGCGTGCCGTCAAGATAGTAGGTGAGGCCATTCGGGAGCCAGTCGACGGCGACGGTGTGCCAGGTGGTGAAGTCCGCGGTCAGACCGTGCTGCAGCCGAAGGTTGTCAGGCCCGTTGTGGATCGAGTGAATGGCCTTCTGCCGGTCCGCAGCGGGTATCTCGACCAGATCGACCTCGCCGTCCTCGGGCCAAAGGCTGTTGTTCTCCGGCCAGAGCAGGATCGCGACGCCGAAGCCGGCGCCGGGCGTCACCCTGAAACGTGCCTCCCACCGGCCGTACTTCTGATGGAAGGAGCGATCCGAGACGCCTGAACCGATATCGACCCCGCCTGGCCCGGTCTCGCCGCGCAGCCGCAGGACTCCACCGGCGATGCTGGTCAGGCCGGAGCTCCGCCGCGGCGGAGTCTTCGGATAGTTGTAGACGTACCACCGGCCGGTGTTCGTGTCGAAGTTCTCCGTGACCGGCGCACCCCACTGCACGCTCGCCCCACCCCCGGGTGCCTGCGTAGGGACGCAGGAAGCCCCGGAAATGCCGACAGCGACGGCCAGCCCGAAAACAAATCTTATTAACCTTTTTCGCCCTAGCAAGATCTCCCCCGTATGGATCTGTGTGGGCAGCTCAGCTGACTCTTGCCCCTCCAACCGGCTACTGGACCCCAATGCCCCGGTAGCGAGCGGAATGACCGAGCAGCGACTCAGGCCCGCAGCGTACACCTTTGCACCACGGTTCGTCCTACCGCACGCCGGCGACTACCGGGAGATTCCACAGAAAATCGTGGCCGGGCCATCGGGCCCGCCGCGGCAAACCCCACACGTATGACAATGCGCAAAGAACCGGTATCCGCATCCCGACCGAGACACCTCACGCGGCAGGCCCGAGAGGCCACCGCACTCCGGCCCCCCCCGGCTCCGGTGGAGAGATCCTCGATCGACCTCAGCCGACGGTCCTCCGGCGGGCGCGCTGAACAGCCGGGCTGGGCGCAGGAATGGCGGTCACCAGATCCGCGACGGATAGCCAGACGGTCTCCGGATAGCAGCCGTTTAGTCCTAATGCCACTTAGCCTAAGTTGATCTTCAGGGTTGCGCTGTGTCGGTGCTGGGTGTTTGTCCTGGTTGCCGGCATGATCGCGGCCTGTGGCAGATGATCGCCCGGTCGTCGACGGCCGGTTGACGGACTGGATCTCACTCGGTGTGCTGACCGCGTTCGTATCCCGGGACGAGATCGACGAAGCGATCGAGGTGACCGGGAAAGCCGCGAAGCGGGTGGGTGGATGGATGGATGGATGGATGGGTGGGTGGGTGGGTGGGTGGGTGGGAAGATCCCACCCCGGGTGGTCGTGCTGTTCGTGATGGCGTTGGCGTTGTTCGGGGACGAGGACTACGAGGAGGTCGCGGCCCGTCTCGCGGGAACGCTCGCGGACTCGGGCCGGTTCGAGGAGGGCTGGGAACCGACCTCGGGAGGGTTGACCCAGGCACGCGCCCGGCTCGGCCCGGAACCGTTGGCACACCTGTTCTCCCAGGTCGCCGGGCCGGTCGCGGACCGGCGGTCTCGCCGAACAGGCCGGAAAGGCCCTCGGCCTCGGCGTCGCCGCACTAACCGCCTGGTCCTACGCGAAGTGGCCGGTGTTGGTCCTGCTCGTGATCATCATGATTGCCCTGCCGTACTGGTCCGCGCCCAACGTCCGTGTCCGCGGCTTCCGTTGGCTCACGCCGGGCAGCGCGCTCGCGGTGGTCATCTGGCTGGCAGCCTCAGCCGGATTCGGCCTTTACGTGGCGAACTTCGGCTCCTACAACAAGACCTACGGGACGCTCGCCGGCGTCATCATCTTCCTGAGCTAGACACTTGACGCCAGCGACCGGAGCCGGGCCGCGGTCGTGCCCTGGAGCGGGCATGCCACGCCGCCAGCGCGGCTGGCCGATCGGTATCGCTGGATAGTGCCCGGTGCCACTGTCGGGGTACACCTGCCCGGTGACACAGAGGGCGGTTCTGCTCACCGTTGGCCACGGCACGCTGTCCGACGACCAGCTGGCCGGGCTGCTGCAGGACGCCGAGGCCACGCTGTTGGTGGATGTCCGGTCGATGCCGGGCAGCCGGCACAATCCGCAGGTGACGCGGCAGCGGATGGAACGGTGGCTGCCCGCGGCCGGAGTCGCCTACCGCTGGGAGCCACGCCTGGGCGGCCGGCGCGGCCTCCCGCCGGACTCGTCGGACGCGGCGCTGAGGAACAGGTCGTTCGCCGGCTACGCCGCCTGGATGCGCTCACCCGAGTTCACCGAGGCGGTGGACAAGCTGCTCGACGAGGCCGGGACAGCACGGACCGCCGTGATGTGCGCGGAGACCGTGTGGTGGCGCTGCCACCGCCGCATGATCGCCGACTTCGTCACGCTGGCCCGCGGAGGCCAAGTGCTCCACCTGCGCCACGACGGCCGCACCGATCCACACCACGTGACCTCGGGGGTGCGACTCCGCGACGACGGCCTGCTCGTGTACGACGCGGACATCCTGCTCACGGGCCTGACGCGGCAGGATACGTGGCACAGACGGTGACGAGACAGCCGTCGCAGGCTGGATCGCCGAGACGACTAGGCAGCGCGCCGGCTGCCCGGGCGTTCTCGCTGCCCACCCTCATCAGAAGTGTCCGCGTCTGACCTGTCAGGCGATTACTGATCGCATCGCACGATTCGTGATCTTCGTCGTGTGCTCCGCGACGCCGGCTGGAGGGCGGACCAAGGGATGCGGCACGACACGTCGGCACCGAGCTCGCCATCTCCACGAACTGCGTCCGGGAGGGCTACAGGGATGCGCCAACGCGCGATGTCAAGGCCCCGACACGATCTCTGGATCGGCGCTTGATCCGCTGGTGGCCGGGCGTAGCGTCAGACGCCCCCGCGAGCGTGTAGAGTCGTCCTCGGTTCGGGCGAGCAGCCCAGAACCACCACTCGTCCGGGTGGCGGAATGGCAGACGCGCTAGCTTGAGGTGCTAGTGCCCTTTATCGGGCGTGGGGGTTCAAGTCCCCCCTCGGACACGTACAGTACGCCCACCGATGATCTCGGTGAGGCTTCGGCGGAGACCATGTTCGTCTCGTGGTCGTAGGTGAGTTTTAGCCCCAGTTGCCGGTAGATCTCCGCCTTGTCGGCGGGATCGGCCCGGCCGAGGACCGCGAGGATCCCGCCGAGCGATTCGACGAGATCGTTTATTTCCTTGCGGGTGAGGCGGAGACCGGTCGTCGTCTCTCCTTCGACGTGTCTAAGTGTGGCCTCGGCGGTGGCGCGTTCGGCCTGTGTCTCGCGGATCCATGCGGTCACGACCGCTGGATCGGCACCGGCTTCGAGGGCCGCCCGGTGCCGGGCGAGGTTCCGGTCACAGGCAGCGATCTTCTTCTTGATCGGGTCGATGGCGGCTCCTCGAGAGTCCGCCTGGCTCGCCTCGAGGGTGTTCAGGGTGGCGGTGAGGTGGTTCGGGTCGAAGGCTGTGGCGAGCCAGGCGTCGAGATCCGGCAGGATGGCGTCCTCGCGCAGGTAGACCGAAAGTGGGTGATCGATGACGTTTGCGATGGCGTATTCCTGCGGGTAGCGGCAGCGGTAATGCGCGTGGCCGTGGTTCCACGCGCCCTGCATGCGGCGCCCGCACTGGTGGTGGATCAGCAGGCTGCGTAGTGCGTAGGGGTGTTGGGCTCGGACGCGAGGCCGGTCAGAGCTGGGACTGCGGCGGATTCGTCGCTCCTGCACAGCGACGAACGTCGCCTCGTCGATGATCGCCGGGTGGGCGGGGCGATCGGACCAGACCCATTGGTCGCGTTCATTCCATTTGAGCTTGGTTTCGTAACCGAGAGCGACGTCTTCGACGTCGAGGAGAGTTTCGGCCTTGCGTTGCTTGTTCCAGACCTGTCGGCCCGTGTAGCGCGGGTTGGCGAGGATGGCCTGGACCGCGCTCTTCGACCAGGCGATGCCAGTTCGGTGCTTGTTGCGGGTCCGGTCGTAGGTCGAGGGAGAGGGAATGCCCTCGCCGGTCAGCGTCTGGGCGATGAGGAAGATTCCCATCCCGTTCAGGTACCACTTGAAGATACGTTCGACGACGGGTGCGGTGACTGGGTCCTTTTCGAGCGCGTGGAGTCTTCTGCCGTCGGCCGCCTTCGCGGGGTTGGGGTGAGGGCCGGCGTCGGCGAGCCGGTAGCCGTAAGGGGGCCGGCCGCCGAGATAGCGCCCCTCGACCTTGGCCTGAGCCTGCATCGCCGACCGCACTCGAACCTTGATACGGTTCCGTTCACCCTTTGACATGCCCCCGAACACGGACATGATCAGATCGTGGGCTTCGGAGCTGGGGTCGATGGGTCCACCGATCTCGGGAACCCACATGGCGACCCTGTAGTGCTCGAAGACGGGCATAGTCAGGCCGTACTGATTGCCGTAGAAGGCCCGATGGGGCTCGCCGATCACCACTGCGTCGAAGCCACGGTCGGGGCGAGCGAGGTCCTGGAGTAGAAGCGTGGCCTGGGGGCGGCGTTTCCAGGGCAGGGAGCGGGACTGGCCGACGTCAAAGTAGTCCGTGGTGATCTGTCCGTGCCCCTCGATGAGGGCACGAGCGCGGGCGAGTTGCCAGCCGCGGGAGGCTTCCGGGTCTTGCTGGTCCTCGGTGGACACACGGCCGTAGAAGGCGAATCGGATCATGAAAGCTGCCTCTCGGCTATGGTCGATCGCAAACTGATCAGGTCGATGAGCTGCCGGGTGGCATGCCCCGTGACCGGACGGCCTCCGCAGAGTGTCCGTCCGCCTGCGCCGCATAAATGATGCGAAGCAGGACCCACGCGATGTCTGACGTGATGACGGGCGGGGTGTCCGGAAGAATCACCCGGACGGGACTTTCTGTCAAGGCGCTCAACGTCGCGGGCGCGGACTGCTTAGTGGTCGCTGCGAGCCCTACGCCGTTCCCGGGCTGGGATTCCGTTCGGTCGCTTTCTCCGGGTCCCGGCACGGCGGGACCCGGCGGCGGCGCGGGCGAAGCTTGAGGCCCAATCGCTGTCATAACGGACAGATTCGGAAGGCATGGCATCACCCAAGCCCTCGCTGCAGCCACCGTGGCAGCCATCAGGGAAACGCCGACCATCACACAGAGCATCGCTGCGCAACCGGTTCGCCGGCCATCGACGCTCTCGCCTCCACGAGACGGGAGCTGGCCACGTCGTGCCGGTTTCACCGCCACTCCGACACCCGACCATCACCCCACCAGGGAGACCACAGACGAGGCACCCGACCCGCCGGCCCTCAACGCACAGCTACCCTCTGCCCTCATCCTCGCCATCAACGTGAGGCCTGCGGCGAAGCGGTCACCTCACTGTAAATCGCGCGGGTCTTGAGACAGCCGCGCAGGCTTCGACAACCCAATTGATGACCCGTCGCGGCATAGTGGCCGGCGTCGCGGGCGCCGCCATTGATCAACTATCGACAGGATTCAACTGTTTCGGAACTGGCTTCGATTTCGACAGACACGGCGGCGGTCAGGTCGACCAGCTCCCCCGTCCACCCAAACCGAGCCTGCAGAGCGTTGCCGAGGCCGGACAGGTACGTCGCGCGATCGGGATGGTTGATGGGGGCGGCGGCGACCGCGTCCTGGCCGGCGTCGATGGCGGCGGCCAGGTCAGCCAGCTCCCCCGCCCGCCCGAACCGGGTCGAGGGCGGTGCCGAGGTTGGACAGGTAGCCGGCGCGGTTGGGGTGGTTGGTGGGGGTGGCGGTGACCGCCTGCAGGAACAGGCCGATCGCAGTGTTCAGCGTGGCGGGGTCGCCGGTGCGCAAGGTCTCATGGAGAAGGGCGACAGCCTGGGCCACCGCAGCCTGGGCCGGGTCAGAGACGTCGGGACGGCTCTGCTCGAACAGGGCGCGTACAGGGTCGGGAACCGCTCCAGGGTTGACCTGGTACAGCGGGGCGAACAAGGCCAAGGCGGCGTCGAGCTCCTGCTGGTCATCTCCGTCGTCCAGGACCAGGAAACGAACCCAGCGCAGCAATCCTGCGGCATAAGCGACCTGCAGGTCTGCGGCCGGGTCGGGCGCCATCTCCAGCAGTGCGTCCAGCTCGACAAGGGCTTCGGGGGCCAGCACCACAGCCGGGTCCTGCTCGGCACCGAATCGTTCCAGGCGTGCCAGTACCTGCTGGAGCATACGCTCCCGTATCTCCGTATCCCCCCGGTGGCCGGTCACGGTCCTGGCCGTGCACCTCGTCTGTCACGTAGGCGGCATGAGCCGTGACGGTGACGTTACAGCGGGAGTTACACGGTAGCCATGTCCATCCGCAGACGGCTAACTCTCTGTCACCGCCGGATGTGCGGCAGAGCCGGTAGTGTCAGACACTCCCTCGGGGCCATCAGGCGCAGCAGGTTGCGCCTGATGGTAGGCAGGGGGACGTGTGTCAACGTGGTCATGACCTCGGGATGTGGCCGCTGCCGGTGCCACGGGGGTCCAGCCTCGCCCGCAGGCACACGCCACGGCCACATCGACCGGTCCCGGCCGGCCGCGCGCACGTCAGGAGACCCGTCGCTACAGGTCAAGGCTCGACCAAGGCGTGAGGTCGGGAATCGGCAGATCACTGTCTGTCAGCCATGGCGGCGCTGGGCGTAGATCATGATGCAGATCGTCGATTTCACGCCTCTGGGTTGTCTGGTTCTGGACCGGCGCGGCGAGCTCGGCGACGGTCAGGGCGACGGCGCGGACAGTGCGTTCGGGGAAGCGGGCGAGAAGGGCGGCTGCGCGGGTAGGGCGGGGTTCGATGTGCCAGTCAGCGAAGCGCGCGTGGGCTTCGCGGGAGGCTTCGCCGAGGAGTTGGCGGACCTGGACGGCGTCGCTGGCGGCGGGATCCCACCGCCAGTGGCGCCTGTCGAGATCCTGGTCGGTGGGTGCCACGTCGGCGACGGCGCGGGCGAGTGCGGTGAGGTCGCCGTCGGCGAGCTGGGCACGGACGCGGTCGGTGAGTGCGTCGGGTAGACCGCGTTCGACGATTTCGCGGGCTTGGCGTTCGTCGGGGGTTCCGAGGAGCCAGCCGTTGCGGTCGCAGACGGCTTTCAGGGCGACGTCGCTGAGGTCGAGGATGTGCGTCGGGAGAGGGAGTCTTTCGGCATGGTGGCGTAGCTCGGCCATGCGTACCGTCCCGGGGCCACGGATCGCGAGAGCGGAGGCCAGGCCGGGGTGGGTGATGTCCAGAATGCCGAGTCCGAGCAGCACGTCGTCACGCTGGCCGCGTCCCAGCCTGGAGGCGGTGAGCCACTGGCGGCCTTCCCTGGCGGTGCGCACGGCGGCGTCGAGTTCGCCGACTGCGTCTCGGGCGGCGTACCAGCCGATCAGGTCGTCGCGGCTGGGCCTCAGGCGCGCGGCGGGTTCGTGGACCGTGGCGGGCACGGTCAACATGGTGCGGGCGGGGGCGCCGTGGGTGAGTCCGTTGGCGAGGATCCACAGGCGGGGCAGGTCCGGGTCGGAGGTGGCGCTGGCCCACCGCAGGTGGGTCCGCGCGAGGTGGGTGTCGAGGGCGGGCGGGAGGTTCGCCCCACGTAGTGCGTTCAGGCTGGGTTTGCCGTTGGTGGGTCGGCGGCCGGGGCGGCTGCGCGCGGGGTAACCGGCCCGGCCGATGAGAGTGCCGACGTCAGCGGCGAGTTTGGCGAGCTGGTTGGCGTCGAGGCGATGCTGGGTAGCGATCCGCCGGAGGGCAGTGAGCTGGTCGCGGGCCGGCTGGTTGTGAGCGCGCGCCGCAACCTCGGTGAGTGCGGCGAGGAGCACGGGGCGCCGCACTTCGGGGAGTGGTGAGGGCGGTCGCGGTAGTTGGCGGAGGTCGTTGATGATCTCGGATGCTCGATGGTGCTGCTCGCGGCGAGGCAGAGGCTCTGGCAGCGTGTGGTCGGGCCACAGGGTCTGATCTCGTTCGAGGCCGAGGGTCCGGTCATGCCGTGCTTCAGCGCCGACGCGCCGAGGGCGCCGGCCCGTCCACGGAGCTCGCGCCTGGGCAAGGTCCCGCTGAGCACGAGGTGTGTTCGCGTCGGAGAACAGGTCCCAGTCGCGGCGGCCGAGGAGGTCGTCGGGGGTCCGGCCTGCTCGGCCGGGGTCGGTGGGCCTGGTCACGAGCTGGCTTGTTCGTCGGGCGTGCTCCTGGTCCCGGCTGGGACGAACTCACCGCTGGCGTTACTTGGCCTGGGTTCTCGTGGGAAATCATGCGTTCGGCCTGGTGGGCTCGTTGGACCCGTAATACGTTCGGCGGTGCGGACAGAGGCGAGGGCCAAGGTCCGACCGGAGGCCGGAAAGTTCTGATCGCGTGATGTGATCGATCTGCTCACAGACCCGTAAGATCCGGCCCGCTGCCCTCCGGAGATCCACCCGACGTGTCCTTCGGGCAGTAATAGCTGTGTTCCGCAGCATCCGATATGTCATCGGGAAGGTCATCCCGCGCGATGGCCACGTGGTGCACGCCTTCGCAGCATCGACGATCCGCTGGTCGACGAGGCAACGGTGCTCCGAACTCATCTACGGCCGGGCGGCTTCGTTTATGAAGTGCGACCCGATGGACCATCGGGTCGAGACGGACTCACATTTTTTATCGACGCGATCGACGCCGTGCCGATGCGGGGAACCGCCTGGAAAACTCTAGAATATCTAGAGGCCGCCCGCGCCGCCGGCGGCATCAGTCGGGTTCCCGGCGAAATTCTCGTGACGATCTCTACGCGCAGGATTATCGGATCACCTGGCTACACAAATCCTGACGCCTGGAAGATTACAGAGAGGTATGGCGGACCTGTGTTCGACGTATCCGCATCGCCGTTTCCAGACACTGCGTCGGACCTCGATCTGTAGCGTGCCTTTCGTACGCACTGTGGTTCGCCTGGCATACTGCTCTGGCATTCCTGCGCCTATGTGCCTCGGGTGAGGTGCTGCCAGAGGATCTCGAGGTCGCGGTCGGTGTCGCCGTCCCAGAAGGGGTCGGCGTGCTCGGCGCGAAGGTACGCCTGGTATTCGGCGCGCAGGGCCGCGCGGTCGCCGGCTCGGGCGTAGGCGCGCAGCCGCAGAGCGAAGAGGCCGGGGTGGGTGGGTAGCACCGCGAGCCCGCGTTGGGTGACGTTGAGGACCGCATCTGTGTCGCCGCGGTCGAGGTGGAGGTCTGCGAGCAGGAGGGCGGCGCGGATGACCGTGGTGGTCAGAACCGAGCCGAGTTCGGCTTCGAGCCAGGGCGCGCGGGCGGGTGTTCCGCGGACGAGTTCCAGGCCGTCGGCGAGGGTGCGGATGGCGCTGTCAGGGTCGGCCTGCTGTCTCTGAGCGTGTTCGAGGCGGGCGTGGAGCAGGTCGAGGTCGGTGGTGACGGCGGGGTTGAGGGTGATGGTCGTTCGGCGGGTGGGCAGCCACTGGCGGGCCTGTTCGCCCGCGAGGGAGACGAGCAGTGAGCGGGCCCGGCCGAGTTGGTTGTTGATGGAGCGGACCTGGGCGCCGGCGGGCCAGAGCGCGGATTCGAGATCGGTGCGGGTTCGTCCGCGATGGGTGGCGAGCCAGGCCAGGACCTCCAGGGTCCGTTCGCGGGCGAGGTCATGCGGTGGGCGGCGGCCATCGCGCCCGACGGCGTCGAAGGGGCCGAGCAGCCTGATCATGACCGACCAGTCGGGTTCGACAAAGGGAGCGGAGCGGGCGGAAGGCTCGGGGTGCACGGCGGGCGCGCCAGCCGCGTCGGGGCCGGTGGCCGGCGGCGGAGTGGCGGGCTGGTCGATGTCGTCGAGGAGATGGATGAGGTCATGGAGTTCCTCAGCCGCCATCCCGACCGGTGTGATCGTGATGCCGAGTGGGTCGAGGCACCATCGTGGCTGGTTGTCGGGTCCGAGTCCGTCGAACGTCAGCGACCAGGGCGGGTCGATGGCGTGGTGCGCCTGGGTGATCAGCGCGAGACCCCGTCCACCGGTACCAATCAGATGAGCGAGTGAGGCGACGGTGCGTATATCCGTGTCGCCCGCGGTGGGGAGAACGAGCGCGGCGGTCGGATCCCAGTTCTCCGTCGTGGCGTGGGCGCGTGCGGCGAAGGTGGAGCGCTGGCCGGCCCGGTCGAGGTCGTTGCCGATCGACGTGACCGCGGACAGGACCGTGCGTACGACCTCCGGGAGGTCTGCGGCGGTCTCCACCCGGTCGTCCTTGAGGAGGCCGAGCGGGTCGAAGCCGATCGTCACGATGTTCGGCGCGACGGCCAGGGGTGACAGGGCGAGGGTGGCGAGGATCGCACGGGCGAGGGAGCGCAGGCCGGCGGCTCCGGTCGCGCCGGGATCGAGAGCGAGAACGCCGAGGGCTTCCAGATCGACGTGGACCTCGCCGCCGTCGGGTTGGGTGCCGAGTTGCACGAGCAGCGGGCACGGCGGCACCAGGTCGTTCACCATCGGGAGCCGGGACTCTGGTCGCAGAAGCCAGCCCTTGCCACCGGCATCGGCCACCCAGGGCACGGGCGGATCAGGGACGGGGTCACGAAGGCGAACGTCGATCGTGCCGTCGGGCCGGACGAGGACCACAAGCGGCACGGGCCCGGCTCCGGACATGTGCATGTGCCGGACTGCGCCGCGACTCGTTCCGATTTCTGCTCGCTCAGCGCCGGCAACGTGTGCGGCGGCGAGGGCGTGCATCGCCTGGTCGAGCCGGCTGAGGCGACCGATGTCCGCGTGTGCCAGGACCGCGGTGTGCAAGGCCGCGGCGGCCGGCTCGGGGGCAGGCGGGACGCCGCGTGGCCCGGCCGCGATGTCACGGCGTCGTCGACGTGCGTCGATGGTCACGGCGGCGGCCGCGGTGAGAAGTCCGGCGCTGGCGAGCCAGTACGGAAGGACGCTGGGCCCAGGGTGGGAATGGGCGCCGGCCTGAGCCGACGGCTGGAAGTTCGACGCCGGCGAGAATCTACCGTGCGCGACCGACGCGACGCCGTCGTCCTGGAAGCTGCTGTCGGTGGCCGTCACCGGTACTGCCGGTCCGGCCCCCGCAGGCAGGGCGGATGCGGCCACGGGACGCGAGAACGCCAGGCCCAGCACGATGGACGCGAGAGCAACCCACCGCGCGGTCGCGCGCCGAACCGCGCTCGGCGCCGGGGCACGGAGGCCACGGCGCGGGATGCTGTCCGCGCCGCGCGCTGAGACCGCGCCGTGGCGCGTGGCCGTTCGCGCCCCCGGCTGCTCGGCGCGGCCCGAGTACCGGCGCGCGCCGAGCGACAGGATCTCCAGGACGATGCCGAGCGCGAGCCACGCCCAGACCAGCCAGGCTGCCACTGCCAGCGCGTTGGGGAACACGTCCGGGTGCACGTAGCCGCGTTGGGTCAGCGTCCACCAGCGTGCGGGGTCCCAGCTGGTGGGCAGAGGGTAGCCACGCCACACGGCGAGGAAGGTCGGCACCGCGACGAGGAACAACACCAGGCCGGCGAGGGCGGCGATGCTGCGCAGGATCTCCGCGCCACCAGATGGAGGGGTCTCGGCCAGCGGTTGGCGCGCGGGACGGAGGGTGGGCTGGGTCATGGCGGTGCTCCGACCGGATGGCTAGGGGCTGCGGGTGGCGACTGCCGAGCGGGTCTGGACGACGGTCTCCCCGGCTGTGCCGGAGAGGGCGAGCAGGGTGTAGGGGATGTGGAGGCTGACAGTGACGGTGATGGTGGTGCTGGTGGCCGCGGCCGTTCCGTCGATGCCGTGCCGGTCGAGGTAGTCGCGTGCGGCGGCTTCGGCCGCTGCCCGGTCAAGAACGACCCCGCTCACGCCACCCGCGCCGGCACCAGGGCCACGGTCGGCGCTGCCTACGGTGCCGTTCCCGGCGCCGGCGCCGGTGCGCAGGCTCGCCAGGTCGATTTCCTGCGCGCCGGCTCGGGCGGCTTTCGCGGCGAGGTCGGAGGCGTCGGCGTTCGCCGCGAGAACTCGGCTGGCGTCCACGAGCAGGCCCGCGAGGACGAGCACGCCCGCGAACAGCACCACGAACATGACGCTGACCGACCCGGCGCTCGCGTCCCCACCGGATCGCGCCGCGCCGCGTGCTGGTCGGGCCGTCGGTCGTGGCCACGAGCGAGGCGCCGCGGCCTGACGGTGTCGCCAGGACAGGCTCATGCCGGTCGTGGTCGCGCGGGGTCACGGCGACCCGGGATGCCACCGCGGTAGCGATCGATAATCTCCTCGCTGGTCGCGGTGACGAAGCGGGGCGCTCCGATGAGGAGGCGAACGCGGCAGTCGATGGTGACGGTGACCGTTCCGCCGGGCCCGTAGTCGGACAGGTCGGTGAAGACCAGAACGCTGTCCTCCTCGCAGACGCCGCCGGCGAGCAGGCGCTGTGCTGTGGCATCCGCGGCGTAGTAGGCGTCCTGGGGCAGCGCCAGCGCGGCGGCACGGGCGCTTTCGCGCGCCGCGTGGCGGACGGTCGCGCGGGCGTACGGCACGGTGAACGCGACAGCGAGCACCACGAGCGCCAGCAGGAGGACGGTCCAGCCGACCGCGAACTCGACCGCGAAGGAGCCGCGGTCGACGTCCGCTGACCGCTGCCGACCGACGCGTGGTGGACGTCGCGGTGGGTGCCCGGGGCGGACATGGCGGATCATGGTGCGGCTCCAGCGAACGCCTGCCCCTGGCCGGTGGACGCCACAGCCCCGTCCGCTTCCTGGTGTGGACCGCGCTGGGGCATGAAGTTGAGCGCCGGGCCGGATGCCGATCGGGAGACGGTGGTTCCCAGCACCGTCGTGACGGACACCGTCACTGTCACCGTCGCAGGATCACCCGGCGGGCCTGTCGAGATGCTCGTGGTCGTCGTGACATCGGTGACCGCTTTGCTGGAGCGTGCGAGGCGGTCCGCGGTCGCGGCGGCATCGGTGGCCAGGCCGTCCGGTGCCTGGGCGATCTCGAGTGCCCGCTGGGCGGCGGCCAGTGCCGCCTGCGCGGCCAGCCATCGCATCCCCATCGCCAGCACCAGGCCGAGAAGGGTGACGACGCCGACCATGATCACGGCCAGTTCGACGGGGCTGCTCCCCCGGTCACAGCGGTCGGGACGGCTGCGGCCAGCTGGGCGTCGCGGTCGGTCCTCGGCGGTGACATCACGGCATACCGCCACCGCGGCATCGGGGTCGACGCGGGTGGCTGTTGGAGGGGTGGGGAGGTCGGTTGGGGGGTCGGGGTAGGCGATCATTGCTGGCAGGTCGTCGGATCGGCGGCGGTGCAGATGTTGTTCGCGACCTCGGTCGCTTTTGCCCGCACGATCGCGATCACAACCACGGCGATCATGACGAGGCCGACGGTGATGACCGCGGTGACAAGTGCGTTGCCACGGTCGCTGCCTCGTCCGGCGGCGCGCTGTTCGAGGGCCGTCCAGGATTTCGCGCAGTACAGGTGCGCCAGGGTCAGGAGCACACCGAGTCGGTGCATGTCGTTCAGTCCCTTCTGTTTCTCGTCTTCCCGGTTGTCGGTTCGGCGCGCGGCGGATGGAGCATCCGCGCGCATACAGGCGTCACAGGGGCGTGTCCACGCTCATCAGGACCGCCAGGAGCGGGTAGGTCAGGAAGGCGACGAACGCCAGCGCGACCACGGCGGCCGGCAGTTCCATCGCGGCGTCGGCGGTGGAGGTCTCGAGGCGGACCTGTGCGGCCTCCGCCGCGCGCAGATGCACTGCCTTGCTGCGCAGCGCGATCACCGGCGAGGCGCCTCGCAGGGCCGATCCCACGGTCAGTCGCAGATCGGTGAACTCCGCCAGCGGGACCTGGGCGGCGAGCAGCGCGAGGCCGGCATCGGGTGGGAGCCCGTGGGAACGCGCCCAGTCCAGTGAGGAGGAGATGGCGCCGAACGCCCAGCCCTCCCCGGCGTTGGCCGCCGTGCGCAACGCGGAGTACAGCGGTGCGCCGCCGACCAGCAGGATCCGCACCAGGTCCAGGTAGGCGGCGACGGCCGCGCGTACCTCGCGCCGTCGGGCGGCTACCCGGCGGTGGACGGGCAGGTCCGCCGACAGGAAGCCGAGGATTCCGCAGAGGAGGCAGGCCGCGGGCAGCAGCAGGCCCGGGAGGTCGACGCCGGCAGCGGTGAGCGCCACGACCAGGACGGTCGCCGCGGTGCTGGCGACCAGCAGACGCAGCATCCGTGTCGCGGTGTGCAGTGCGGGATCCCGGCCGAGGATCGCCAGCTCGTCGGTCAGCAGCAGTCGCCGAGACCTCGATCGCCCCAAGACGTGTTCCATCACCGAGTCCAGGCCGGCGGCGAGCCGGTACACCCGGTGCGAGCGTGGCGGAAGACGGTCCTCGGACGGGTCGTCGCGGACGGCGACGGCCTCACGGGTTCGGCGGATGTTGCGTCCGAGCAGGTAGATTCCCGCGCCGAACGCCGCGCCGCACAGCGCCGGTGCCACCGCCAGGGCGCCGACCAGCGGGTTCACCGCGCGCCGCCGAAGAAGTCGGGCGTCTCGTCGGGGCGGGACAGTCGCAGCAGCGTCCGCACCGCGTAGCCGACAACGCCGACGATCACGACGAGGATGGCCTGCCCCGGTGCTGTCCGGTACGGGCCGAGCATCGCCGGCCAGACGACGAGAACACCGAGGGTGGACAGCGCGAACAGCGCCAGCAGCAGCGTCATCGCCCGGCGGTGGCGGGCGCGGGCGGCGTGGGTGTCCCGCAGGACCGCGACGCGGTGCCGTGTCACCTCGACCTGGTCGGCCATCAGCATGGCCAGCTCGCCGGCGCCGTGCTGGTAGGTCAGCACCAGCGCGGTGACGATCGCTCCGACCGCCGGATGGGCGACATCCTGGCGGAACCCTGCCAGCGCTGCGGGGAGCGCCTGCCGGTCCAGCCGCGCCCGCAGGCGTCGCAGGGGATCGGTCAGGGCCGGTGGCGACGCGGCGCAGGACACCGCGACGGCGGTCTTCAACGGTTGGCCCGCGTCGAGCTCCTGGCGCAGGGTCTCGCACCAGGACGCGATCGCGTCGCCGAGCTCGTTCTGCTCGTCCACGCTGGGGCCTCGCCGTGCCTCGGCGACGAGCCATCCCACCCCGCCGCCCAGCATGGTGAGTACCGGGACCCCGACCACAACCCCGGCCGCCAGGCCGAGGACGCCACCGACCCCGATCGGCACGACGGCCCCGGATGTCGCCCTGCGACGCGCGGCAGACGGCGACGCCGGCGCCCGCCCATCGTCGGGGCGCCTGCCGGTGCCGGCGCGGAGAAGGGCGACCAGCAGCCAGCAGCCGAGGCCCGCGGTCGCGCCGAACAGCGCCAGGGAGGCCAGGCGCGGCGCGGTGCTCATCGCGCCGCCCGCGCCGTGCGGCGCGTGTCGAACCGCGCCGGGTCGATCCCCGCGCGCTGCAGCTTCCCGGCCAGCGTGTCGGACAGGTCGACGTCGGTACGGGTCGCGCGGCGCGTGCGCGACTGCCACCGCCACAGAGCCGCGGAGGTGACCAGCCCGTCGCGATGCTCGCCGATCTCGCGGACCGCCGTGACCATCCGCTGGCCGCCGACGTTCTCGACGTGCACCACGAGGTCGATGGTGGAGGCGATCGTGTCGAGGACGGCTGCTTCCGGAATCTGCCGGGACCCGAACGCCGCGTAGGTGCGTAGCCGTGTGACGACGTCGGCGGCGCTCGGCGCGTGAATGGTGGTGGCGACGCCCTGGGCGATGCCCTGGCCGACCGCGAGGAGCAGCGGCAGCACACCGCCGTCCGGGCGGAGCTCGCCGAGCAGGACCCGGCTCGGGGTCTGACGGCGCAGGTTCTCCGTGAGGTAGCGCTCCATCGGGTACTCGCCTCGGCCGTCGACGTTGGATTCCCGGGTCTCGAACTCGACGAGGTTGCGGAACCGGTCCCGGCGCAGGAACAGTTCCTGCTCGTCCTCGACGGTCACCACCCGGTCGAGGACCAGCCGTTGCGGGTGCGCGTTGGCCCAGGCCCGCAGCAGCGTGGTCTTCCCCGTACCGGTCCCACCCGAGATGATCAACCCGAAGGGGCTGGTCAGCCGTGCCACCGCGGCCAGCAGGGCGCCGATGTCCGGGCCGAACATGCCCGTGCGCGCGAGGCCGTTCAGGGTGTCGAGCCCGGGGAGGAACAGCCGGCAGTCGATGTGCGTGAGGCTCGTGACCCGCGACACGGCGTGCACCCGCACGCCGTTCGGTAGGCGGAACCGCACACTCGGGCTGCTCTCGTCGAACCGTCGCCCGGCGGACGCCGCATGCTCGGCGACCCACGCGAACGCGGCATCGTCCGTCGCGAACGGCGACGACATCTCCAACCGATTACCTGACGTCCGCTCGGTCAGCACCATGTTGACGCCCCCGTTCACCTCGACGTCGGAGAACCTGGCGGGCTGCAGGAACGGACCCAGCGCCCCGGACGCGGACGGGGTCGGAGGGACCCATGTCCGTCCCTCTGTCCGTCCCTCGACCGCGGATGCCGGTGCGTTCATCCGCCGTCCCTGCTCTCATTCCCCGCCGCGGCGGGAGCCGAGCCCAGGAGGCGAACACCCTGGTCCAACGTCGCCGCTGCCGCCACGTCCATCGCCGCCTGCTCGGGAAGCTGCAGGTAGACGACGGTCTGCCCGGGCTGCCCTGCCGTCTGGGGCCGCTGAACCTCGGTGACCGTCACGCCACGGGCGAGCAGCTGCGGCCCGCCTGCCGCGAGCGGGTAGCCGAGGACACTCACCTGCTCGCCGGGACGCATGGCCGCGGACGGCAGGTCCTGCGCGCTGACGGTGACGCCGAGGGTCACCGTGCCGGTGGGAAGGGCGACGGAGCCGACCATCTCCGGGCTGATCAGCGTGCCCGCCGGAAGGTCGATGAGCGCCTGGCGCCCCACCAGCTCTCCTCGCGCCGCCGCCGGCGCGGTGAGACGGACACCGCTGCCCTCGACATCGACCCGCACCACCGCCAGGTCCGACGGCGTCACCTCGGTGCCGCGGGCCAGTGGACGGGTCAGTGTGACGACCTCGATGCTGCGCCCGCTGTCATCGGAGGCGAGCCAGACCGCGCCGGCCGCGCCGACCAGCATCAGCAGCAGCGCCGCCGCCGCGCCACCCCAGCGCCGCCGCAGCCCGGCGAACGGCGACGCGACCTCCGGGTCGTGCGGTGTCCACTCGTCCTGGCCCTGGTCGACGTCCACGCCCGCGGGTGAGAAGCCCGTCGTCATCATCGCGCCCTTTCGATCGCCTGGATCTCACGCACGACGACCGGCACCGCGGCCACGGTCGCCATCGGGGGGAGCGTTCCGGTCTGGCCGTCGCTGGCCGCCCAAGTGACCTCCCAGTCGATGAGGAGCCGCGCCGACCAGACCCCGCCGGGCGCGATCGACGACGCGTCCGTGTAGGTGTAGGAGCAGGCGGGCGGATGCTCCGGCTCGGGCGCGCCGGGTGCGTAGACCTCACCCGGCCCGGGGCAGGTCACCGACCGGGCACCGTCCCCCGGCTCGAACCGCAGCGCCACCGGTGTCGCGGTCACGGTCAGCGTCACCTCCGGTGTCCGCGCCGACGCGTCGACGGGCGACCACTGGCCGCCGGGAACGGCGAACCAGAGCGGGACGTGCACGACAGCGGACGTCGTGATGAGGTCCGGGGAGAAACGGCCCCACGGGGCGGGGAGCCGCCTGCGGACCTCCTGCGCGAGCTCGGCCGCGGCGGCGCCGTGGTCCGACACGTGAACCCACCGCCACTGGGCGATCTGCCCGGCGCAGACCCGGGCGTACAAGCGGGACCGTGTGCCGTCACCCTCCACCCGTTCCACACCGACGAGCGTGATCGACTCCGGTCGGAGCCTGCGCGTCTCCTCGACCGCCTGGTAGCTGGTGACCCAGTGACAGTCCGCCGGGGCGGACGAGGAACCCGCCGGCGCGCCGCCCACGCTCGCGGCCGTCCCTTCTACGGCGCTGACAATCGCCCGGTCGATCTCATCCGTACCCGCAAATCCGGATACCGGCCCCCGCCCATTTCCCCACCCCAGCTGCGCCGCCTCGGCCACGTCAGCAGAATGCAGGAGGAAAAACAGGGCGGCACCGGCCGTCACGAGGGTTCGCGCGGCGGACACCCGTTACGTCCTTTCCAGGTGTCCGTCGTCCTGACACTGTCGATCTGCCACCCGTCACGACGCACCCAGGTGAAATCGGTACGCTCGCTCAGCAGCACATCATTGACGATGATCTCCGAGCCGTCGGGTGCACGCTGCCGCGCGTCAAAGAGGACACCGTCGTCGTACCCGCACACCGTGGCCACGGCGATATCGACGCTCCCGGGTGGCACCGTGATCTTCTCGATCACGTAGTACGTTCCCGGGCCCCGCCGGCCGGCGAAGGCACGTTCGGCGAGGTAGGCCAGCCACTGGACGACGTCGGCGCGCGGCTTGGCCGTGAGCGTGTAGCTCGCGAGCAGGGCGTCCGCCCTCGCGTGATCCTGGGGATCGGCCAGCGCGGAGAGAAACGAGGTGAAGTACTTCTCATGCGCCGCAGCGACTTCCGCCCGCACCGCCGAGACCTGGTCGGAACTCAAGGCCGGGTCGGGGCTCGCGGAGGGGTCGACGCGACGGGCAGGCAGGGTCGGTCCCGGCGGGTCTGGATCACGGCCGGTCGCAGGGTCGGATCCGCCGCAGCCGGCGGCGAACACGAGGAGAAGGCAGACGAGGACAGAGAAAGGGGACCTGGTTGCGAGTCGGGGGTAGGGGCTCGCGAAAGGCATCGTTACCTCCGGAATACAGCTCCGGAACTCGGCACCCGCGGCGACACTGCAAGGCAGCAGGTCGCACAGGTGGCAACAGCATCATGAAAGGGAAGGGCGTAGGACATGAGCGAGAGAACTCGGAGGCGGAAGTATTGATCCGTCAGGACTGATCGATAGGCGAGATGCGGTTTCGTGCCGGCACATCCTTGCTACCACAGGGCATCCGTGAAGGAGAAGAGCCCACCACCAACTTTCTCAACACACCCACAATTCGCTAGATGATTACCCCTCGTCATCGAATGCGACTCGGGTGTGGTGAGCGCTGGTGACGGACCATCCGGACGCGTGCGAGCCGCCTTATAGGTAGGAGCGCTCGCCGGCCCCACCGCCGGCCGACCGCCCTCCGCCCTGAACCGCATCGAAGGAGCGCCCGTGCCCCGCACCCCGGAAGTCCGGCTCACCAGCCAGGACAACACCACTCTCGGCGTGCGACCGTCGACCGGATCACCCACGACGGACCCGACCGTGCAGCTTTCGATCAGCATGCCCGACGGCGCCGCCGCGTCCATCCAGCTCACCGGCCACAGCGTCCGCGTCCTCCTGGCCGTCCTCGAGGGCTACCTCGACGATGCCGCTCCCGCGAGCCCGGAAGGCCTGCCCCGCGTCACCTTCGGACCGAGCGCCGAGCAGCCCGAGAGTCCGCCCATGGCGGGCCAGATCCCGGTCAGCCCGGCGTCCCTGGCCGTCGTGCCCGACCCGCAGGAGCGGCTCGCCGCCCAGATCGCCGTCGACGGTGCCGTCGAAACCCGGCGCCAGGCCGCGACCTGGCTCGCGACGGTCCACTGCCAGCACGCTGCCTATGCCGTCACGGTCGCCTACCCGGAGGCGGCCTCGATCGTCGTCGACATCTCCAGCCCCAGCGAGGACGGCCTCACCGTCGCCCGCCTCCTCGAGATCCTCGACAGCGTCGGCATCCCCGTGGACCTGCCGATCAGCGAGACCCTCGCCGGCGCCACGTACTGGGCCGTCACGACCGTCGTCGAACAAAGCCTTGAAGCAGCCCTCGCTCTGCGCTCCGACCGGCTCCCCTGGGCTGGCCAGCACACCCTCACCCTCAGCGACTTCGCCACCTGGTAGGCCCCCGTGCCCCTGACCGACCAACCCACGCAGCCACCAGCCGGGCCGGGCCCTGACCCGCTCAGCGGCCAGTCGGCATCACAGCCTCGGCAACGCGGATCCCGCGCGGACCGCCCGCCAGACCACCCGAACGGTCATCCCACCCCCGCCGGCTCGGCCCCTACCCGGCCGAACCTCTGGCGTGACGGCGAACGGTGGATCCGCATCGCCACGGTGCTCGCGGTCCTCGCCGTCGCCGGCATCGCCGCGATCGTCTCCTACCGGCACATGCGCGCGGTCGCCCTCGCCAACGGAGAGGACCACGTCAGCTCGTCGATCATCCCGCTCGCCGTCGACGGCCTGATCATCGCCGCGTCCATGACGATGCTCGCGGACAGCCGCGACGGCCGCAAACGCTCGGCGCTCGCCTACGGGCTGCTCACCCTCGCCTCGGCCGCGAGCCTCGCCGCCAACGTGATGCACGCCCAACCCACCCTGCCAGCCCGCGTCATCGCCGCGTGGCCGAGCGCGGCGCTCATCGGCGCGTACGAACTCCTCATGGCACAGATCCGCGGCGCGGTCGGCGCGATCGGCCCGGCCAGGGCGCGCGGCCCGGCCATGCAGGGCGCGCCGACCGGTTCCGCGCTGCCGGAATCCGCGCCGGAAACACCGATCACCGGCGCGGCCCAGCCGACACCTGCCGCCGCCCCTCGCGCGGGGAACGCGCCCGAGGGCGCCGGACTCCACGCGCAGACCGACGCACCCGACCCCGCGCCGGGCTCTCTCCCCCCACCAGCCGCTGCCGCCTCCACCGACGCCGGCGTGGATGCAGACGCGTCGGTCATCCCGATCCGGCCGGGGAGCAAGAAGTACCAGCTCCGCCAGCTCATCGCCCGGCTACCGGCCGACGACCCCCGGTCGGTCTACGCCCTCGCCAAGGACCTCGCCCCACGTATCGACCTGCACGAGGGCACCGCACGCCGCTACATCGCACAGATCAGGAGCAGCCAAGGACCCCAAACAGCATAGATTCCCTTAAAATAGTTCACCATTCACCGAGGCTCGATTTCATTCATCGATGCTCTGGCGTGGCATCGATTCCACGACAGACGTTCCGGCGTCCGCGCAACAGCGCTTTAGGTCCGCATCCAAAACCACATCCGGAGGACCACCCCGACCGCTCCGAGGGTAAATAAATTGACCCGAACCCAAACTTGACCATCCGGATTACCCGGCATAACGTCGACGACGAAAGCGGCCCCGGCCGGGTGCTACCAACACCCGAACCGAGGCCTGACCACACCCCCTGCACACACAGGAGCCGTGGCTAAATGACTAGTCTGCCACCCGACGACCCGCCCCCCTGGCGGACCCCCGACCCGAGCACCCAGCCGAGGATCCTCCTCCGCGAGGGCAAGAACCGTGATCTTCAGGTGATCGTGCGCCCAGGAGCGGACGCCAAGCTGCTGGCTGCGCTACTCAGCGACTTCCCGCCTGGCACATCCTTCGTGGAGTGCTTCGGAGACGTCGACATCATGCTGCTCTTCCGGCCACCGGACCCGGAAGGGGTGAACGCCGTTCCGACCCGGACCCCCTCCTGACCCTCGTCATCGGGTAGCAGCGAGGGCCTACGTCACCTGTGGGGGTCCGTTCCGACCGGACATCCGGCGCGGACCCCCACAGCCAAATAGGCCAATCAATTCACTGCCTCGCTACCGCGGCCGACCGGTCAGTCTTCCCACGACTGTGAAGGGTTTCCGAATGCGCGGTCGGCAGCCTTGATGATGCCCTGGCTGAACAGCCCGTTGGCGGCACCACCGATCACGGCACCTATACCGAACGGCACGACCTTGCCGAGCACGATGACACCTTTCTTGGCGCCGTACTTGGTGACGAAGTGCGGACCGAGCACCCTGTTGATCGCATTGATCTTCGCCTGCGGGATACCCCGAACGATCTGTCGCGCCCAGTGCTGGCCGGTCCGCTCGGCCACCTGGCCGATCCCCTTCGCGCCAGCGTCACCCAGCATGATGGCCATGACCAGCGTCCGACGACACTCCACGTCGTCGATCTTGATGCCCTGAGCTTCGGCCCGGGCCAGGATGTAGAGGACGGTCGCGTTGAGGAACGCGACCGCCTCACCTCCCGACGCGGCAAGCGCTACCCCGGTACCCACACCCGGTGCCGCCGCCGCAGCACCAACGCCGACTCCCGCGGAGATGGTCGCGGCGCGCAGCTCCGCGTTCAAACGACCCACGATCTGGTGCGGCGTCGCATCCGGCCTGTTCCGACGCAAGCGATCGACGTGGCGTTCAGCTAACGGGGCCTGGAGTTCGAGCGCCCTGTCGAGCAACCCAAGTGCGCGAGACGGCTTCGAATCCGATTCCTCGGCCCCGCCACTCGTCCCCGCAGCCCCGAGGTCGGGTTCGTCGTCGACCTGGACGCCGTAACTGGTGACCAGGCCCGCCAGGCCGCTATCCCAGCCCCGCCCGACCGCACGGAACTCCCACTCGCCGCCGCGCCGGTAGAACTCACCGAACACCATCGCCGTCACCGGCTGGGCCAGGTTCGGCACGAACTCGGCGACCAGGTCACCAGGCTCCATCGAGATGTTGAGGCGCAGCTCAGCGATGTCGGGGAACGCTCCGGTGTCGACCGAGCCGACGAGCACAATCGTCTCGATGTCGGGTTCCACCTCCGGCAGCGACGCCGTGAACAAGCCGGCGCTGACCCGGACAGCCCCGGACGGATGAACGGGCTGGTTGAAGAAGACGAAGTCCGCATCGGAACGCACCTTGCCGCTGCCGGCCACCAGGACCGCGCAGACATCAACCTCCGGCCCGCCGCGCCGGTCCAGCTCCAGCCGCACCGACCGGGCCGGCACCTTTATGGTCGCGCCAGCGCTCAGGCTCAGGTCAACGGCCATCAGAACTCCCCCGGTTCTCGGCGCCTCGGCGTCCACCACCCGCGCGGCACGCCGTCGGCAGTATGCAACCTAGCGTCCGGAACCTGAAACCCGCCCGTCAGGCTGTCAGTGTGCAAGGCGTTTGCCGGCCTGACGCGTGTTTGCCGCCCAAGGCAAGGGGCGAAAAGCGGACGAGGCGCGCGGCGGCGAGACGACGAAACCGGCCGCGAGCTGGCCACGGGCGGTTTCAGGCTCGTCTTCGACCGGGGCCCGCTGGTGTACGGGACCGCGCCCTCGGCATCCTCCGTCCACACCACCGGGGCCCGCACCCCGTTATCGCACCGCAGCCGCCAGCGAGTGATCATTTCGAGGTTTTCGTCCGCGCTCGCGCTGGACGGTGGAATTCGTCGCCACTGCCGCCGGCCTCAGCATCGGTGGCTGGGATGTCGTCGGTGAGGCCGAGGGCTTCACGGACATCGACGGTGAGGACGCGGTAGAGGCGTCCGTACCGTTGGACGGGGCAGGGAAAGTCTCCCGTGCGGGCGAGGGAGTAGGCGAGAGTCCGTCCGATCTTGAAGGCTCGGGCGGCGGTCGGGAGATCGATCACCGGGGGAAGCGCCCGGATCTCGTCAAGGGTGAGAGGTTCCATCAGGGCTCCCGACGTCATGCAGGACGGCCGCCGCCAGGCGCGGGCCCGGAGGTCGGCGGGGCGTCACGGCGTTCGTGGGCGAGGCGGTGGGCGCGGATCCAGGCCGCGGCGGCGAGTTCGGCGGGTTCGGGTTCGCCCCAGGTGCGCACCAGCCTCCAACCGCTCAGCGTCTCTCGGAGTTCGTAGATCTCCCTGCTGGTCCGCACGGCCACGACGCCGGCGACGGCGAGCGCCCTCAGCTGCGGCTGGCAGTCGGATGCGCCGGCGGAGAGCTGCCGGTTCAGGGCCTGCCCTGCGAGCGCGATCAGAGGTCGTTCCTGCTGCGCCTCAGGGGCCGGTCGGGTGGCCGCGTCGGGGATGTGGACGACTGTGGGGTTGCCGAGGGCGGTGATGTCCCAGTCAGGCCGGGGATGTGTCATGGTCCGTCCAGGTCAGGGCCGGTCGGTGGTGTGGGTGGGGTTGGCGGTGACGGGCTGGCGCGGATGTCGGGAAGCTCGTCGAGGTGGAGCGCGGCGAGGGCGGCGAGGGTGACCGGCGCCTCGGTTCCGTCGATGCCGCGTACCCGCGGTCGTAGGTCGCGGGCGAGGTCCGCGGCGGGCCGGGCGAGCGCGGCGGCGAGGCCGTCGGCGTCGACGTGGAGCCACCCGAACCGGGGGTCACCGACGGTCGCCGTGTCGCCGTGCCAGGTCACGGTCACTGTGGCCGGTGGCTGCGCCGGTTCCCGCCAGGCCCGCTCGGGCGGGGCACGGCCGGCGTCGCGGCCGCCGGCCCGAGCGCCACTGTCGATGTTGGACTGCCAGACCTGCGCGGCCAGCGCTGCCTGTGCGGCGGTATAGGCGGCGGAAACAGTGGGGTACGGGCCGTGCACGACGATGGTGTGGCCCTGGGTGGCGTGGAGGTAGCCCCACCAGTCGTGGACATGGCCATCGGTCGGGCCGAGAGGACGCTGATTGCCGGCGGCGTAGGGATTGCTCGGGGGGAGCTGGGGTCGGCTGACGGCACGGAAACCGACGACGTCCCCGATGTCGGTGACCTCGGGCAGCTGCAGCCCGCGGCCGTGTGGTGGGCGGGACCATTCCAGGTGGGTCCAGCCGCTGGGATCTCTCGACTCCGGCCAGAACGTCGCCGCGTAGACGGTGGAACCGGGCGGCGGTCGGAACGGAAAATCCAACAGGACGCCGCTGGGGTGCAGCCGGGCGACCCTGAGGCGCGGTTCGAGAAGGACGTCCCTCGAGTCCACACCGGGAGGCGAATCCAGCGGACGATCTGACTGGTCGGCGCGAGGCGGCGTCGGCTCGCTGTCTGGCGGCGATGCCCGGCCGGCGGCGTCCCCTGGCGGCGGCGTGCCCGCCGCGTGTGGCGGCGTCGTCATGACACGGCCACCGAGGGGACGGCCTGATCGGCGGGGCCGGCGGGTACACCGGGAAGAGGACCGGCCGGCGGGGGCAGCAGGGTTGTTCGCACCGCGGCCGCGGGGCTGACGATCGTGCCCCTCGGACCGTCCGCGGCGCCGGCGAAGAGATCGCCGTCGGGCGTCCACTGGTAGGACCGGATCTCCTCACCGTCGGCGGCTGGCACCGTGGCCTTCACCTCGCCGGTGAGGAGTCGCCCGTCCGGAAGGCGCACCTCGACGCGGTCGCCGACCTGGTGCGGCCCCGCGTGTTCGGCGACGAGTCCGGCGACATCGTCGTGGTGGCGGGTGAGGAAACTGCGCTGCCTGGCGTTGAGCGGAACGTCCGCCTCGGGATGCAGCAGCATCTGGACCAGTCCGCGTACCGTTTCGCTGCTGCGCGGCTCGGTGTCGGCGGGAACCTCGATGTCATCGCCAGCGAAGACAACATCGCCGTTCAGGCAGAGCCGGTACGTGAGTTCGCGGCGCCCCTCTGTCACTGTGCATCCCAGGTCGACGATGTCGACCTGGTAGAGGTCCCCGACGTGCTGGGAGCTCGTGGTCTCCCAGCGCAGCTCGACGCGGGATTGTTCCAGTGATTCCGCGTAGGTGATCGGTGGCCGTCCAGGAACCGACACGATGGCCTTGTCCGCAGGACGATGGTCGGGCTCGTGATTGTGCGGTTCCTGCGGTTCCGCGGCGGTCTCCGGGTTCTGGACGTCCGCGGCCTTCTCCCCGAGGCGGAGAGTCGCAGCCTCGGCACGCAGCGCCCGGTGGATACCGTCTCCCAGCGGGAATCCGAGGCTCTGCTCGAGGGCCCGACTCGACGCGGCGGTGACAGGTGGTCGCGTCGCGCCGATGGTTTCCGGAGAGTGATCGTTCGTGTTGTCAGGCCCAGAGGGTCGATAGACGGCGCCATGGAGCCGGCTTTCCGGATCGACGCCGATGCGCCACAGCCCGCTGCGGGTCTCGATCGTCACGGGGTTGTCGATGGCGGCCAGGATCGCGGCTATGTCCGGCACCCAGCCCACCGGAACCGCGTCGGGTTCCTGCCGGGTCACGGCGCCTCCCGCCGGCCGCGGAACAGCGCCGGCGGTTGCCCTGATGCCAGCCGGATAAGTCCGCTGTCCCGGAACCAGTACCGACCACGCAGGTGGACGGGCGGAAGCGTGCCGTGCAGCATCAGCGCCTCGCCGGGGGCGACCTGACGCAGCAGCGAGGGCGGCAGCAGTTCCAGGCGGGTCGGAGCCTCGGAAACACCTTCCCGGCCTCCGCCCGGGGCGGTGTCGGTGGACAGAGTGCGCGCGGAGATGTGCTCCTGTCCCAGCAGGACTCCGACGTAGTCCAGGGTGGATCGATCCGAGATACCCGAGAAGAAGATCTTCGTGGTGGCGTTGGCGACGATCACGTCGGCCTTCGTGCCGTAGGCGGCGTCGATCTGGGCTTTGCTCTGATACAGCAGCATCAGCTGGATACCCATGCCCGCGCAGGTCGAGATCCTGCCGGGGAGATTCCGCATCGGCCAGTTACCGGCCTCGTCGATGACGACCAGCAGCGGCGGATCGAGCGGCTTTCCGGTCCGCCCAACCTGGGCATAGACAGCGCGGATCAGGTCGTCGACGACTCCCCCGAGCACCGGAGCGAGCCGTTCCGCGTCGTCCAGATCAGCGCACAGGTACAGGGTGTTGTGAGCCAGCCGGTTCCCCAGAATCCTTCCCTCGGCGCTGCTGTGACCCTCGTCGTGCTCGTCGCGGTCGTCCTCGTCATCGTCGTCGTCGCTCAGACCGTCGAACCACCAGCCGTCGTCCTCGTCCCCCAGACCATCGGTGGAGGTGCCGAGCAGCCAGCCGAGATCGATCGTGGATCGCTGCGCGGAGCGTGCCACCGCTGGCTCCTGCCACGGACGGATCATCTGCCGGGCGACGAGGAAGACCGACGAGATCTGCTTCGGGTCGGTCTTCCACACGGCGGTGAGGTTCGCCAACACCTGCTCCGCGTCGTCCCGCACCTCCGGGTCCTCGTGGAGCGCGAACGCCTTCACGAAACCCAGCACACCGTCGCGCTCCAGGGAGGTAACCCACTGGACGGCCGTGTCCATGCCGAGCCCGGCGGTGGCCGCGACCCAGAACAGGTTGGCCAACAGGTCTTCGCCGGCCGCGGTCCAGAAGCCCATATCGCCGGAGCCGCCAGCCGTCCAGTCCGTGCTGTTCGCGATCGACCGGGCCGCGAGCCGGGCACCCGCGAGACTGAACGATTCGGCCAGCGGCGACCAGTGCGCCGACGTCTCACCGGTGATGCCCGTCGGGTCGAACACCCGGACCTCGCCGACGCCATACCGTCGCTGCACCGTGGCGCCCATGAGATCCTTCTTCACCGACAGCGCGATGACCGGCCCTTCCCATTCCAGGATCGCGGGTACGGCGCACGCCGCGGTCTTCCCGCAGCGCGTCGGGCCGATGACCAGCACCGTGCCACGGTCACCACGTCGCTTCTCCGCCTGGCGCCGAAGGAGACGCGGCACCGCGTCCGGAAGCGGCCGCGACGCATCCTCCGTCGCGAGCAGCCGGGAAACGAACCCGTCCCGTGTCCGTCCCAGGATCAGCCGACCCGGTAGCGGCCCATCCACCCACAGCGGCAACAGGTCCCAGAGGCGGGCGAACCGCGCCTCCGGATCCAGCCCCATCCGCCGCCGGCGCGCGACTCCCACCCGGCGCTGCGCCAGCAGACACACAGCGACGCCGATCAGCACCGTCACGCCGATCGGAACCAGCGACGCGCACCAGTATGCGAACGGCCCCGGGAGCCGCGCAGCCACGTCCGCCGGCCACGCGCTCGCCGGATCCGTCGGATGCAACATCAGCCGCGGGATGGCGAGCAGCACCGTCCCCAACCCGACAGTGAGCGGCTCGTGCGCGCCGAACAGCACCGCGGCGGCCTGCGCGCCCGACCACACACCGCCCGCGGTGGCGAACAGCACGCCAGCCACAAACAACAGCGCCGTCTCCGGGATCCACACGGGTGACTGCCCGGTCATACGGCCACTCCCCCGGCCCCGACCCGCACGCCGACACCCAGCGCCGATCGAACCGACCGGACCGCGGCGTCCCGCCGCAACCGCACCGTCCGGTCCGTGATCCCCTCACGAGCAGCGATCTCCGCCTGGCTCCGACCGTTGATCGTGAGATCGACCAGCAGCCGCAGGGCCGCCGGGTCCGTCCCCGCAGCGTAGGCCTCGGACAGCGTCTCGAGCAGATCCGCACCCGGCCCGGCGCCCCGGCCGATCCCGGGAGTGGGCCGGCCATCCAGCCCCGCGGGAACGGCGGGCAGCACCTCCGGGTAGAAGGTGCTGCGCTCCATGATCGGCACATACCCGAAGACCCGGTAGGTCGTGTCGCGGACGACGTTCACCGCGATCTTTCGTGGCCTCCGCTCCAGCGGATACCCGCAGATCACCTCCCAGCCGGCCGCGACGAGCTCCACCAGAACGTCGCTGAAGGCCATCGAGCCACGGCCTCCACCGAACGGCGCCGAGCCCGCTCGGCGGACCGCGGTGACCACCAGCGCCGGCAGCACCCGCTCCAACACCACCCGGACCGCGGCGCTGTCACCCGCCCTCGCATGCGCCACCAGCGCAGCCAGACGCCCGTCGGCCACCTCCAACGGCACCGACCGGTCCCGGCCACAGGCGTCGAGCAGACCTGCGAGGGAATGACTGTGCGCGGCCAGCGCCGGATCCGCCTGCCACCGACGCAGGCCGTCCGCGGCATCAGCCCCTCGCGACCAGCGTCCCCAGTCCATACGCCACCGGCGTAGCTCGGCGGTCCGCGGCACGAATCCCCCACCGCCCCACGCCGAATCCGTTTCCTCTGTCGTCATGGGACGGGACGGTCCGCAACGTCACCATCTGGGAGCACCCTCGCCGAGGCCTCGCGGACGTCATCGCGAATTCCCCGACATCGACGACGCCCTCACGAGATCATTGAAGTGGTCATCACGCCGTTCGTCCCCGATGCGGTTTCCGTATCCACCCAGGCCGTTTCCACAACGACGATGACTGCCCCCTCGTGCGGAGGATCCCGGCTCATGGCCCCCTTCGACCGCGACGCGATCCTCGACGCCACGGACCTCGCCACCCTGGCCACCGAGAAATGCGGCACGCCCCAGGGCAGCGGACGTCGCGCCCGCTGGCATTGCCCGAACCCGGCCCATCCCGACGAGCATCCGTCGATGGGCATCTACCAGAACCAACGGGGCCAGTGGAGATGGAAATGCCTCGCCTGCGGCGAGGGCGGCACAGCCATCGACCTCGTCATGATCACCGAAAGCTGCACCGTGCTGGAGGCCCTGCACAACCTCGCCGACCGCACCGGCCTTCGACATGCCGCACACCCCACCGCCACACGTCGAGCCGTCCGCTCGCCTCGCGGGATCCACGCACAGGCACGCGCCGCCTCCGTACCTTCACAACCCGAGGTGAAGGCCAGTCGGACCGGACACGACGCCCGAAGCCGCAACCTTGAGACCGCCACTGCCGTCGACCCCGCCGTCGCTGCTTTGGCCACCGAGGCCGAGGAACTGCTCTGGCGTCCGATCGGCCGCGGAGCCCTCCGCTACCTGCACAGCCGCGGCTTCACCGACGAGATCCTCCGTGCCAACAGCGTCGGCTTCGACCCCGGCCCCAACCAGCTACCCCGGCCCGACGGACTCCCCCGCTCCGGACCCGGCATCGTTTTCCCTGTCCGCGATCCCGTTCATCACGACGTCACCTACTACCAGGTCCGCTACCTCAGCCCGAACATCCGGCGCCGCTACGACCAGCCCACCCGCGACCGGGCCCCCAACCCCCGCCTCGCCCGGCTCGCCACCGCAGGCCCGCCCAGACCCGGCATCGCCGTCATCTGCGAAGGCTTCCCCGACGCCCTCACCGCGGCCCAGAACGACCTCACCGCCATCGCACTCCTCGGCACCGCGCACGCCAGCAGCACCGGAGCCCCTGACCTCGCCCAACGCCTCATCAGCGAGCTCCCGGACACGACGTTCGTCATCTGTTTCGACGACGACACCGCCAAGAGCACGGGGAAGCTGGACGCCGGGCAGGCCGCCGCAGTCCGCCTCGCCGACGAACTCGCCCAACACGACAGGCTCGTCCTCAACATCCAACCGCCCACAGGCACAAACGACCTGAATTCCTGGTGGCAGAACGATCCGAACACCGTCAAGAACACCCTACGGAGCATCACCTCCGACTTTTCCTGCAGGTCCCCTTCCCTTAATTGGTCACCAGCGTCCTCCATCACACCCACCTGATCCCCGGAGGCTGCCAAACCAATGGTCGTCCTACATGCGGCCCGGTCAACGCGGCGCCTGGGGTCTGGTCAGGCCGGTGGAATCGGACAAGCTGCGCGCCGCCGCCGGGTACGAGCAGGCCTGCCGGCTGGTCGTGCCGTGCATCGGATTGGTGACGTTTCGTGGCAAACTGACCTGCTGTGAGCACACCCGGGGCTGGGGACGGCTGGGATTTTTTCGTACACCGGCAGGGTGTTGTCGGTGGCGTTCTCCCCCGACGGGACCACCCTCGCCGTCGGCTCCACCGACGCAACGGTGCGCCTCTGGAAAGCCGGGTAGGCGGTAACAGACGCGAGAGCTCAGCAGGCCACGGGAATGACCAGAGCCCTCGGCCGGCAGATCCGAGGATGCCGTTCTGGTGCCCGGTAATCGGTGGGGTTATCAGGTCTTGCAGGGAGCGGGAGAGCCGGTGTCGATGTTCGGAGACGTCTGCGCTGATGCCCGAACCCGCGTACACGGTGTTCTTCAGGCGACGTCAACGCCGAAGGTCGCGGGCTCCGGCACGTCCCCGAGCGACCCGCGATCGCCCAACACCTCTAATGGGACGTACCGGGTCGCTGTAGGGCAGGCTCGGTGCCGGTAGCCGCTGGTAGGTGAGCACTCCGCGCCTCTGGACCGAAGTCGAGTCCTAAGGTCAGACCGTGCCCCTGCCGGTGGTCGGGAGAGCTGACTGCTGATGGGATGTCGTGGCCGTCGAGCAAGACGTGACCACTTGAGCATTAGGGCGTGGTGGATCTCCCGTGGGCTGCCGGAACTGCTGCCGGTGCGAAGGAGGCCTGGGTGCTGTTCGTCGGGGACGACTGGGCGGAAGATCACCATGATGTGGAGGTGCAGGACGAGACCGGCCGGCGGCTGACGAAGGCCAGGGTGCCGGAGGGTGCGGCGGGCATCGCCCGGCTGCACGCCATGGTCGGGCGGTATCTTCCCGAGGACGCTGACCCTGGCCAGGTCGTGGTCGGGATCGAGACGGACCGTGGTCCGTGGGTGTCCGCGCTGGTCGCCGCCGGTTACCAGGTGATCGCGGTGAACCCGCTGCAGGCGGCTCGTTACCGGGAGCGGTATTCGACGTCCGGGCGAAGAGCGATGCCGGTGATGCGCACG
>NZ_ADGX01000062.1 GCF_000177675.1 Parafrankia sp. EUN1f
CGCCGGCGGCACCGGCGGCGCCGGCGGCACCGGCGGCGCCGGCGGCTTTCGTGGGCACCGCATCGAGGAACTCCCGGTTCCGGCCCACCGCCGCGCCCGTCTCCTTGATGTCCGCGCGGACCGCGGCGGCGACGCTCACCAGCTCACCGGCGGCGATCTCGCGCTGGATGCCGGCGGCGACCCACGCCGCGGTCTCCGGCAGGAGGGGCGGTACCGGGGCACCCGGGTCGTCGAGCCAGGCCAGCTCGGCCAGCACCGGCGCGGTCACCGGCGTCGACGCGATCGTCGACAGCACCGCGACGAACCCGGCGAGCCAGCTCTCGCCGGCGGCGGGGTCGCCATCCGCGCGCTCCACCGCCAGGTCGCGTAACCAGACAAGCCGCCGCGGGTCGAGCAGGATGCGGACCAGCCAGGCGGCGCCGTCCAGGCGCCCCCACATCCAGTCGTTCGCGCGCCAGGACGACTTCGCGAACGCTCCGAAGGAGCCGAGCGCGAGCCCGGTGAGCTTGTGATGCGCGTCGGAGCGGGCCGGATCGAGATCGCATCGGATGTCCGAGCTGACCTGGACCAGCTCGACCGGCTGGTCGATGACGTCGGCACCGGTGAGCGTGCGGGTGACGAGGTGGAGGTCGAGCAGCGCGATCGCGGCCCGCTCCCGGTCGGCCGGGAGGTACCCGATGAAGTCCCGCAGCCCCTGGGCGGCTCGCTGACGTCGGGCTGCCAGGCTCAGGCCGGTCCTGCGGCCGCGTGGCGGTGGTGGCGCGAGCAGCGCGGCCGACACCAGCCGGCCGCCGGCCCCCGCGGTCCTCGGCCGGTCGCCCGGAGCGCCGCCGCCGTCGCCGTCGCCGTCGCCGTCGGTGTTGCTGTTGCTGTTGCTGTTGCCGTCGTCGTTGCCGGAGCGGGCCACGATCCGGTCCAGCAGACCGCGCAGGCTTTCGGCGAGCGAGCTCAGCGTGCTCCAGGCGAGGGTCAGATCGGTTCTGCTGGTCTGCGCGTCGCCGGCGCCGCGCAGCCAGCGCCTGGCAGCCTCGGCGACAACCGCGTCCGATGACGCCCCGGCGAGGTCGCGCAGGGTGTGGCGGACCACCGTGAACGCGCCCCTGTTCGCCGGCGTCGACGGAAGAGGGAGCAGCTGGGCTCCGGCCTGTTCCCGCGGCGCGACGACGGCGCCGTGCACTCCCCGGGCGATGGCGCTCAGCGCCCGGCGTTCGTCCGGATCCGTCGTCAGGACGTAGCCCTCGTTGATCATGGAGATCAGCGTGCCCTTGACGGCGTCCACCGCGGGGCGGCCCAGCCGCCACAGCTCGCCGAGGTCGCGCGCCCCCGGCAGTCGGTCGGGAAACTCCCCCGTCGCCGCGTTGACGGCCGCCAGCCGGAGCTCGGCGCGTCCGCGCGCGTCGGCGAGCCGCCGGGCCGCGTCGGAGGGTATGGCCTCGGGCGGGGTCGGGGCCGTGAGCGAGTCGATGACAATCCGGTCGAACGTGTCGAGGACGAGGTCCGCCGCGCGGTCGGCGATCTGCGCCCGGTAGGTGGTGTAGACGTCCTGGTCGGCGAGTCGTGGCCCGCCGGCCGGGGCGAGCCGGGCGAGCCGGCGCCGGCTTGTCCGCAGCCCCCGCACCGCCTCGTTGTGCGCCCTGATGCGGCGCAGATCCGTCGAGATGGACTGGTTCAGCGCCGCGCTCAGCGCGCCGAGCAGGGTGTCGACGGCAGACGGGGGCGATCGGTCGGCCGGTTCGTCGGCCGCGTCGGCCGCGTTGGCCGCGTCGGCCGGTGGGTTCGGCGCCGGCACCACATATGTGAGGACGCGGCGGACCTGCCGCCCCCGCGTGGGCCGGTCGAAGATCTCCTGCAGCGCCGGCCCGAGCGGGCGGTTCACGAGGATGCCGCCGTCCGAGCCGTGGAAGTCGCCGGCCGCGTTCACGTGATCGGCCATGTCGGGATGAGCGCTGTCCGGCGAGTTCCGGACCGGGATGTAGGCCGGTTCGAAGGCACCGGGGAAGGCCGCGCTGGCCCGGGCCGCAAGCGCGAGGCGGGCCGCGCCCTCGGGATCGGCGAGGTCGTCCTCCCCGAAGACGAACAGGCCACGGTGGTCGCGGTCGCGGACGAGACCGCCGAGATCGTCCGGCCAGCGGCTGGTCTCGCCGCGCAGGATCGTGGTGGTGATGAACACCGAGGTCGGCCGGATCGGTCGCGCCGAGTGGGCCCGTGGTCCGTGGTTCGAGACCGGCGTGCTGGCCCCCGGGTGCGGGTCGAGGCTCTGCAGCGCGCTGCGCAGCGCCGGCAGCATGACCTCGTCGCCGCGCAGCAGGGACGGGAAGCTGTGTGCGTCGGGCCGCCGCATCAGCTCACGCAGCGAGCCGAGCTGGATCCACAGGTCGCGTAGCGGGCCGAGGTCGGTGTCCTGCACGTTCGCGTAGCCCAGCAGTGCCACGTTGATGCCACCCGCCGAGGCGCCGGCCAGGACGTCCACCGAGACCTCGAGGTCGAGGGCCGCCAGCAGGGCGGCCCAGCGGGTGGCGACCGCCGTGTCGGTGGCGGACCAGCCACGGGCGCCGGCCACGGCCGGGTCATCCTGGTGGGCCCGTGCGGCGGTGAGGAGATTGATCTCGCGCGCGACACCACCCATCCACACGGCCAGGCTCGCCCCGCCGGTCATCACGACCGCGAGCCGGATCTCCTGCGTGGTCCCTTCGTCGAACTCGTCCGTGTGCTCTGCGTCGCCCCCCGTCATGGTCGCAAGAGTAGACGTACCGGAAATGGGTGACACGGTGGCTTTCGCGGTTCTGCGGCCGACTGCGGGCCCCCTGGCTGTTTCGTCCTGGGATCTTCTTCCCGTGATGGTTACTCGCGGGTAGCATGGGCATCACCTACCAGCGAGTAACTGCGTCCGCGCCGCTCAGGATCAGGCGGTGAGGTCGAGGGGAGGAACCGTCCATGGGTCACTACCGGAGCAACCTTCGGGACATCGAGTTCAACCTGTTCGAGGTGTTCGGCGTGGACCGGGCGCTCGGGACCGGGCCCTTCGCGGAGATGGACCGCGACACCGCCCACGAGGTCCTGGCCGAGATGGAGCGGGTCGCCTCCGGCCCGATCGCGGAGTCGTTCGCGGCCGCCGACCGGCACCCGCCGGTGCTGGACGCCGCCACCGGCGAGATCACCCTGCCCGAGTCGTTCCGCAAGTCCTACCAGGCGATCCTCGACGGCGAGTGGTTCCGGCTGTTCCTCCCGCCGCACCTTGGTGGCATGGGCGCTCCGCCCACCATCGCCTGGGCGGCCTCCGAGCTGATCCTCGGCGCGAACCCGGCCGTGTTCATGTACATGGCCGGCCCGACCTTCGCCGCGATCCTGGAGAGCATCGGCACCGAGTGGCAGAAGAAGTTCGCGCGGTGGGCGATCGAGCGGCACTGGGGCGCGACCATGGTGCTGACCGAGCCGGACGCCGGCTCCGACGTCGGCGCCGGGCGGGCGAAGGCCATCGCGCAGCCGGACGGGACCTGGCACATCGAGGGTGTGAAGCGATTCATCACCAGCGGTGACTGGGACGTCCCGGAGAACATCTTCCACCTGGTGCTCGCCCGCCCCGAGGGGCACGGCCCCGGCACCAAGGGCCTGTCGATGTTCCTGGTCCCCAAGTACATGCCCGACCCGGAGACCGGTGAGCTCGGCGCCCGCAACGGCGCCTACGTCACCAACCTCGAGAAGAAGATGGGCCTGAAGGTCTCCGCCACCTGCGAGCTGCGCTTCGGTGAGCGGGAGCCGGCCGTCGGCTGGCTCGTCGGCGACGTGCACGAAGGCATCGCCCAGATGTTCCGGGTCATCGAGTACGCCCGGATGATGGTCGGGACGAAGGCCATCGCCACCCTGTCCACCGGCTACCTCAACGCGCTGGACTTCGCCCGCGAGCGGGTGCAGGGCGCGGACCTGCCCCGGTCGACGGACAAGAGCGCGCCGCGCGTCACGATCATCAATCACCCGGACGTCCGCCGGATGCTCATGCTGCAGAAGGCCTACGCCGAGGGCATGCGCTCCCTGGTCCTGTTCACCGCGACGTTCCAGGACGCGGTGGCGCTCGCCGCGGCCCGCGGCGAGGCGGACGAGGCCGCTGAGCGGATGAACGACCTGCTGCTCCCGATCGTCAAGGGAGTCGGCTCGGAGCGCTCCTACGAGCTGCTGGCGACCTCGCTGCAGGTGTTCGGCGGCTCCGGCTACCTGCAGGACTACCCGATCGAGCAGTACATCCGGGATGCGAAGATCGACACCCTGTACGAGGGGACGACTTCCATTCAGGGCCAGGACCTGTTCTTCCGCAAGATCGTCCGGGATCAGGGTCATGCGCTGACCTCGCTGTTCGGCCAGATCCAGGAGTTCGCGAAGGGCGAGACGGGCAACGGCGCGCTGCGCTCCGAGCGGGAGGTGCTCGGTGCGTCGCTCGAGGACGTCCAGGCGATGGTGGCGGCGCTGGTCGGCTTCCTCACCGCGGGCGCCGAGGATCCGGCCCAGGTCTACCGGGTCGGCCTGAACACCACCCGGCTGCTGATGAGCCTGGGTGACCTGATCATCGGATGGCTGCTGCTGCGCGGAGCGGAGGCCGCTCTGGCCGGCCTGGCGGGCTCGCCGTCCGAGCGGGACCGTGCCTTCTACGAGGGCAAGGTCGCGTCGGCCCGCTGGTTCGCGGCGAACATCCTGCCCGAGCTGCGCGTCCGGCGGACGGTGCTGGAGAGCACCGACCTCGGGCTGATGGAACTGGCCGAAGAGGCCTTCTGATCCGCTTCCGCCTGATCCGCTTTCGCTGGTTCGTCTGATCGCTGATCCGCCCGTGGTGGCCGCCTGGCCTGGTAGCCGCCGCGGGCGGATCTTCTTGTCCTCGAAGCCGGTGGCCAGGATCCAGCGGATCCAGGGCCACCGGCATTGGCCTGGCGGTCCGCGTCCACTCGGCGCATGGCGGCCCACCGGGATCCCGTACCGTTGCGCCGCGCCGGCAGTTCATCTCAAGAGGAACAAAACGGGCGCAGAGCCACTTGACATTCCGCAAGGGTTGAGGATTTTGGTTGGCGGAACGACCACGACCCTCAACTCTTGCCCGGCAGCAGCCACAGCCCGAAGCTCGGGATTTTGCTCCACGCTCGCTGGCGACCAAAATCCTCAAGGCTGCCTGGTAGCGGTGGCTCCGCCCACGGATGGCATCGTGGCCGAGCAAGTCGCCCCGCGCCCCGCGTGCCCCCGCCCGGGGATTCTGGTGATCGCTGTGTGCTCGGAGTGGGGCCTGGTGGTTGCCACCGGTGGCGGCGGGAATGTGGACAGATATGCGAAACGTGCGGCTATGGTGGCCGTTCCGGGGTAGACGGGCCCCATGGGCATCCCGCTGAGTCTTCTTCTTTTCGCCTTCGGAGCCGTGCTTGCGTTCGCCGTGAACGCGGATCCGTCCGGTCTCGACCTGACCACTGTCGGCGTGATCTTTATGATCGTCAGCTGTGTGGGGCTGGCTGTCACGCTCTACCGTGACCAGTGGCGCCGCCGCCTCGTGGAGGAATCCATCGATCACGGGGTGCCGCCGCCGGTCAGCCTCGACGACACCGTTCTGGTGGATCCGACCATGCGGGTCGAGGCGCCGCCGCACCAGGACCCGATCCATCCTGGGGCTGGCGCCACGGTCGCGGCCGGCGACGAGGCCGCCGCCGCGCGCGGGGACCGGTTTCGGCCCCTGCGCTGAGGGCCCCGCCGCCGCGGGTGGCTCAGGTGGTGCGCAGCTCAGGTGGTGCGCAGCGGCGGGAAGGCCTGGTCGAGCTCGTTGCGCATGTCCCGCTTGAGAATGTCGTCAGCTTCGGAGGACGACTGCCCCTCCAGCAGGAACCGGGCCACTCGCAGCGTCAGGTCCACCCGCTCGGCCAGGTTGAGCGCCCCGTTGAACCGGCCGCTGGTGCTGGCGGAGGTCAGTACCTTCGCGACGAACTCGTCGGCGGCCTGCAGAGCCTCCACGCGCGTCATGCGTTCACCTCTTCGTGGCGGAAGTCGAGCCGGATGCCGGGTGTGAGGCGCAACCGTACCAGGAGGGATACCTGTCTCCGTTGTGCACCCCTATGTGTCCGTTGTTCCCGAGGGGGTGTATGAGGCGATGCGCGAAGTTCAGGCCCTCAGCTCCAGGCTAGAGCGACCACGGGATCGGCGAGCATCGCTCCGACATCCGCCAGCACGGCCGACCCGAGCTCGCCGTCCACCACCCGGTGGTCGAAGGTGAGCGCGAGCTGCGCCACCGTGCGTACGGCCAGCTCGCCGCGGTGCACCCAGGGTGTGGGCCTGATCGCGCCAAGCGCGAGGATCGCGGCCTCACCCGGGTTGAGAACCGGCGTGCCGGTGTCCACACCGAAGACGCCGATGTTGGTGATGGTGATGGTGCCGCCCGAGAGGTCGGCCGGGCGCAGCCGGTCCGCCCGGGCGGCCTCGGTGAGCGACTGCAGGGCAAGGGCCAGCCCGGCGAGGTCCAACGACCCGGCATCGGGGATGTTCGGGACCACCAGACCGCGCGGCCCGGCGACCGCGATGCCGAGGTTGATCTCCGACCGCACCCGGATCTCCGCGTCCTCGCCGGCCGCCCCGTCAACCCAGGTCGCGTTGATGAGCGGGTGGCGCCGGACGGCCGTGATCAGGGCCTTCGCCACGAGCAGCAGCGGGGTGACCCGCACGCCGGCGAAGTCGGGCAGGGCTGTGATGCGCTCCCTCGCCGCCACGGCCTCCGTGACGTCGACGCTGAGGAACTCGGTGGCGTGCGGCGCGGTGAACACGCTGGCGGCCATTGCCCGTGCCATGGTGCGTCGGATCCCGGTGACCGGGATCCGCCAGGCACCGGTGGCCGGGTCGAAGCTGGCGTCGTCCGGGATCGCTCCCGGCACGCGTCGTGTGGTCTCTTTGTGTCCGTTCGGCGCCGGGGTCGCGGCGGGTACCGGGGGTGCCGGGGGGCCGCGGAGGCGAGGCCGACCTCGGCAGCCGCTGTGCCCCGCGCCGCCGCCGATTCGACGTCCGCCCTGCTGATCGAACCCGCGGGGCCGGTGCCGATGAGGAGGGAGAGGTCCACACCCAGATCACGGGCGAGCTTGCGCACGGGTGGTTTCGCGGCCGCCCGGCCCGAGCGCGCCGGCGATGCGGCTGCCGCAGGCGCGGCTGCCGCTGACGCTGCGGGTGCGCCGCCGTTCGCGGACTCGTCGCGCTGGCGACGCCGACGGCGGCGCTCCGGCTCGGAGCTGCGCGGACCATAGCCGACCAGCATCGGGGTGCGGCCCGTGGCCATCGACGGTCGGCCTGCGGCGCCGCCTGGCCCGCCGCTGCCTGGCCCGGCGCTGGCCGGCGCGGTGGTGGCGTCCCCGGCCTCCCCGGAGCGGGACTCCGGCAGGGATGCCGCCGGTGGCCCGGCCGACGCCCCGGTCGACGGCTCGTCGCCCGGGGCGTCGATGGTCAGCAGCGGTGCGCCGACGGCGAGCTCGCGGCCGGCCTCGCAGTGCCGCTCGACCAGCACACCGGCGAACGGGGAGGGGATCTCGACGACTGCCTTCGCCGTCTCGACCTCGACCAGGGGCTGGTTGACGGTCACGGCCTCACCGACGTCGACCAGCCAGCGGACGATCTCCGCCTCGGTGAGGCCCTCGCCGAGGTCGGGAAGACGAAACTGTCGATGTGGCACCGGCGATCTCCCTCAGTAACCGAACGTCCGGTCCACGGCATCGAGGATGCGGTCGACGTCGGGCAGGTAGTGGTCCTCCAGCCGGGCGGGAGGATAGGGGGTGTCGAACCCGGTCACCCGCAGCACCGGTGATTCCAGGTGGTAGAAGGCTTGTTCGGTGACCCGGGCCGCGATCTCGGACGAGAGTGACACGTTGGACGGCGCCTCGTGCACCGCCACCAGCCGCCCGGTGCGACGGGTCGACTCGACCACCGGGTCGAGGTCGAGCGGTGACAGCGAGCGGAGATCGATGACCTCCAGCGAGCGGCCGTCCTCCTCGGTGGCTACGTCGGCGGCGTCCAGGCAGGTGCGGACCATCGGCCCGTAGGCGACCAGGGTGGCGTCCTGCCCGGACCGGACCACACGGGAGGTACCCAGATCGGTGCGCAGATCTGCCGGAAGGTCGGCCAGCGGTGTGGTGTCGACCTCGCCCTTCTCCCAGTACCGGCGCTTGGGCTCCAGGAAGATCACCGGATCGTCCGAGGCCACCGCCTGTTGGATCATGAGATGGGCGTCCGCCGGGCTGGAGCAGGTGACGACCCGCAGCCCGGCAGTGTGGCAGAAGTAGGCCTCAGGTGACTCGCTGTGATGCTCGACCGCGCCGATGCCGCCGCCGTAGGGGATGCGGATCGTGACCGGCAGCCTGATCCGGCCGCCCGAGCGGTAGTGCAGCTTCGCGAGCTGGCTGACGATCTGGTCGAAGGCCGGGTATACGAACCCGTCGAACTGGATCTCGCAGACGGGGCGGAAACCGCGCATCGCCAGCCCGATCGCCGTGCCGACGATGGCCGACTCCGCCAGCGGCGTGTCGATCACCCGCTCCTCACCGAAGAGCTCCTGCAGCCCGTCGGTGATCCGGAAGACGCCGCCCAGCTTGCCGACATCCTCCCCCATGATCACGGTCTTCGGGTCGGCCTTCATGGCCTCCAGCAGACCGGTGTTCAGGGCCTTCGCCAGGGTCAGCGTGCGGCGGACGCTGGCGCTGGCCGTGGGCGCCACAGGGGGAGGCTCCTGGGGACTGTCGTCAGCGCGGTCGGTGTGACCGTCGTCCGAGGTCCGCATGGTCAGGTCGGTCGTCAAAGCAGCGCTCCCCGAAGACTCACGAACGCGGCGCGCTCGGCGGCAACCAGATTGTTCTCCTCCACCTGCACGTGATCGAAAAGGGCGTCGCCGGGGGGATCGGGCAGCGCGAGGCACCGAGCCCGCAGGTCGGCGGCGGTGGAGTCCGCCTCCGCGGCGATGCTCGCCTCCAGCTCGTCGGTCAGGACGCCCCTGGCGCGCAGATGCGTCCGCAGCCGGTCGATGGGGTCGCGTCGACGCCAGGTGGAGAGCTCGTCCGCCGGCCGGTAGCGGGACGGGTCGTCGGCGGTGGTGTGCGGATTGATCCGGTAGGTCAGTGCCTCGACCAGCACCGGACCGGCTCCCGACCGGGCCTGGCGCAGGGCCCACCGGGTGACGGCCAGGGTGGCGAGCACATCGTTGCCGTCCACCCGCACGCTCGGAAAGCCGAAACCGCGGGCGCGCTGGTAGATCGGCACCCGGCTCTGCCGCCGGTACGGCTCGGAGATCGCCCACTGGTTGTTCTGACAGAAGAAGACCAACGGCGCGCCGAACACGCTCGCCCAGCCGAAGGCCTCGTTCACGTCGCCCTCGCTGGACGCACCGTCACCGAAGTAGGAGATGACCGCGCCCTCGCCGCCGTCGCGGGCGACACCCATCGCATACCCGGTGGCATGCAGCGTCTGCGAGCCGACGACGATCGCGTAGAGCGCGAAGCCGTGCTCGGCCGGATCCCAGGCGCCGAGCGAGGTGCCCCGGAACAGCCCGAACAGCTTGAGCGGGTCGACGCCCCGGCACCAGGCGACGCCGTGTTCCCGATAGGACGGGAAGGCCATGTCGGCGGGTTCCAGGGCTCGCCCGGAGCCGACCTGGGCGGCCTCCTGGCCGCGCAGGCTCGCCCACAGTGAGAGCTCGCCCTGACGCTGCAGGGCCGTTCCCTCGTCGTCGAGGCGACGCACCACGGTCATGTCCCGCAGGAGGCCGACCAGGTCATCGTCGGTCACCTCGGCGACGAACGCCTGGTACTCAGCCTCGGGACCGGATCCCGAGGTGGTACGCCGGCCGTCCGGGGTGAGCAGCTGCACCAGCTCCGTCACAACGGCAAACGATAGCCCTCGTTCGGGCGGTGGCAACCCGGCGCGGCGCCGTGGGCGTACCGGCCGGTCGCTACGAGTGACCGCGGATGGCCTCGATACGGTGACCGCGTGAGTGACCACGCGAGCGCCGCCTCCGCCCCCACCCCCGTCTCCGCCGCTGCCCGGCCGCCGGTCGAGGCGAGGCTCGGCAAGGTCGGCGTCTGGAGCGGCCAGTTCGACTTCTCGCCGGCCGGCACCGTCCGCGAGGCCGTCGCGGAGCTGGACGACCTGGGCTACTCCACGCTGTGGACGGGTGAGGTCAAGGGCCGCGAGGTGCTGGTGACCGCCGGCCTCATGCTCGCCGCGACGCGCCGGATGACGATCGCGACCGGGATCGCGCAGATCCTCGCCCGCAACCCGCTGACGATGACCGCCGGGCAGCTCGCCCTCGCCGAGGCCCACCCGGGGCGGTTCCTGCTCGGGCTCGGTGTCTCGCACGCGGAGTTGATGAGCATCCGCGGCGCGACCTACTCCAAGCCGCTCGGCCAGATGCGGGCCTACCTCGACGAGATGGACCGGATGGCGTCCGAGCAGTACCGGGCGGTTCCGCCGGAGGGCACCCAGCCGCGGGTGCTGGCAGCGCTCGGCCCGAAGATGCTGGAGCTCGCCCGGGACCGCGCGGACGGCGCGCACACCTACTTCGTGCCGCCGGAGCACACGGCAGCGGCCCGGGCCGTCCTCGGGCCCGGCAAGCTGCTGGTGCCGGAGCAGGCGTTCGTCCTGCACCCGGATGCGACCGAGGCGCGGGAGCTGGCCCGCCGCCACACCGGGTCCTACCTGCGCCTGCCGAACTACACCAACAACCTGCGCCGCTACGGCTTCTCCGACGAAGATTTCGCCGATGGCGGATCAGACCGCCTGGTGGACACGATCGTTCCCTGGGGGGACGTCGACGTCCTGCTCGGGCGAGTCAAGGAGCATCTGGACGCCGGCGCCGACCAGGTGGCCGTCCAGGTGCTCGACTTCGACCGCCGCGGGCTGCCGCGCCGGCAGTGGCGCGAGCTGGCCCCGGCGCTGCTGTCGCTTTAGCCGGCGGCAGCCGGCTCCCCAGGTAGTGTGGCTTCCGCTCGGGAATTCTCGTGGGGCGGGAGTCACGAAGATGGTCGGTGGTCGGGGGCGCGACCGACCCAGACCGATCTCCGGTCGTGGTCGACGATTCAGGGAAAGCTGGGGTGTGCCCCTCCTGGGCGGCTCCGTTCTCGCCGCCGTCACCTGCGTGGTCCTGGCCACCTTTGGCATGCTGGGCGCGGGCGACGGCAATAGATCCTCGGTCGCCGGTGATGGCTCGGTGCGGGCCGGCGCGGTGATCCCGCCGGTCAGCCTGCCGGCCACCCCCGAATCATCCAGGCCGGCCGAGCCGGCCGCGGCCGGAAACGGCCCGCGGCAGCCCACCGGAAATCCGGTGCGTATCGCCTTCGGTGGCGATGTGCATTTCGAGGGGTCGTCGCGGCAGCGACTCACGCAGAATCCGGAAACAGCGATCGGCCCGATGGCCCAGAATCTCGCCGGTGCCGATCTCGCCATGGTCAATCTGGAGACGGCGGTGACGACGGGCGGCACACCGGCGGTCAAGACCTACGTCTTCCGGGCGCCGCCGACGGCGTTCACCGCGTTGCGTGGCGCCGGTATCGACGTCGTGAACATGGCCAACAACCACGGCATGGACTACGGGCAGGACGGCCTCGCGGACACGCTGCGCAGCGCCGGCGAGGCGCGCTTTCCGACCGTCGGGATCGGGACCGACGACACGTCGGCCTACGCCCCGTACCTGACCACGGTGAACGGCCAGCGAATCGCGATCTTCGGCGCCACCCAGGTTCTGGACGACGAGCTCGCCACGGCGTGGACGGCTGGTCCCGGCAAGCCTGGCCTCGCCTCGGCGAAGAACGTCGAACGCCTCGCCGCGGCCATCCGCGCGGTTCGGCCCACCGTCGACACCCTGATTGTCTATCTGCACTGGGGAACGGAGCGGGAGACCTGCCCCAACCAGGCCCAGCGCAGCCTGGTCGCCCCGCTCGTCGCGGCCGGCGCGGACGCGCTGATCGGCGGGCACGCGCATGTCCTGCAGGGCGCGGGGTGGAGCGGCGATGGTGCCTACGTCGCGTACGGCCTCGGTAACTTCGTTTTCTATGCGTCGGGAACCGGGCCGAACACCGAGACCGGGGTACTCGAACTGACGTTCCGGGGCCGCGCGGTGACCGCGGCGAACTGGGTGCCCGGCCGGATTGTCGACGGGGCGCCGAGGCAGCTGACCGGAACCGCCGGTACCCAGGCCCTCGACAAGTGGAACAGCCTGCGCGGCTGCGCCGGGCTCACGGGCACCGCACCCTGGTGATCCCCCACCGCCCATTGGGGTAATTCTCCGCTCCTGGACGACCGGCTTTCACGCGCCCTCCGGTAACTTGGCCGGCGGGAAGCCATGAAATGTGCTGGATGTTGAGCCTTTTCCGTCGTCGGCTCGGAACCGTGACCTTCCTGGTCGTGGGCCGTGAGAGGGAAAAGGCTCATTGTTTCTCCGCCGTTTCATCTGTTTCCGCCGAAGGTCCGCTCCACGGATATCTGCGAACTTCCTCGCAGATATCCGCCGGCTGTCGGCCGCAGGTTTCCCGCGCCCAGTCCAGGTAGATACGGGAGCGTCGTGTCGCGAACCGCGCAGCAGCAAAGGCACCGTCACCATCACCGCCGCCGGGCGACCGGCCCGCGCCGGAGATTCCTGGCCGTACTCGTTCTTCTCGCCGGCAGCGGCCTGCTGACCCTGGGGGGATCCACCCCCGCATGGGCGGCGGACACCACCCAGTACGCCGGCGACACCACCCGGGGCCTGGGCGTCGCCGTCCCCTTCGAGGGGCTCACGGACCAGAACGGAAACCCGGTGCCGATCTCCGGCGCCGTCGGGGTCGACCTGGTTCTCGGCTCGACCCAGCAGCCCTACCTGCCCTGCCAGAACTACAACCGGGCCACCGGCACCGGCGACACCTATGTCAACGCCTGTCAGGAGCGCGGCAGCTACGCGACCTACACGCGGTTCGCGACCGGCCAGGGCCTCATGTTCCCGCACGGCTACTTCATGGGTGACAGCCAGCCCGACCTCGTCCGCGGCGGCACGCTCAACACCAGCTGGGGCAGTCGCACGGCGGGCCTTTCCTTCGAGTTCTACCCGCAGCTCGACCGGGACCCGGAGTTCGTCCACTCGCGGTTCTACATCGACGCCTTCGGTCACCATGCAAACGGCTGGACCTATTCGGCCTGGGTTGGCCGCATCAAACTGGCAACCCTGAACGATCCGGGTACGGCCCGTGTCGGTGGGCGGCTTACGGACGGCGGCCATGCGCTGGCGAAGGACCGGGTCAAGTTTCTTATCTTCGGCGGTAACGCCGAGTCCTCGAACGGCTATCCGATCTCGTCGTTCGCCGTATTCACGAGCTCCGGCGCGTCAACCTGGGACAGTGGCGCCATGTACGCCGGCCCGCAGCGCATAACGGTTACCGACACCGCGACGAACCGTGAGTGCGTCATCGATCTCAAGGGAATCAGCGGGCGCAACAACACCCTCGATCTCGACCTGTCCCAGCCGGGATTCGGCGCCTCGGGCGCCGTCTGCCACTGACCTCACCGACCTGACCGCGGGCCGGGCTCACAGCGTTTCGGTGGGCCCGGCCGCGGTGCATTCCGCGCAGGTTCCGTAGATCTCGACGGTGTGCACGACCTCGGTGAAACCCTCCGCGCTCGCCACCGACGACGTCCAGGCCTCGATCTCGGGGCCGGCGATCTCCACGGTGTGACCGCAGTGCCGGCAGACCAGGTGATGGTGGTGCGCTTCGGTGGTGCAGCGCCGGTACACCGTCTCCCCGTCGTCCCGGCGCAGGACGTCCACCTCGCCGCGCTCGGCGAGCACCTGCAGATGCCGGTAGACCGTTGTCAGGCCGACGGACTGGCCCGACAGGCGCAGGCGGGCATGCAGGTCCTGCGCGCTGGTGAAGGCATTCGTCGCCGCGAGCGCGGAGGACACGGCGTCACCCTGCCGGGTCGCCCGGACGGAGGCGCGCCCCTGGGCGGTGCGCCTGCCCGCGGAGCCCCCGGGCGCACCGGAGCCGGATCCGTTCGCGCGCTGCTCTGACGTGCGCGGCTCCAGCGCGCCCTGGTCGGACGCCGCTGACGCGCGGCCTGAGCCGCTGGTGTCGTCTGTGCCGCTCGTGCCGCTCGTGCCGCTCGTGTCGCTCGTGTCGCCTGTGGCGCCCACCCGGTCGCCTTCCACCTTCGCCACGACATCCACTCTCTCATCTACCCGGCTCGGCTGGAGTGCGCGTGAACCGCCCGGTCACGGCCGAGCGCGTGACATTGACAACGGTTTTCATTTTGTGCGACCGTGGGTGACGTCCTCGGCGCGATCAGTCGCCGTTCCGTGCGTCTCACCGGAGGTTCCAGATGTCGTTGACCGTCACGCCCGAGCTTGTCGAGGCCGCGAACGCGGACCAGCTGACGGACGAGGAGTTCCTCGCCTGCGTGCGGGCCTCCCTTCCCTACGCGTACGAGCTGGTCGAGACGCTGGCCGCGGCGTTGTCGGCGCAGGGGCCCGCGCAGGTCCCCACGCAGGCTCCCGCCCGCGTGTTCGTCGACAACCAGGTACCGCCGCCGGACGATGCCGCGAGTGGGCAGCTGCTGCGGGCCATGGCGAGTACGTCCATCCGCACAGCGCTGGAGCGGCACTTCGGGGTGGCGTTGGCGTTCCAGAACTGTCACCGGGTTGCCGTCTTCCCGCCGAATGCGGTCGGTAGCCCGCAGCACCAGGCGTTTGTCTCCTCCCGTGCCCAGGTGCTCAACCAGCGCCCGGAGTTCGTCAACTGCTGAGACCAGCCCTCCGCTGATGGTGCCGCGTCGCCCTACGTCACTGGTTGGCGATTTGTGTAGAGCTGACCGTTACGGGCTCTGAACGCGCAGGTGAGGACAGGCGCGGGGCCGTGCTCAGCCTCCCGTAGTCTTTCCGTACTGTTTGCGTTCAGTCTGGGCCGATCATGGTTCCGGCACGCCATCGGGTGGCGGGGGTGGAAGTTGGCGGGACGTCCGGTCTGGCTACGGACGGGGTTCCGGCCGATCGCGGAACCGCCGCTGTCGCCGGCGGCGACCGGCGCGGCACTGGTCGGTGCTCTCACGCTTGTCGTCGGATGTGTGCTGGTCGGCGGCTCGGAGGAGCACGAGGTCATGGCGACCGCGGCTCCGGCGGAGGCCGCGGTCGGCACCTCGGAGCTGACCAGCTGGTACCAGTCCACCCAGGGGCTGCGGGCAAGCATCGCCACGACCGTCGCGGTGGCCCGGGGCTACCTCGAGGCCCAGGACGGCGCCGGGCTTCAGCCGCGGTGCACCCAGCTGGCAGCGGAGGCCAAGGCCGCGAACAGGCTGCCTGCCGGCCCGGACCCGCAGGCCAACGGAATGTTCACCGGCGGGATCGAACACTACGCGGCCGCGGCGCAGACCTGTGCCCACCTCTTCGACGGGACCCAGGTGCCCCTGACGGAGCTTCAGTCCCAGCTGAGGACGGCGTTGGCGGAGGGCGACGCGTCCTGGGAGTCGCTGTCGCTGCACACAGGTCTGCCCGTGGCCCAGGCCGGGAGCGTGCAGGCGGGGAGCGCGCAGGCCGGGAGTTCGGCGGTGACGTCCGCCGGCTCGGGCGGTGGCACCGCGGCCGCGGGCCGCGGCACGGCGTTGGGCTAGCGGTCGCCTCTCCCGGTGCCGCGATCGGGCGCGCTCATGTCGCCTGTTCCGGGCGTGCCGTCGGCGAGGCCGTAGCGCAGGTACACAGTGCCGGTCGGGCTGGCCACGGGCGGTTCGAGGAGGGTGACGTTCGTGGGCACCGCGCCACCGTCGAACACCTTCTTCCCGACGCCGAGCATGACCGGGTGCACCCAGAGGTCGAGACGGTCGAAGAGCTTCTCGCGCAGGAGGGTCTGCACCAGGTTCAGGCTCCCGACGACCTTCACGTGTTCGTGCCGGTCACGGATCTCCCGCACCGCGCCGGCCAGATCCGGGCCGAGCCGCGTGGACCCGGCCCACGAGAGGTCGGGCCGGCCGCGGGAGGCCACGTACTTCGGGACGCTGTTGAAGAGCGTGGCGATCCCGCCGTCCACGCCGCTCTCCTGGTGCGGCCAGTAGGCGGCGAAGATCTCGTACGTCCGCCGGCCGAGCAGGAGGGCGTCGGTGCCCTCGTACGCGGCCATGACCTGAGCCCCGGCGACCTCGTCCAGCAGGGGCGCCTGCCAGCCGCCGAACGGGAACCCCACCGGGTCCTCGTCGGGGCCGCCGGGCGCCTGCCCGACGAGGTCGAGGGTGGTGAACAGCTCGATGTGGATGAGGCCCATGCCCAGCTCCTGATGAATCCGATGTCTCCGTCAGGAGGTAGACCCGCGGCGGCCGGCAGACTCATCGCTGGCGGCTCGCTGGCAGCGGGCGAGGACCTGTAGCGTGCCGGTCAGCTCGAAGTCCTGGGCCTGGGTGGGGCACCACCCGCGCTGGCGGGCCTCGTCCAACGCACGCTCGGTGCCCCGCCGGTCGTAGGCGAGGACGAACATCAGGACGTGGCTGTTCGGTCCGGGAGCCTGGCGGCTCAGGGCGCGGTCGACGCCCCCGTCCCCGATCGCGGTCAGGAAGACCGTGGCGGAGAGCGGAATCCGCGGCTGGGCGGTACCGGCGGCGCCCGCGCTGGTGACGGCACCGTCCTGGCTGAGCTCCATGCCGTAGAGCCAGCCGGCGCGGGCCAGCCTGCCGCCGACCAACACCAGATCGCCCGGCCGGTACAGGCTGCGGGCGGTCAGAGTGGCGTCCACCATCAGGTCGATTGGGCGCCGGTCGGCACGCTCCACCCACATCGGCTTCAGCCCGGTCGCCCCGGCCACCGGGACGGCGAGCGCGGCCAGCAGGATCACCAGGTTCGCGGGGATCAGCAGCTTCGCCACGGCCGACGCCGGGGTCGACCGGGCGTGGGCCTGCGGCCGGGCGGGAAGCGGCCGGGCGGGAAGCGGCCGGGCGAGAGTGGCCGCGCCGACCGCCGAGACGATCGTGAGCAGCGGCACGAGGAACGTGTTCGGCCGCACGGCGCCGAAGGGCCAGTACCGCCAGGCACTCGCCGCGAGGACCATCAGCTCCGCGCCGCCGACCGCGACGAGCAGTACCCGGCCGTCCGCGCGCCGGGCCAGCGTGATCGCGCCGGTCACGAAGGTGATCGCGACGGCGCAGCCGAGAACGACGACCAGCGCGTCGGTTGCGTCGGTCAGCGGGTGAACAAGGTTCGGGTCGTAGCGATCGCTCCCGGGCGGCGCGCCGGCCGCTGTCGCGGCGAGCTGGCCGATGACGAAGCGCGCCGCCTCCAGCGGGCCTCGGTCGGCGAGGAAGTGGTCGTTCCAGAAGGTGCTGGCCCGCTGGCCGGACTGGTGCGTCACGAACAGCAACGCGTGGGCGCCGCTGATCGCCATCGCCGGAGCGGCCCGACCGGCCGCACGCACCGTCTCCACCAGAAGAGCGCGTGGGCCGCGTGACCTGAGCTGCCCGCGGTTGGTCCACAGCGGCCGGGCGGCGTCGTGGACGAACAGCGGAACGATCAGGAACAGGGCTGGGAGCGAGAACACAGCGAGGATGCCCGCGAGTACCCGCCGCCGGATCAGCCGCCGGGTGGGCAGCGTGGAATCCATCCACAGGCCGACCACGGCGACCGCGCAGGCGGCGTCCAAGGTGTAGGGCTTGATCTGGGAGGCGAGGTCGACCATGGTGCCGGCGAGGGTGACGGCCAGCGCCGCCCCGAGGGCCGCGGGCCGGGTGGTGAGGCGGCGGGCCAGCAGCCAGGTGCCCACGGCGAGCGCGACCAGCGGGACGGCCGAGGGCAGCCGCAGCGCCCAGGCGTGCCAGCCGAACACCTCGCCGCACAGCCGGACCAGCGCGAGCGACCCGAGCGAGGACGGTGCGTTCGCCACCCCGAGCTCGGACCAGAAGCTCCCGACGGGCTCGCCGGCGAAGTGCGGGCGCCACAGCTCGTCGTACCAGAGGGGCAGGCGGAAGCGCTGCCACAGCACCGCCTGCACGGCGACGGCGACCGCGGCGACCCCGGCCACCGCCAGCAGCCGGCTACGTCCTGTTACCGCAGGTTGTTGATCGGGGACTCGATGGCCCGATCGTGCCGTTGTTTCACGTGTGTCCGTGCACTCCAGCGCCGGGCCGGCCGACGCCTGTGTCTGTTCCACCGGTTGTCCACAGGTTCTATCCACAGGGCGTGGTCCCTTGTGGACACCGCCGCGATCTGCCGCCGCCTCGCCAGCCCGACCCGGGCTGGTCCAGCCTGGTCCAGCCCCGTCCAACCCGGGTCGGCTCGAGGTGCTCAGGTGCGAGCGTAGGCGCCCAGGAATCGCTCGATCCGACCGATGGCGTCGGTCAGGTCGTCAACGCAGGGCAGCGTCACGATCCGTACATGATCTGGATCCGGCCAGTTGAAGCCGGTGCCCTGCACCAGCAGGATCCGCTCGGTGCGCAACAGATCCAGGACGAAGCGCTCGTCATCCCGGATCGGGTACATCTGCGGGTCGAGCCGGGGGAAGGCGTAGAGCGCTCCGCGCGGCGGAACGCAGGAAACGCCCGGAATGTCGTTCAGCAGCTTCACGACCGTGTCGCGTTGTTCGTGCAGCCGGCCGCCCGGCAGCACGAGATCGCCGGCGCCGCCGCCCTCTGCGAGTGCGGCCTGCAGTGCGAACTGGCCGGGAACGTTCGCGCACAGGCGCATGTTCGCCAGGATGTTCAGGCCCTCGATGTAGCTGGTGGCGTGCTCGCGGGGCCCGGAGAGCACCATCCACCCGGAGCGGAAGCCCGCCAGCCGGTAGGACTTGGACAGGCCGTTGAAGGTCACGCAGAACAGGTCCGGGGCGAGCGCGGCGAGCGAGTGGTGCTCGGCATCGTCGTAGAGGATGCGGTCGTAGATCTCGTCGGCGAACAGCATCAGGTTGTGCCGGCGGGCGACCTCGATGATCTCCTCGAGCACGTGGCGGTCGTACACCGCACCCGTGGGGTTGTTCGGGTTGATGATCACGATGGCGCGGGTGCGAGATGTGATCTTGCTGGTGAGATCGTCGATGTCCGGGTTCCAGCCGGCGGACTCGTCGCAGCGGTAGTGGACCGCGCGCCCACCGGAGAGGCAGACCACCGCCGTCCACAGCGGGTAGTCGGGCGCCGGCAGGAGCACCTCGTCGCCGTCGTTCAACAGCGCCTGCAGCGACATCATGATCAGCTCGGACACGCCGTTGCCGAGGTAGACGTCGTCGGGCCCGATGCCGGTCAGGCCCTTTCCAACCGAGTACCGGACCACGGCCTCGCGTGCGGGGAGAAGGCCCTTCGAGTCGCTGTAGCCCTGTGCGGCTGCCAGGTTTTCGGCGACCGCGGCGAGCACCGAAGGCGGCGCGGAAAAGCCGAACGGACCGGGGTTGCCGATGTTCAGCTTCAGGATGCGCTGGCCTGCGGCCTCCAGCCGGATCGCTTCTTCGAGGACGGGGCCTCGGACGTCATAGCAGACGTCAGCGAGCTTGTCGGACTGGGCGAACTCCATAGCGACCAGCGTAGATGCCCTGTCGAAGGATTTTCAGACGGCTACCTTCCGGGCGAGCTCGTTCACCTCCCGCGGGTGGCCGCGGCGACCACTTCGGGCGGTGTGTCCGCCGCGTCCGGTCAGGGCGGCGCTCAGCGGGATGGAGGCGACCAGCACCGCCACGACGGTCAGGACGATGGCGCCTCCGGCGGCGACGTCCCACTGCTCGCTGACGGCGAGGCCGGTCACACCGCAGAAGATGGCCACCGCGATCGAGACGGCCGTCATCGTCGAGGTGGACGAGCACCACAGGCGGGCTGTGGACGCCGGCCCGACGATCAGCGCCACCGCCATGATCGTGCCGACCGCGGGCAGTGAGGTGACGACGGCCGCCTCGACGAGCAGCAGGAGGACCAGGCCCAGCGTTCGCTGCGGGTAGCCGGCGGCGGACAGCGCGGTCGGGTCGAAGGCGGCGAGCACCAGTTCCTTGCGCAGCGCCACCAGCACGGTGAGAACTCCGAGCGCGGTGACCGCGCTGACCGCGAGATCGCTGGTCTGGACGGTGAGGACGGACCCGACCAGGAAGGCACTGAGGTCGCGGTTCGATCCGTCCTGGGCCGACATCAGCGCGACGCCGAGCGCGAACCCGGCGGAGAGAACGACCCCGGTCACGGTGCTGATGTCCCGGCCGCCCCCGGAGCCGCCCCGGTCGGCCGCCGCGCCGCCCCCGGAGCCGGTACCGCCGCCGGCCGCCGCGCCGGTGCCGACCGAGCCGCCCGCCGCCCCGACGATCATGACCACCGCGAGGACGACCAGCACACCGAACAGGCCGGCGCCGAGCACCAGATTCATCCCGATCAGCGAGGCGAGGACCACCCCGGGAAACGTCGCGTGGGTCAACGCCATGGTCAGGAAGCTGAGCCGGCGCAGCACGACATGAACACCGACCGCACCGCACAGCACTCCGACGATCACGACCTCGGCGAGGGCGCGTCGGATGTAGTCATCCCCCAACGACTCCAGCAGGGTCATCAGGCACCTCCGGACGCAACAGTCGACGTCGCCGAGGCCTCCCGATCAGGGGGCGACTGTGACCGCTGCGACTGCGATCGCTGGGACGGTTGGGACGGCTGTGACCGAGCCCGTCCCGTGAACTGGCGCAGCGCGCTCCCGGCGAAGGCGAGCGCATAGGCCGCGACCAGCACGAGGACGACCGTCGCGCCCGCCGCGAGCCGCACGTCATGGTTCACCGAGGCCTCGTAGCTGGCGACCAGCCCGAGCCAGCCGCACAGCGGGCCCAGCAGGACGGAGATCGCCAGGATGGCGGTGAGCCGCCCGGTGACCAGCCGGGCCGCCGCCGCCGGGATCACCACCAGCGCGATGACCAGGACCGTCCCGACGGCGCGGACCGCGGCGACGACCACCAGCGCGATCACGAGGTTCAGGAGGAGGTCGAGCAGCCACACCGGGTAGCCCGCCGCGCGCGCGCCCTCGGGGTCGAACGCACGCAGCAGCAGCTCCTTGCGGGCCAGCGCGAGCACCGCGGCGGCCACGGCGGCGGTCACCGCCGTGACGGTGATGTCCGTGGTGTTGACGGTGAGCAGACGGCCGAAGAGGAAGCCGGTCAGGTCCGAGGTGTACGACTCCCGGCGCGAGACGAGGACGACACCGACCGCGAAGGAGCCGGTGAGCAGCATCGCCATCGCCGCGTCCTCGCTGATCCGCCGGGTTGAGGCCAGTGCGGTGAAGCCCGCCGCGACCACGGCAGCCACCACCAGCGCACCCGGGACGATTCCGGAGGTGCCGCCGATCATGAACCCGACGACGACACCGGGAAAGACCGCGTGGGTGAGCACATCGGTGAGGAAGGCCAGCCGCCGCAGCATCACCAGCACACCGACCCCGGCGCTCACGGCGCCGAGCAGCAGGATCTCGATCAGCGCGCGGAACATGAACGGCAGCTCGAACGGCGCGATGAACAGATCGGCGCCGATCATGCCCGGGTCACGCCGATCATGTCCGGGTCACGATGACGCTTGCCCCGCCGATCTCCAGCGCGGCACCGCCGTAGGCCTCGCGCAGCTGGTCGGGGGCCAGCGCCCGGGTGGCCGGGCCGAACGCGATCTGGCGGCCGTTCAACAGGCACACCTGGTCGCTGACGGTCTGGGCGAGTGCCAGGTCATGGGTCGAGACGACCGTCGCCGTGCCGGTGCCGGCCAGGGTCGCCAGCGCGGTGAGCAGGGCCTCCTGGGAGACGACGTCCACCCCGTTGAAGGGCTCGTCGAGCAGCAGCAGGCGTGGCTCGGCCGCGATGGCGCGGGCGAGCAGGACGCGCTGGCGCTGCCCGCCGGAGAGCAGGCCGAAGCGGTCCCGGCTTCGGTCGGCCAGCCCGACGGCCTCCAGCGCGGCCTGGGCCGCCGCGCGGTCCGCTCGGCTCGGCCGGCGGATCCAACCGATTCCGCGGTAGCGGCCCATCAGGACGACCTGGCCGACCGAGATCGGGAAGTCCCGGTCGAGGGTGTCGGCCTGGGGCACGTAGGCGACCTCGCGACGCGCCGCCGCCGGCGCCCGGCCCAGCACGGTGATCGATCCGGAGCTCACGGGGAGCAGCCCGAGCACGGCCTTGATCAGGGTCGACTTGCCGGCGCCGTTGGGCCCGATGAGCGCCAGCGTCCGGCCCTGGTGCAGGGTGCCGTGCACGCTGTGGAGCACCGTGGAGCGGCCGTAGGCGATCGCCGCGTCATCGAAGGCGAGCGCGGTGCCGGCGGAAGCCTGGTCGCCGACGGGGGTCCGGTCGCCGACGGGCGTCTGGTCGCCGGCCGAGGGCCGGACATCCGTGCTCGCCTGCTCAGGTACCGCGACGACGGGAGCGCTGGTCGGGCCGCTCACCGGAGTGCGTCGACGATCGTGTCGGTGTTGTGGCGCTGAGCTTCCAGATATGTGGCGCCGGCGGAACCGGCCGGCCCGAGGGTGTCCGCGTACAGCGCGTCCTCGCCCGAGACCACGCGGACGCCTGCCTCGCTACCGATCGTCTGCGCGGTTCGCGGCGGAAGCGACGATTCGGAGAAGACGGCGACGGCGCCCGAGGCCCGGATCTTCCCGACGATGTCGTCGATGGACCGGCCGGAGAGCTCGGCGGAGGTGTCGAAGCTGGGAATGATCGAGCCGACGAACTCCAGGCCGTACCGCTGCACGTAGTAGCCGAAGGAGTCGTGGTTGGTCACGAGCTTGCGGTGGGCCACCGGAATGCTGTCGATCTCGCGCTGGGTCTCGCTGTCCAGCTCGCCGAGCTTGGCGCGGTATGTCGCGAGATTGGCCTGGTACTCCGCCGAGCTCTCGGGATCAACGGCGGCGAGGCCCTTCTCGATGTTGCCAACCATGATCTTCACATTGCGGGGGTCGTGCCAGATATGTGGATCGCCCTCTTCGTGGCCTTCATGCTCGTCGTGCTCCGCGGCGGCAGCCTCTTCGGAGTCGTCCGGATGGCGGATCGTGACCCCGTCGGCCATGACGACCTCGGTACCGTCGAAACCGCTCGCCGAGATCGCGTCGTCCAGCCAGCTCTCCAGCCCCACCCCGTTCTCGATCAGGAGATCCGCGTCGGCGATCGCCGCGAGATCGGCTGGGGAGGGCTCGTAGTCGTGCGGGTCCACCCCTGGCCGGAGGATCTGCGTGACCTCGATACCGTCGCCTCCGATGGCCCGCGCGAAATCGGCCGCATAGGTCGTGGTCGCCACGACGCGTGGAGCCGACTCCTCCCCGCCCGCGGTGGACCCCGCGCCGGAACCACCGCAGGCCGCCAGGCCCGCGGTGAGTGTGGTGGCGACTACGGAGGCGGTGAGGCGCGCCCGCCGGGCGGTCGCGGGGTGACGTTTCGATCGTCTTCCGACCGCGGCACGGAGCTGGGCGGGGCGCATGGGAAAATGAAAACGGTTGTCGATCCGGATGTCAAATCAGCGTGGATCGCCGGATCACCCGGAATCCCGCGCGAATGCCGCGGGCTGGGTCTGACCCGCGAGCAGAACCGGCACCGGCGGGAGGCCGCCGGTCCGGTTCCGCGGAACCGCAGTGTCGCGGTTCCGCAGTGTCGTGGTTCCGCGGTTCCGCGGTTCCGCAGTGCCGTGGTTGGAACGCCTGGCCCTGCTTGGCCCCGGCCAGGTCACGTCAGGCCGGTAGGCAGCCGGGGAGAGAAAGCCAAGGGCGCGCGAGGTCAGCTGGCGGGAAAGCTGATCTGTACTCGCCTGTTCAGCGCGCGGCCGTCGGGGTCGTCCGATCCGTCCGGATGGCTGTTCGGAGTGACCGGGTCGGCGCCGCCGCGGCCGGTCGCCGAGACCCTCGTCCCGGCCGGCAGCAGGCTGCGGAGCACGCCGGCGACCGCGTCGGCGCGACGCTGGGAGAGCATCACGTTGTAGGCCGGGGTGCCGAGCTTGTCGGTGTGACCCAGCACGGTGACCGTCTCGGTGCCGGGCCTGACCCGTGGGGCGAGTTTCGTGATCTCGGCGCGGGCGACGTCCGTCAGGTCGGCGGAGTCGAAGGCGAACAGGACATCCGCGCTGATCGTGACGACCACCTGGTCATCCCGGCGTTCCTCGGTGTGCAGTGGGCTGACGGCGTCGGCCAGATCGATCGGCAGCACCGACACGGCGGTGTCGAGGCCGCGCACCGACGCTGTGAGATGTTCGTCGGGCACGTCCGCGGATCGCGTCGGGCCCGCGGCCGACGGGTCGGCCGTGGCGCCCAGCGCGCGAGGGCTCCCTGGGCCGACGAGAACACAGGCAAGGGCACAGACGGCGAGCGCCGGCCCGACGGCCCGCCTGGCGCCCCGGTCAGCGGCTGATCGGGGCATCATCGACGATCAGCTGGTCGTTGAGATAGACGTCCAGAGCTGTCACGCTCGCCGGCGGCGCGGCGAAGGTGTACGTGCCGGAGACAGCCTCGTTGTTGTGGGCCCGGGTGGTGCCTGCGGCCGGGGCCAGGGCCACTCCGCCGGAATCCTCCACCACCGTGTATCGGAGCAGGTTCGTGGTGTCGATCAGGGTCACGCTGGCATCGCGCCGGCCGGCCATCTCGTAGAGCGAGATCTCGGTGCCGGGATCGTCGGCGTAGCGGGGGGTGAAGAGCAGATCCAGCTGTAGGAGCCTGCCGTCCACCCGCAGGTCGACGAATCCGACATCGACGTTCCCGCCGGCACCCTTGATGCGCGTGGTCCGCACGGCCGCCGGACTGCCCGGTGCCCCGCCGGGCTGAGCGGAGGCCACCGCCGGTGAGCGGTCGTCGGCCACCGACCCGGTCTGGGCAGGCGTGGTCTTCCTGTCGCCTTCGGTGCCGGTGCCGGTGCCGGTGCCCGAGCCGGAATCGGAGCCGGACGAGCAGCCCGTGACAGCGAGGCCGGCGAGCAGCAGACCGCTCAGGACGACGGACGTTCTCCGAGCCGGCTGGGCTGGCCGGGTCGGCTGGGCTGGCCGGGTCGGCTGGGCTGGCCGAGTCGGCCGGGCTGGCCGAGTCGGCCGGGTCGGCCGGGCGCGTCGGAACGGCGGGTGCGGCATCGGACCTCCGGACGGGAGGGGCAGGTGCGTCCGCCGATGATTATGAGCCCGGCGCAGCCCCTCTGGGGCCCGGTATGGACAGTGCCCGTGCCCAGCCGGCGATCCGTGAGTCGAACGGCGAAAGCGCATCCGGTGTGCCGGTGCTGGTGATCTTCGGGTGGGCGGGGCCACCCTCGGGCGTGCCGTCGACCGGGAACAGCTGGTCGATCACGCTGGCGGTGCTGGCCAAAACTGCTCCCATGGTCGCGCTCGGTCATCGGTGCGGGGTCGCGGCCCGGCAGGCCGTGTTCGGGCCAAGCGCCGGGAGGTGCCGGTGCAACGCCTCAGTAGTTCCTTGAAGGGCGAAGAGATGGCGAATAGACGAGGATTTTGGTTGTTCTGACGACCGCGATCCTCAGATCTTGCTCGGTAGCAGCGGCGGCTCGAAGTGGCGGCTCGAAGATCTGAGGATCTTGGTCGTTGTGACGACCGCGATCCTCAGATCTTGTCAGGCAGCAGGAGCAGGAGCAGCAGCGGCAGCGTTAGTCGGTTCCGCATGTCGTCTCGTCGGCTCCGTGTGCTGTCCCGTCGAGCAGCAGGCGCAGCTCGCGGCCGAGCGAACGCGGCTCGTCCAGCGGCGCGCTGAAGGCCACCCGGACCTGGCGTGCGCCGTCGGGGTCGACGCGCCACAGGTCGAGCCCGCGGCGGTCCAGCGAGGTCACCGACGCGCCGATCACCTCGAGTGGCGTCACGGGAGCACCGGTCGCCTCCTGCGGGGCCCCGGTGGGCGCGACACCGTGTGCCGCGAGCAGCCGCACCTGGGCCGCGTGCTCATCGTTGAGGTGCCGGACCAGATCCGGGGCGTAGGCGGCGATCAGGTCGGGCTCGGTGAGGGCGTACGAGCTGAGATCGACCCGGCGCGCGGGGCCGAGTGCCGACCAGCGGCCGTCCAGCCGAACGGTGTTCGCACGCCGTGATCCGCGCCCTGACCGACCCAGCCGGGACCCGCGGGACGACGATGCCGCCGCGGGACCGGCCGGCCTGGAGCGTGACGTCGCCGTGTTCTGGGCCGCCCGACCCGAACCGAGCCCGCGATCCGCGCGTTCCGCGCGTTCCGGCAGACAGATCAGGACGTCGTCCACTGAAAGGGACAGGACCCGGAGGGCACTGACGTCACCGGCGGTCACCGAGATGGTACGGCCCAGGTCGGCCAGGCGATCGACGAGATCGTCGGTGCTCTCCGGTGCCAGCCGCAACACGCCGGCGAGGACCAGGCGTTCGCCGTTGTGGCCACAGACGTCGACGCGGGCGCGGCGACCCGCGCCGGCGCAGTGGACCGGAGGGCTGTCCGCCCCGACGATCAGCAGCGGCTCGCCACCGTCGTCGATGAGTCCGGCCCAGCCGCGCACGTTGGCGCAGGGCAGGGTGAGCAGCGCGCGCCGGCCGCCGGCGAGGATCGTCCTCGCCTGTTCGGCCAGCACTGGCATGTCGACGTCCGTGCTGGGACTCGTCACCGGACCTCCTCTAGCATCAGGTAAGGCTTACTTAAGTGGCAGATGCGGAGTTGGTCAAGTCATTCGTCTGGTTACGGGTCCGCGTCTCAGATCAACTTCGGCCAGAATTCCCAAGGTCTGCGCAACGCGCGGCTGGAAGGACACCGGGATCCGGCGCGCGGGCGGAGGATTCTAGGCTGTTGTGGTCGGGCAGTCTCTCGCCCCCGAGTAAGGAGGTGCCGGGTGATCTTCAAGTTGGTCGGTGACGGTCGCCCGTATCCCGACCATGGCCTGGGCCAGCGGGACTGGGCCGCGATTCCGCCGCGGCAGGTGCGGCTCGACCAGCTCGTGACGACGAAGCGGGTGCTCGCGCTCGACGTCCTGCTGGATGACGACTCGACCTTCTACGGCGACCTGTTCCCGCACGTCGTCGAATGGGACGGGACGCTCTATCTGGAGGACGGTCTGCACCGCGCCGTGCGTGCCGCCCTGGCGCAGCGGACCTCCATCCACGCCCGGGTCCACGTGCACGCCGCCGCCCGGCACGCGAACAAGCTCAGCCACCGCTGACCTGCCACGTTGACCTGACCTGGCGCTCTGACCTGCCACCAGGGTGGCGCGGGCGCCGGTCAGTCGTCGGTGATCTCGTACTGCACGTACGTGTCGGAGGCGACCTTCGCGAAGATGTACCGAGGGCAGGCCGATCCGGGCCGGTAGGCCGTGATGGGCCGCAGCACCGGTGACCGCATGACCTGCTTGAGCCGGCCACCGGCGCGCTTGCGGGCCTCGGCCCCGGTGAGGTCAGGGGTCTCGCTTCGCTCGTACCACCCGCCGCAGTACTGGACGTCGTGCGGGCGGGACGTCCAGGCCGGCGTGTGGAAGACCCAGAGCAGGTACGCCGTGCGCATGATCAGGACCAGGATGGCGATGATGATCAGAGCACGGACGAGGTTCCCGGCCCGATTCGAGGCGAGAACAGGGCTCACATCTTCCGGAGCCTAGGGCAGGTACCCCCGTTCTGGGGCAAGACATGACCTTCCGGGCCGCGCGTGTCGCGTGGGCCCCGTGTCGCCGGGCCCGCCCGTCAGCAACCGCATGCCCCCTCGGCGGTGCCCCCACCCAGGTGGGATCGCCCGGTGCCGGCGGCCGGACGGCGCGCTCCGTGGTCCGCTCCGTGGTCCGTTCCGTGGTGTGCGGTGGGAGGAAGATCCAGCGCGGGGTTGCCGTCGAAGAAGCCGTCCGGGCGTAGCTCGAAGCCGATCCGGCTCACCGGCATGACAGGCCAGTCCTCCGGACGGACGACGTGATGGGCGCCGAAGCTGTACCAGACGACGATGTCGGTGTCGGCCACCGGCCGGTCGGCGGCGGCGTACCGCGGGAGCCCCTCACCGCCCGCGCTCTGGTTCGGGTAGGCGCCGGCGGCGAAGCGCTCGCTCTCGTCGAAGGCGGTGACCCACAGATTGCGTGCGGCGAACCTGCCCCGGGCCGCCTGGTGGGACGCCGGATGCGCCAGCAGCGGGGCCGTGTGGCCGGGGACGAGCCGGTAGGCGACCGGGCGGCCCAGCGGCCCATGCCGGCGGGGATTCGTGATCCGCCAGAAGCGTGCGGCGGCCGGGTCGACCACGCGCTGGGCCTCGCTCTCGGTGAGCAGCGTCGTCTCCTTCGTGCGCCAGGCGACGCCGGTCGGGTTGCCCGGGCCCGGCGGCTCCGGCTCCGAGTCGACCTCGACGACGGAGTTCGGGCCGCCGTCGAGCTCCATGTCCAGGCGCACGTTGAAGAAGTGCTGGTGGTTTGGTCCGTAGAGGCCGGGCGCGACCAGCACACCGTGGGTCGGCGACGCTCCCGGCCGGACTGCGCCGGAGGAGATCACGCCGGTCAGCTTCACCTCGAACTCCAGCGAGCCGTCCAGGTAGAGGTACCAGAAGAACCCGTACTCGTAGTTACCCACCGTACTGATCATCGAGATCACCAGCCGGCGCATCCGCCGGACCTCGACGTGGTCTGTCCGGAAGTCGGTGTGCTTCCAGGCGATGCCGGTGTCCTCCTCGTGGATGCACACCGCGTTCGGGATGGTCACCGGCTCACCCGCGGAGTCGTTCACGACCGCGTCCAGGTAGGTGATCTCGCCGAGGCAGTCGCAGCCCAGCCGCAGCGAGTTCGCGAGCCGGCCGACCCCGTACTCGCCCATGTCGAAGACGTTTTTCACTCGGTGGGTCGGCGCCGGGTCCCCGTACGGGACGAACATCTCCGACACCGAGGCCCGCTGGATGAGGGGCCGGCGCCGTCCCCGGTCCACGTAGGCGATCTGGTGCAGGACCAGCCCTTCGCGGGGCGTGAAGCCGACCCGGAGCTCCCAGCGCTGCCAGCGCAGGGCATGCCCGTCGACGGTGAAGGACGCTCCCTGCGGCTGGCTGACCTCGATCGGGCGCAGATCGTCACGTAGCCGGTCAAACGCCGGCACGTTGTCCGGATCGGCGGTCATCAGCCCCGGGATGTAGTTGCCGGGCCGGGGCGGCAGCGGCACGATTCCGTCGCCTGCCGTTCCGTCGCCTGCCGTTCCGTCGCCTGCCGTTGCGTCGCCTGCCGGTCCGTCGCTCGCCGCCGCGTGATCGACGACTTCGACCACGGCCATCGCGTCGAGGTCGACGACGACGGTGAGCCCTTCCACGGGCCGGGCGTAACCGTTCTCCCCGGGGGCCGCCCGGACGAAGGTGAGTGGGCGGGCGATCCGGCGCCGCGCGGGATCGTCGTCGCTTCCGGTGTACCCGGCGGACCAGATGTCGATCATGGCGAGCGAAAGGTCGGTGACCCCGCGCCCGGCCATGGCGGCCTGCCAGGCGCCGTCGGCGCGGACGGCGTCCTCGCAGGCCAGAATCTCGTCCATCATGATCGACGGCTGCACCCCTGGCACCACGCGCAGGTCGACCACCGTGCCCGCGGTGAGCGAGACGACCGCCTCGTGCGTCCGCCGTGTTCCGCGCTCGTACAGGACGCAGAACGCCTGCCGGTCCGGCGGCGCGAGCGCGTCGGCGGCCTCGCGCTCGGACTCGCGGGCCACCAGCGCCGCTTTTGGTGGCTCCTGAAGCTCAACGGAAACGAAACGAAACTCCGGCCCCGGTTGCGCAACCGCGCGCAGCAACGCCGACGCCCGGCTGATCTCGGCGGCCGAAAGCGGGTCGAGGGGATGCGGCGCCATGGCGACCTCCACCGGACATCGGGGGGTGGTGACCCGTCAGGCGGCGCGACGCCGAGCCACCTGGAAACGCCGAGCCACCCGGAAAACGTCGGGCCACCTGGAAACGTCGGGGCCGATCAGGAGCGTCGCAGATAGGCGAGGACGGCGAGGACCCGGCGGTGGTCGTTGCCCGACGATTCCAGCCCGAGCTTGGTGAACACGTTCGAGATGTGCTTCTCCACCGCTCCGCCGCTGACCACGAGGGCCGCCGCGATCGCCGTGTTCGAACGCCCCTCGGCCATCAGCCCGAGAACCTCGCGCTCACGTGGCGTGAGCGAGGTCAGCGGGTCGTTGCGGCGGCTGCTCGCCAGCAGCTGGGCCACCACCTCGGGATCCATCACCGTCCCGCCGGCGGCCACCCGCCGCACCGCCTCGACGAACTCGCGGACGTCCGCCACCCGGTCCTTGAGCAGGTAGCCGACCGCCCCCACGCCGTCGGCCAGCAGCTCGCCGGCGTACTGCTTCTCCACGTACTGGCTCAGGACGAGAACAGGGGAGCCGGGGACCTTCTCCCGGGCGGAGATCGCGGCGCGCAGCCCCTCGTCCCGGTGCGACGGCGGCATCCGGACGTCGACCACCGAGACGTCGGGCCGGTGCGCCGCGACCGCGTCGACGAGGCCCGGGCCGTCGCCCACCGCCGCCACCACCTCGCAGCCCGCTTCGGTGAGCAGCCGGCGCAGGCCTTCGCGCAGCAGCACCGAGTCCTCCGCGATCACGACTCGCACGGCAGAGCCTCCTCGTATCCGCCCGGCGGTGTGAGGGAGGTGCCGGGCCGCAGTGTCGCGCCGGTCAGGACGGTGACGTAGATCCCGCAGTCCATATGCCCGTAGTGACTGGACAGCTCCTTGAGTATCCGGATGTCACGGTCGCCTGTGTCCGGATTGACCGTGGTCGCCGCACAGCGTGGCGTACGGGCCAGGACCCGCACCCGGGCCGCGCCCAGAGAGAACTCCTGGCCGGTCCAGTCGAGCTCGGCCCAGGGCCGGATTCCGTCCACGTAGATGTTGCCGCGGAAGCGCAGCGGGTCCACCGGCTGCCCGATCCGCTCCGCGAGGTCGCGCACCGACGCCAGATTGATGACCGAGACTGCGTGCATGAAGGCCTCCCCGGCGCCACCGGCGTCGGTGAAGCGGTGGTGCCGGCGGGCGGCGACCAGCCGCGGTCGACCCCCGAGGCCCGGACCGAGCTGCGACTGGACGAACTCCTCGAACACGGCGCGCCCGGCCGGGCTGGTCAGATCGGTGCGGACCTGCCCGCCGGGGGTGCCGAGGCCGAAGGTGAGCGTTCCGGCCGCGGGGTCGTAGCAGGTGCGGATCCGGGCGATCGCCTCGTCCTTCTGCAGCATGACGAAGCGGGTCTTCGGCAGGAACACGGGCTCGTCCTCGGTGAACTCCGTGTCCGGGCGGGCCAGCGCGAACATCCGGTCGCCGAGCACGCCGTCGCCGGGGGTGAGCGACACCTCGGCCAGCTCCTCCGGGCTGAAGCCCTTCACCGGATATCGGTAGATGCGCACGATCCGCCCCGGGGGCGGGCTCCCGGCGCGGCCCGCCTCGTCACCCGCCTCGCCGCCCGCGCCCAGGCCCGCAGCTGTACCCATCAGCGCTCGCTTTCGGTTACCAACACAACGGCGGCCGGGTGCGGCTGTTCGTCGCCGCCGGCTCCCCGATCGTTGTCGAGGCGGTACGAGAACGAACCCTATCTGCGCCTCGGACGGGAGCGACGGGCTGGAGATCCGGCGCTCCGTGGCTGCCTGGGGTCCGTAATGCCAGGAATCTTCCCTGATTCCGGAGTGCGGCCGGTGTCAGCTACGTCCACCCGCTGATGTCGTGATGTGGTCTTTGCGGACCGCGACGTCCGCACGTGGCAGGCTTGCACCGATGACATGTGCACGGGGGACAGGCAGGCTCGCGCGAGCGGCCGTGTTCGGCGTGTCCTCGACGTGCCTCGCGCTCGCGGCGCACGTCGCCGCCGGCGACCCCCGTCCACCGATCGCGATGCTCGCCGTCGCCACCGCGCTGCTGATCCGGGTGGCCTTCGGGTTCGCCGACCGGGAGCGGGCACTGCCCGCCCTGGTGGCGGCCGTCGTGACCGCCCAGGTGCTCCTGCACGCGGCGTTCGCGCTCCAGGCGCATCACCACCAGGCGGCCGGGGCGGCTCGCCCGCGGCCGGGCGCCGGCGCCCACCTGCTCGCCGAGCTGGTCCCGGCCGGGCCCATGATCGCTGCCCATGCCCTCGCGGCCGGCTGCGTGGCCGTGTCACTGCGCCGCTGCGAGCGGCGGCTGTGGGCGACGGCGGCGCTGCGCGTGGCCGTCGAACGGGTCGTCGCGGTTGTGGCGTTCGTGCTCATGGACGTCCTGGTTCGCCTGCGGGCCGCGGCACGGCTGATGGCATCGGGCGCGGGCACGTGGGCCCGGCTGCGCAACGCCGCTGCCGGCGTGGCCGCCGCGCTGGGCCGGGTCGGCGGCAGCGGTGGTGGCGATGGCCACGGCGTCGGTGGTGGCGGCGGGGGCGCGGGGGCGCGCTGGTGTGCGCACCTTCTCCTGCTGGGAAGCGACGCTGGTTGGCGCGGCCCGCCGGCGCGCCGGCCGGGGTCGTGTCCCCGCGCCGGTGTGTCCGCAGTGATGGCGACAGCCCGGTAGCGGGTTCCGCGCGTCCGCCTGGACGGAGGCGCCGCGGCGGTCCGTCCGTGATCAGCAGCGCGATCGCGCTGCCCACGGGCCGGCCTGTCGCGCCGTGCCACGGCCCTGGTGCTCGGGTCAACCAGTCCGATCACCCGTGAGGACCAGTCCGGTCCTCGAGGAGGTCCCATGTCTCGCACCACCCGCGCAGTTCGCCTCCGTCGGGGCGCACTGTGCACGCTCGCCGCCGCGGCGGGCAGCATCGCGCTGGCCCTTCCGGCGTCCGCGCACGTCACCGTCGCTCCGGCCGAGGCGGCCAAGGGTGCCTACACCACCCTGACGTTCAAGGTTCCGACCGAGAGCGACACCGCGTCGACCACGGCGCTCGACGTGCAGTTCCCGGCCGACGCTCCGATCGCCTCGGTGACGGTCCAGCCCAAGCCCGGCTGGACCTACAAGGTGACCAAGGACGCGCCGGCGAAGCCGCTCACCGCCCACGGAACGCAGATCACCGAGGTCGTCACGCAGATCACCTGGACGGCTCAGGACGGTGCCGGGATCAAGCCCGGCGAGTTCGACACCTTCAACGTCTCGGCCGGCCCGCTGCCGGACGACGCCGACCAGGTGGTCTTCAAGACGTTGCAGACCTACTCCGACGGTGAGGTCGTCCGCTGGATCGACGTGGCCAAGCCTGGCACGGACGAGCCGGACCACCCGGCACCGGCCGTCACCCTGACCACGGCCGCGGCCTCGGACAGCGACCATGACGACGGCGCCGCCGACGAGCACGCGGATGCCGGCACCGGGAACTCCGCGGCGGCGGGCGACGAATCGGCGTCGGCGTCGGCGTCGGCGTCGGACGGCACGGCACGCGCGCTCGGGATCACCGGCCTCGTGCTGGGAGTGCTCGGTCTGGCCGCGGGCGCGTTCGCGCTGATCAGCACCCGTCGCCGGGCCTGATCACCTGGGGTGCCCCCGGCCACCGGCGCCAGGGGCACCCGCTCCGGGGGCACCCGCTCCGGAGATCACTCAGAACGGAAACCTCATGACCGGACTCGATCGACGCGCCAGCAACCACCGCACGCATCCGCGCCGTAGCCCCAGCCCGGGCGGGGGCGGGTCGTTCGGCGGGCTTCGGCGGGTGCTCACGGTCGTGGGGATCGTCGCCGTCGCGCTGCTGGGCACGGCGCTGCCGGCGTCGGCCCATGCCGTGCTGGAGCGCAGCGACCCGGTCGGCGGCGCGGCCCTCGATCAGGCCCCCGCCAGGGTGACGTTGACCTTCAGCGAGGCCGTGTCGGTCAAGTCCGATGCGATTCGCGTCCTCGACGCCACCGGCGCCCGGGCTGACGAGGGCGAGGCGAAGAACGGCTCCTCGGCGTCGGAAGTGACGATCGCGCTGCGCTCCGGTCTCGGCACGGGAACCTACGTTGTGAGCTGGCGTGTGGTCTCCGCGGACAGTCATCCGGTCGGCGGCGCGTTCGCCTTCGGTGTCGGCGGGCCGCCCGACGCCGGGGCGGCCGCGGCGCTGCCCTCGGGCGGCGGCGGATCACGAGTGGTCGGCGTGGCGCTGGGCGCGGCCCGGCTGGTGACCTTCGCCGGCGCGGCCCTGCTGATCGGTGCCACCTTCTTCGTGACGGTGCTCTGGCCGGCCGGTGCGCGCCGCCGCGGCCCGGTCCGGCTGATCGCCGCCGGCTGGCTGCTCAGCCTGTTCGGCGCGATCGGCATGCTGCTGCTTCAGGGCCCCTATTCGTCGGGTGAGGGAATCTCCGCCGTCCTGAACGCCGATCAGATCGCGGTGACCCTGGAGGATCGTTACGGCCAGCTCCTGGCGATCCGCATGTTGGCGCTGCTGCTCGCCGTCCCGCTGCTGCGCCGGGTGCGGCAGCCCGCCGGCGGGGGCGGCGAGGACGACAGCGAGGCCGGCAGCGAGGCCGGCAGCGCTGGCCACCAGCCGACCGGGCCGAGTCGGCGAGGGCTGGTCGAGCTTGCCGGGCTGGGGCTGGTGCTCGTGACCACCATGGCGATGATCGGCCACGCGAGCGCGGGCGGGCTGGTCTGGCTGGCGACCGCCTCGATGACGCTGCACACCGCGGCGATGGCGATCTGGCTCGGCGGCCTGTGCGTTCTCGGGCTGTCCCTGCTCGGCCGGCCCAGACCGCGTCACACCGGCACCGGTACCGGCGGCGCCGAGGGCTCCCCACGCGTTCCCGGCTCGTTCGCCAGCCCCGCGGATCCGGCCGCGGTCTCGTCCGGCCAGGGCACCGGGGCCGTCGCGGGCACGGGTACGGGTACCGGGGCCGTCGCGGGCACGAGTGCGAGTGCGGAGGCGGTCTCGGCGGCCGGTTCCATGGAGCTACCGGGCCTCAACAAGCTCTACGGCCTCGACGGGCTGGGCGACGGCGAGCCCGTCGAGCCCGGCTGGGCCGACGAGATGGCCCGGGTGTTGCCCCGATGGTCCAGGACCGCGATGGTCGCGGTCGCCGTGATCGTGCTGACCGGGATCTTCCAGACCCTGCGGGAGATCGGTGCCTTCGGAGCACTGTTCGGCACGACGTACGGGCGTCTTCTGCTGTACAAGCTCTGGTTCGTCCTCGGTGTGCTGGGTTTGGGCCTGCTGGCCCAGCGCTGGGTGCACCGCCACTTCCCGGCTGCTCCGAAGCCGGCTTCGGAAAAGCCGGCTTCGAATCAGGCGGCATCGAATCAGGCTGTCACCTCGCTTGCCATCGCCGGGCTGCGCCGAGGCGTGCTCTTCGAGATGATCGTCGGCGTCGCCGTCCTCACTGTCACCGCGATCCTCGTGAACACCATTCCCGGTCGGGAGTCGTACGCGCCGCCGTTCTCCAGGACGGTGATCGCCGGCCCGATGACCGTCGACGTCGAGATCGCGCCCACCAGAACCGGCCTGGAAACCATCCGTATCCATACCTATGACCCGCAGGGCCGGTCGCAGCGGCTGGTCGAGGCCAAGGGCGAGCTGAGCCTGCCGGCGGCGGGCGTCGGGCCCCTGGACGTCCCACTGGTGAGGGTCGCGGACGGCCAGGCCGTCGCCGAAGGGGTCGGAGTGCCTCTGCCGGGCCAGTGGCAGCTGCGTCTCTACCTGCGCGTCAACGATTTCGACCAGTACGTGACGACGGTCTTCTACAAGGTGCGCTGAGGCAGGCGGGGCGCGGGCAGCGGTGGAGTTCCGGCTCGGGCTGCCGCTGCTGCCGAGCAGGATCTCAGGATCGTGGCCGCCGGAGGAGCCCGTAGCAGAATCCTGAGACGCGGCCGATCCGGGCCACCAGCGTGGGCCTGGCGGAGCCGTGCCCACGGAATGCTAACTCCACCCGCACGGCCACCCACCGAGGATCCCGCACCGCCGCACGGCACCGGCAATTCGCCTCAAGAGGGGCAAAAGGGTCGCAGGGTCGTCTGGCGACCCGCAAGAACTCCGCAAGAACGAAGGATTTTGGTCGTCGGAACGACCAAAATTGTTCACTCTTGCGACTCGCCAAACCGAGCTACGAGCGCTCATAGGTCCGGTGCCCGCGACGAGACCGGACCGGACCTCGACCGGATGGGTCAGACGGGGACCGGACTGGTCTGCCAGGGGAGGGGGAACGGGAACGGGTTCGTATTGCTGCTCGGGGGCGACGACGGCGTCGAAGGTGCCGGCGTCCCGGTCGTCGGCGTGGACGGATCCGAGGTCGGTGGTGTCGTCGGCGTGTTCTGCGTCGTCGGTGGCCCCGTCGTGGGCGTCGGCGCGTGGCCGTCAGACGGCGTGGTCGACGACGGGCCGGTGGGCGTCTGCGCCGGCGGTGTCGTCGGCACCACGGTGGCCGGCGCGGTCGGCTGGCTGGTGGGCGGCGCCGGGGTGGGCGCCGGCGGCTGAACCGTGGCCGGCGGCGTGGGCGCCGGTGCGGGCCTCGACGGTGGCGGGGTGTAGGGCTTCGGCGCGTCGACCTCACGGACGATCTGTGTGGGGCGTGAGGTGGCGGGGCGGCTCGTGTAGGCGCCTGCCACCGTCGGTGAGGGCGGCGCGTCCACTGGCGCGACCGGCGGTTGGGCCGCGGTCGGCAGTGTGCCTGCGCCGGCCGGGAGCGTCGGAGTGATCGCGACCATGCCGGTGCCCGCGTCGGCCACCAGCTCGGAGCGCCCGGTAGGCCAGGAGATGACGGCGGTGAGCCCGGCCACGGCCACTGCCAGCGCGGCCGCCACCGCGATGGTCGGCCGAGCCCGGAAGTCGGAGAATCCGTTGCCGCGGGCGTTCGAGCCCGCCAGGGCCCGGTCGAGGGCCAGCAGCGGCAGGCCGTCCGCCGACCCGTCGTCGGGACGGTCGCCTGGCGGCGTGACCTGCTCGTCGAGCTGCCCCGCCTGCAGCCCGGTGGAGGGGGAGACGATTGTGACGGCGTCCTCGGGCCCGACGGCGCGCACGCCGGCGCCGTTTCCGCCGCCCGAGGCGGTGAAGGCGACCCGATGGTCGGGGGGCGCACCTGCCGGCGCGCCGCCGAAGGCCGGGGCGTTTCCGGGGATGGCCGCGCCGGGGAGCGGGGTGACGGTGGCTTCGTCGCCTCGGGCGGAACCAGCGGAACCAGCGCGCTCCGCGGCCCGCCGGTTCGCGGCGGCCGCGGCGGCGACAGCCGCGCGGTCGAAGGTGCGTTGCAGGCCGGTTCGCAGGCTGGTCGGCGCCGGCACGATGGCACCGTCCAGCAGTTCCTCCGGCGAGACGCCGTGCGGAACCGGGACGCTGCGGGCCTGCGGCGAGCCGGACCAGGCCAGAGCGCTGCCGCGCGCGAGCTCGAGGAGCCAGGGGCGCAGGCGGGTCGGATCGGAGAGGGGATTCAACCGCGTCCGCGCCACCAGGGCGAACGCGGTTCCGGCCGCCGCCCTGGCGACCGTCGGGTCGCCGAGGATCAGCAGGCACATCGAGAAGACGTCGTCGGCGTAGCGGTTGTAGAGATCGTTGAAAGCCTGACGATCACCACGCCGAACACGGGCCACCAGGTCCGCGTCGTCGTTCATCAGCTGCAACTCCCCGTGACGACGTTCCTGGTCTCGGCGCCGGGACCAGGTTTGGCGACCAATGTGGCGCCAGGCCTGGTCACCGGTCAGGCAGGCTCAATAGTAGGAGGTGCCTGATCTGGCCGGGGTGAAGGTTGTGAAGATTTTTTGTCGTCACCTCGACACCATGGCCAGCTTGACGCTGAACATGGTGTCGTATCCCCCTTCATCGGACACCGAAGCAAGCGTATACGAAGGCATCTTCGACACATCCGCTCCGGCATCGCCGGCGTGGCGTGGTCCTGGTGGCTGGTGCGGAAACCGCCGGATGTTCCCCAAAACCGTCGCCCGGCCGGTGCTCAGGAATTGGGCGGTTGTTCCAGCAGTGTTACGGTCACCGTGTTGGTCTGGCCGTCGCGCAGGTACGTCACCTGGACCTGGTTTCCGATGTCGTGGGACCTGACCGCCGCGATCAGCGAATCGATGTCCGTGATGGTCCGATCGCCCACCTTGGTGATGACATCGCCCGAACGGAGGCCCGCTTTGTCCGCCGGGCCGCCGTCGACCAGCGACTGGATCCTTGCTCCGGTGCCGCTTGCCGCCGTGGACCGGGTGTTCTCACCCGCGGTGTTGGCGCTGACTCCCAAATAGGGGTGCCGGGCGGTGCCGGTGTCGATGAGCTGTGCCGCAACTTTCTGTGCGTAGCTGCCCGGAATCGCGAAACCGACTCCGATGTTGCCGGACTGCTGGGACTCACCGAAGGGTGAGGAACTGCCGCCAACCGTCGCGATGGCCGTGTTCACCCCGATGATCTGGCCCTTGCTGTTGACCAGCGGGCCACCGGAGTTGCCGGGGTTGATGGGCGCGTCGGTCTGGATTGCGTCCAGCACGGTGTTCGTCTGGTCCTGAACAGTTGAGTCGCCGGTGCGCACGGGGCGGTGCAGTGCGCTGACGATTCCCGAGGTGACCGTGCCGTTGAGGCCCAGCGGGCTGCCCACGGCGACAACCAGCTCGCCGACCTGCAGCGCGTCGGACTGCCCGAAGGTGGCTGCCGGCAGGTTGGTTGCGTTGATCTTGATGACGGCGAGGTCCGCGCTCGGGTCGGTGGCCTTGATCGTCGCGTCGAAGGTCCGGCCGTCCTGCATGGTGACCGTGAGGGTGCCGCCGTTCGACGCCCCGGAGACGACGTGGTTGTTCGTGAGGATGTAGCCGTCCCGGCGGATGATCGTGCCGGACCCGGTTCCGGCCTCCTGGCTGGATTCCTCCGCGATGGTCACGACGCTCGGGAGGATGGTCTGTGCGGCGGCGGAGACCGTGTTGTCGGCGGCCTCGGAGACCCCGCCGGAGCTGCCGGTCGCCTGCTGCAGGCCCGAATCGGTCGACACGACCGCGGCCGGTGAGTCGTCCCCCGCGACCAGTGCGCCGACACCACCACCGATACCAGCGGACACCAGCGCGAGTGCCACGGCTGCCGCGATCAGGCGGCGACGCCGCATAGGCGCCGGTGTCGGCGTGGCGGGTGTGAACCGGCCGTAGCCGTCAGGTCCGTTGGGAGATCCGGGCGCCTGCCCACCGGGTGCGGGCGGCGTGACCGGTGATCCCCAGGAGGAGCTCCACCAGGCACTCTGCTGCCCCGGACCGCCTGGACCGCCGGGCGTGGCGCCGGAGCCGTATCCCGGCCGCTGCTCGCCTTGGCCCTGGCTCGTGGAGGCCTGCTGCGCGGCCCAGGGCGAGGGCTGGCCGTAGGAGGCCTCCGGGGGCACCGGTGGCCTCCCCCCGACTGCTGGTAGGGGTTGCTCCGCTGGTCGCCGGGCGGGTAATAGCCAGCTGGGACGCCCGGGCCGGGGCGCGGACCGGTCGGAGGCGGAGCTGGAACCGGAGCCGGAGTGTGGACGGCGGGGAAAGCGCCTGTCTGCTCAGGCCCGGCGGGGCTGGGCGTCGAGGCGGGCGCGCCGGAGGAGGGCCCGCCAGGAGGCTGCTGGTTGTCGTGCGACCGCGGCTCCATCGGCCCCTCCGAACTAGCCGCCTCGGGCCTGGTCCGCTCCGGCAGGTTGTCGGGCGGTGCCCAGGGAGACCGAGCGTCGTGCGTGGCTGTCATGGTAGGCACTTTCCCCCGGCACCCTGAGCGATTCCTGAATTCCGACCAACGTTCCGCTTAGCCAGGCACCGCGGCGCGTGTCCGATCCACGACATACTGCCCGATGCGTGGGTCAGGCCGGCACGAACCCGCCAGGACGGATCGCGCTGTGGTGGTCGCCCGGCACGCCGTCGCCGCAGGTTACGGCCCGGCCCGGGTGAGGTCTGGGGCGCGTGGCCTCCGTGATGCCGACGCGGTGGCGAGGCGTCGTCGTCTGCCGCCGCTCGGATCCGTCGCCTGCCGCCGGACATCGCCCGCCGCCCGCCGGGATCCCGCCCCCAGTCGATGGCCCGATCTGATCCGCGTGCGTTGCATCGTCTCGCGATGTGGCCTGCCGGACGGTGGTCGCTCATTGATGCGGCTTGATGCGGCGGTTGTGAAGGCCTACTCACAAATGTCTCGGCCGGCGGCCGCGATGGGGAGGGGCGCGGTCCTGGCGGAGGAAGATCTGCCGGCGTGATCGGCTGGCATCCCGGCACGTTTGTGCCAGGCTGGGACGGTCCCGTCCAGTTCGTGCTGCTTTCGGGCGAAGGCGGCATGATGTGAGTGCCGGAGCATGATGTCGTGACATGTCGACCGTCGGATGTGGTCATGATGTCGCTGGGCGGTCATGACTGCGTCGCCCGCCGCGTTGAGCCGGCACGGCTGAGTTGCGTGCCGCGCACGGTGAGCCGCGTTCGGCGTAGGTCGCATCCGGGGAAGGGGGCCCGGCTGTTCGCCGGGATTTCGTCTCCGGCTGGCCCGAATGTCAAGGGGGCTCGCGCAACGCACTCGCAACGGCGTGGTACACCGGTATACCGCGCGGGTTTTTCCTGCATGTCCCGGAATCGGAGGTTGTCTGGTGACGGACGGTGCATGGAGGGGAGGCCCTGGAGATCCAGGTCGCCCCGGCTATCGGGGGCACCCGCAGGGCGGCGCGGAACCCGAGGGGTACTGGGGCGAACCCGGCTCACGTGAGCCGCAGCCGCACCCGAACGATTCGCAGCCTGGAGATCCCTATGGCGGCGCTGCGCCGTATCCGGGTGGGCGTCCCGTGGGCGGTGGATATCAGGACGGCGGCTACCCGCCGGGCGGTTATGCGCCTGGGGAGTATCGACAGCCGGCTCAGCCACAGCCTGGTTACCCACAGCCTGGTTACCCACAGCAGGGACAGCCGCAACCGGGCTACCCGCAGTCGGGTCAGCCCCAGCCGGGATACCCACAGCAGGGACAGTCGCAACCGGGCTACCCGCAGTCGGGTCAGCCCCAGCCGGGATACCTCCAGTCGGGCCAGCCGCCGCAGGCCTATCCGTCGGATGGCCTGGACCCCCTGACCGGACAGTTCGCGTCCGGTCAGCCCGCGGGGCCCGGTTATGCCGCGACGGCCGGCTACGTACCTGGCGCGACCGCCGGTGGCCATCCGTCACCAGGCCCGGCTGCCGCGGAGCCGGCGGGAGGCCGGTTCCCCGCCATGGGCCAGCCTCCGACCGGCCCCACCGCCGGTGGCTACCCGCCCGACAACGGCTGGGACGAACCGACCGACACCCGTTCCGGCGGGACGTCCGTGCGGGGGGCTCTTGTGCCGCGGGCAGGCGCGGCGCGCACGTCACCCCGCCCCCAGGGCGCCACCGGTGCTCAGGGGGCTCTCGGCGCGGCGGGTGCCGCTGGTGCGACGGGTGCGATGGGCGCTGTGGGCACGGGGCAGTGGCCCGTGCCGGCGAACACCGCCGGGACGGATCCGCGATACGGCACCGGCCCCCGTGGGGATCTTCACCAACAGGGATCGGCGCGTTCCGCGACGGCATCACCGCGCGTCGAACCGGTGGGCGGCGCCGCTCGTTCCTACCGGGACGCGGACCCGGATGGCCCAGGCCGTCGGGATTGGGACCTTGACCGCGCAGGCCAGGAGCGCGGCCTGCCCGGCCGCGGCGCGGATGCGGGCCGTGGCGCCGACCCGGGTGGCCGGGATCTCGATGGCCGGGATGCCCTGGGCGGCGCGGAGCGTGCCGGCACCGGGCCACGCCGTCGCGCGGCGGCCCGTCGGCGAGGTTTCGGCGACGCGGACCTGGGCGACGAACCGGACTTCCCGGTCGAGGTCGGCGACGACGACCTCGACGACGACTATCCCGGCGGCGAGGACACCGGGCTGGGGCCCTTCCTACGCCGCCTGGTGATCGCTCTGGTCGTGCTGGGCGTGGCGCTCGGGGTCGGGGTGGGAGCGGGAGTTGTCTGGGAGAAGGTGCGGCCCAGCGGCGACGACACGACGTCCGCGACGGGTGCTACGGGCACCGAACCGGCCGCGACTCCCACCGTGGCAGCGGGGGCGACCACCCCGGCACCCAGCGCCGCCGCGAGTGCTCAGCCCCAGGTGACGGTGCCGGCTGACTGGGTGGCCTACACGGACGCCGTTCAGAAGGCCACGTTCTCCCATCCGGGGTCCTGGAAGCAACGCCAGGACAACACCGGTGTCTTCTTCGGTGAGCCGGGTGCCGGCGCCGCCGGGACCTCGGCCGAGTACGGCCCACAGATGATCGGAGTGGCCCGGGTGGCCGGGGCGGACGCCGCCACCGCCCTCAGCAAGGTGCAGGCCGGTGAGTTCGGCAGCGTCAGCGGCCTGAGCCAGGATCGTTCCGGCGCCGCCACCGACTCGTCCGGCGCGCCGACCCAGGAGCTCGCCGGCTCCTACGACCGGGATGGTCAGCGCGTGTCCTACCTCATGCGCACGGTCGACGGTTCCGGCGCGGTCTACGTGCTCATCGCCCGGGTGCCCGCCGAGGCCTCGGGGACGCTCAACACCCTTATGGCCGCGCTCCGGGCGTCCTTCCAGCCCGTGGCCTGACCGGCTGGCGGTCGTGGCGACACCGTCCACGACCGCCAGCTCCGGTTCGGGTAACGGCTCCGGCAACGGCGCGGGCTCGGGCAAGGCCCGACGGCCGCTGGCCGCGGGCCGCGGGCCGCGCGGGTCCAGGGATCTACATGCGCGGCCCGGCGGTAGCCGACCGGGCGTCCTTCAGCAGGTCCCACAGCACCGCTGCGGTGTTGAACGCGGTCGGGCCGGTCAGCGCCGGCCACCCGTGCCCCAGCGTCGGCAGGACGTACTGGACGAGGTGGGCCGATGTCGAGCAGAGCGTCTCGTGCCGGATCGCGACCGGCGTGGTCGTGGGTGTGGCCTGCTGCGATGGGACAGCTGCCCCCGCCGCCGTCCCGGAGCCGGCCGTCCCGGAGCCGGCCGTCCCGGAGCCGGCCAGCTGGCCGTCGGGTCCCGCGGCCGAGATGATCGCGGACGCGGCTCCGTCGCCGGTGGGCGTGCCGGCGGAGCCGGAGGAGGCCGCCGTGGGGTTCGTGCTGGCACCGATGGGGCGGCCGTCCGCGCCGGTGTAGCTCGTGTCGCCGGGCTGGGTGGGCGCCGGGCAGCCGTCGACCGCGCGGAACGGCGCGAGGCTGACGTCCACCGGCGTGATCCCGGTCTGCAACGGCTCCGACCACAGTGTTCCAGCGTAGGGGACGTGCCCGTCCAGACTGCCGTGGATCTCCACTGTGGTCAGTGGCGCCGACGGGGCGCAGCTGAGCGTCTGCAGGCTGGCTGCGACGGCGGCGAAGCCTGCGAGCTCGTCGCCGTGCTCGCAGGCGTAGCGGTAGGCGAGCATTCCGCCGTTCGACAGTCCGATGATGCTGACTCGCCGGGGGTCGATGGGGTATCTGGTCTCCAGATGCGCGATGAGCGAACGCAGCCAGGCGACGTCGTCGACGCCTGACGCGGCGGCGGCGCCGCAGCAGGTACCCGCGTTCCAGGACAGGTTCAGGCCGTCGGGGTAGACGACCGCGAAGCCCGACGAGCGGGCGAACTCGTCCAGGCCCCAGCCGAGCTGCGGCTCGCTGCCGTCGTGGTAAAGGCTGTGCAAAGCCACGACCAGGGGATACGGCTCGACCGTGCCGCTGTCCGGGAGCGTCAGCCGGATCTGACTACCGCGTCCACTCCGCTCGAAGGCGTCCGGTCCCGATGTGGGCGACGGTGATGGCGAGGTTGTCGCGGTTACCGGACTGCCCGTCGCGCTGGCCTGCGGGGAGGAATCGTTGGCACCGATGAGTCCACAGCCGGTGACGACCATCATCGTCGCGAGCAGCGAGGTAAGAAGCCGGACCGCGACGACGCGGCGGCGGCGGGCGGCCGACACGACGGGTATTCTGACGCGCCGCCAACCTGGCCGTGCATCAACGGTGTCGTTGATTACTCTTTGTATTTGAACTGCTGCGCGCGAGATCGCCCTCGCGCACGACGTTCAGTCGCGGGCGCTCACGTGGCGCCCAACGATCCGCCGCGGGGTCGGCTCCGGACTGCTCCCGACCGGCTGGGGTCATGCTGCGGGAGTGCATTGGTAGTGGCATGACGTTTCTCGTCTCGGCGTCGAACGCGCGGGCCTCGCCGTTCTGCGCCGCACCGCTCTGGGCCGTCTGGGCCGCGCTGCTCTGGGCCGCACCGATCCCGCGGTCGACCGGGCCACCGCGCTCGACCGGGCCGATTCTGCCCACGGTGCTGCGCGGGCCGCGACCCGTCTCGCTGTTCCTGCTGTTCTGGCCGTCCTCGGCTCCGTCCGCGCCGGCGGCTGGCGCGGCGTCGGCCAGCCAGATCTGGGGCGGCTCGGTACCTGGCATCGCCGTTTCGGCCGACCCGGCCGCGCTGCGATAGCGATCGAATGCCACCTGGGCGCGTGTCTCCAGGTCATCGACCCTCGCGAGCGACTCACGGACCCTGCGTTCACCGGCGGGGCCGGCGGCCAGCAGGTCGGACAGGCAGTGATCCACTGCCCGACGGGCTGCCAGCCAGCCAAGGAGCAGCCGTGAACGTTCCATGTCCGATGGCTCGTTCACCCGGAAGTCCCTTCGCTCGCAATCTCGTGACGCCACTGTGGCGTCGCCCTCCGCGAGGTGCTGATCGTCCGCTGTTCGTCCTGGCGTAGGGGGCTCCCCCCGTCGTGCGGAGCGGCGTCGGCGCCGCGCCGCGACCCGAAGTAGTTCTCGTCTTCCCAGAGTGCCCCACCCGGCGTCGTGGCGCGTCGTAGTTTGCCGAACGCGCCCCTACTGGTCGGTCAGAAGCGTGGTCAGGGGCTGGGCTGATCCCCCCGAACAGGGGGTGTGGGCGGTGGAGCAGGCTGCCCGGACCGTGGCGCGGTGCCCGTCGCTGGGGGCGGGACGGTGCGGTCCGCAGACGGTATCGGTCCCCGGGGATCGGCCGTCCGGCGGGTCGCCGTCGACGGACGCGGCGGCAGCGCCGGCATCGGCCGTTCGCCTGGCGGTGGGATGGGCGGGCGCCGCGGGATGGGGGGCCGCGGGCCAGGCGCCGGGCGGGTCTCGCGGCGGACCTGCTCGGCTGAGGACCCCTGGCCTGCGGAGGCTGTCTGGCCGGCGGAGGCTGTCTGGCTGGCTGAGGCTGCCTGGCCTGCGGGGGACGCCGGCTCGGTGGATGAGGGCGGCGGTGTGGTGGGTGCCGTCGGCGGGTGGCTGGTACGCCAGGCGGCACGAGCGTCCTCGGCGGCGTCCTCGGCGCGATCGAGAATCTCCTCCCAGCGGCTCTGCATCGGACGGATCAGCCCACCGCCCACTCCGACCACGAGCACACCGGTGCCGGCGGCGAGTACCGCGTACAGCAGCGGGGTCGTGACGGAGGTTCCGATGCCGAGCTCGTCCAGGGCGGCCTTTCCGAAGAGGAGGCAGGCCGCCGCGGCGACGACCCGGCTCAGGGCGCGCCCGTGCGGCAGCCCGCTGAAGGAGTCGGTGAGGAACTGACGCGCGATGCCGGCCAGCGCCAGGCCGACCAGCACGATCGCGATCGCCAGCAGGAGCCGCACCAGCACTCCCAGGACCGCGCCGGCCATCCGGTCGGCCGGGCTGGGACCGAAGACGCCGAGCGCGACGCGCAGGACGGCCAGCAGACCTGCCACGGCGGCCAGCCGGAACAGCCCGTCGCGGACCATGGTGTCATGGCAGCGGAGCAGCCGGCCGATGCCGCTGCGGGCCAGCAGACGGTCGAAACCGTTGTCCTCCAGGGTCCGGTCCGCGAGACGGAGCAGGGCCCGGACGACGACCGCGCCGATCGCGAGGATCAGAGCGAAGACGATCACTTTGGGCCCGGTCTGCGCCATTCGCGACCAGGCGTCCGAGATGCCCTGATCCCATTGCACGGCCTGCGTCACCCCGACAGCACAACAGTGTGTGGCTGGCGATGAAGTGATGCCACGCCGTGGACCTGTGTGGCACTGAAGTGGTCCACAGTGTGTTGCGGTGTGTGGGTCGTTACCTTCTGTGGATGAGATCGTCCACATCGAGTCGGACCGTGTGGTGGCTGCGCCGGGACCTGCGCCTCGACGACAACCCGGCCCTGATCGCCGCGGCCGGGCAGGGCCCGGTGCTGGCACTGTTCGTCCTCGACGAGGCGCTCTGCCGCCCGGCCGGGCCGGTGCGGCTCGCGTTCCTCTACCGCTGTCTGCGGGATCTCGACCGCAGGCTCGCCGGCCGGCTGTGCGTGCGCGCCGGCGACCCCGAACAGGTCGTCCCCGCCGTGGCGGGCGAGATCGGTGCCGACGTCGTCCACATCGCGGCCGACCACGGGCCGTACGGGCGTCGCCGCGACGAACGGGTCGCCCGGGCACTGCTCGCGGGCGGACGGGAGCTGCGGCGCACCGGCTCGGCCTATGCTGTCGAGCCCGGCCGGCTGGTCAAGCCGGACGGCTCGCCCTACCGGGTCTTCACCCCCTTCTACCGGGCCTGGAAGGCGCACGGGTGGCCCGAGCCGGTCGCACCCGCGCCCACGGAGCCGGACTGGCTTGATCCGGCCTCGCTGAGCGGGGGCAGCGAGGAGATTCCCCCGGACCCCGTCCTCGACGGCGTCACGTTGCCCCCGCCGGGTGAGCAGGCCGCACATGACCGCCTGCACGCCTTCCTGCGTGGGCCGCTCGGCGACTACGCGCGGCACCGCGACGAGCCGGCGGCCGACGTCACCTCGCGCCTGTCGCCCTACCTGAAATGGGGCTGCATACATCCGAGAACGGTGCTGGACGGCGTGCGCACGGCGACGGCTCCCTCGACCGACGGCGCCACCGACGGCGCCACGGAGGCGGCGGAGAAGTTCCGCAGCGAGATCGCGTGGCGGGAGTTCTACGCGGATGTCCTCGCGGCTAATCCATCCTCAGCACGGAGCGACCTCTCCGAAACCCTGGCCCGGATGTCCTATGAACCACCCGGCGAGAGCTTCGAGGCGTGGAAGTGGGGGCGAACCGGATATCCCATCGTCGATGCCGGGATGCGCCAGCTGCTGGCCGAGGGCTGGGTACACAACCGGGTACGGATGATCGAGGCGTCGTTCGTCTGCAAGGACCTCCACGTCCACTGGGCGCACGGGGCCCGCTGGTACCTGGAACGGCTGGTGGACGGCGACCTCGCCTCGAACAACCACGGGTGGCAGTGGACGGCCGGCACCGGCACCGACGCGGCGCCGTACTTCCGCGTCTTCAACCCCGTCTCCCAGGGCCGCAGGTTCGATCCCGACGGGGAGTACATCCGGCGCTGGGTTCCCGAGCTGCGCGGTCTGCCCGCCGAGCTGGTCCACGAGCCGTGGAAGTGCCCGGGCGGCCCACCGAACGGGTACCCGGGCCCGATCGTGGACCACGCGGTGGAGCGCCGTGACGCCCTTGCACGGCACGCGCAGGCCCGGAACGCGTCGGCCGGTGGGGCGTCGGCGCCGAGGCGGATCTGAATCGCCCGGCGCGGCCCGGTGCGGCGGATCGTCGGATGTTTCCCGTATCGGGTTGTTTGGTCTAGCCGCAAGTGGTGGTCGTGTCGGCTATCCGACACCATCCGATTCCCCTGTCCGCAGGTTCACTCGGCTGCGATTGGCCACCCTTGAGATGGGCAGGGAGGCGGCGGGCTCGACTCCTCGCCCGTCCATCCGGTGGGGAAGTGACGGGCTCCATCGGACGTGGCCGCGTCGGTGCGGGATGTGGAGGGCAGCTCGTGCCGACGCGCCACGGGCACACCCGTCCGCCGGAGCGCCGTCGGGGCTGATCCCGACAGAGCGAGTCCGAAACGGCGCGTCCACCCGCGGCACGCGACCCACCGGGGATCCCGCGGCGCCGCGCAGCGCCAGCAATCCGCCTCAAGAGGGGCAAAAGGGGCCGCAGGGCACCTGGCGATCCGCAAGAGGTGAGGATTGTGGCCGTCAGAACGACCAAAACTCTTCACGCATCGGACTCGCCCATTCGGGGCATCGCGCTCAGACGTCCAGCAACGTTCGTGGAGTGTCAACCGTGCGAATCGCCGAACATCGGCGTGGACCGGACCCGGGCTGATCAGCGCGAGTGAGGCTGATCAGCCCGGGATCACCGGGACCGTCCGGGATCAGGCGACGATCTCCACTGGCGTCCCCAGCGGGACGGTCTGTGCCAGCCGGGTGATCGAGTCGTTGCTCAGCCGGATGCAGCCGTGGCTGACGTCGCGGCCCAGCGAGCTCGGATCGTTCGTGCCGTGGATCCCGATGACCGGATCGCGGCCGCCGAAGTCGTCCAGGCTGGTGGAGAACCCGCTCAGGCCGAACGCGTACGGCCCGTAGGCACCGTTCGGGTTGCTTGGCCGCAGCAGCTCCATCAGGAAGAACCGGCCGCCGGGGGTGGGAGTGTCCGAGGTGCCGATGGCCACCTTCTCCTCCGCGATCTTCTGATCGCCGCTGAAGAGACGCAGCACGTGCGCGCCGCGCGCCACCTCGATGCGGTAAGGCGTCTGGCTCGCGTTGACCTGGGCGGCCTTCACCCAGCCGGTGCTTCCGTTGGGCTCGACGGGCAGCAGGACCTGCCACCATCCCGGCATCTTCGCCTGCACGAGGAAGACCCGCGGGGCCCCGTTCTCGTTCGGGTTC
>NZ_ADGX01000061.1 GCF_000177675.1 Parafrankia sp. EUN1f
ATCCGCAATTGAGCCAGACCTATGGACTTTTCTGTCAAGCGCTTGATAGAAACTGGCTCCGCAGATCCGCCGAGGTACACACCGAGGAGGCAGCGCGTGGTCGGACAGTCGTCAGGACCCGCGGAAGAAGCGGTCGACCGGTGGGCGGGGTGCCCACCTGATCTTGAGGCACGGTCGGACGCGTTACGACGCATCCGGGTGTGCGACCTGAGCGGCCAGCTCGCCGGGGCCGGCTCCACCAGGCTTCTCGCCGCGTTCGGCGCTCAGGTGATCCGGGTCGAGGACCCGGCGACCAGGGGCGGCTGGGACATCGTCCGCGGGGCCCAGCCGTTCCACGACGATCGCCGCGGAATCGAGTTCGGCGCCACCTTCAACAACCACAACACCGAGAAGCTGGGAATCACCCTCAACCTGCGCACCGAACGCGGGCGGGAGCTGCTCACCCAGCTGATCGCGGTGTCGGACGTCGTCACCGAGAACTTCGCCGGTGGAGTGTTCGCCCGCCTCGGCTTCCCGTACGAGCGGCTGCGGGAGATCCGGCCCGACATCGTCTACGTCTCGCACAGCGGCTTCGGGGCCACCGGGCCGTACCGGGACTTCCGCACCTGGGGGCCGATCGTGCAGGCCGTCAGCGGCCTCACCTTCACCTCGGGGCTGGCGGGACATCCGCCGACCGGCTGGGGCTTCTCGTACATGGACCACATGGGCGCCTACGCGATGGCCGTCGCGATCCTGGCCGCGCTGTGGCACCGCGACCGAACCGGCGAGGGACAGTGGGTCGACCTGTCCGGCGTCGAGGCGGGACTCGCTCTGACCGGCCCGGACATCCTGGACCATCATCTGAACGGCCGACCGCCCCGCGCCGCCGGCTCGGTCGACTCCAACCGCGATGCCAACTCCCCGATGGCACCGCACGGGATCTACCCCTCCCACGGGGAGGATCGCTGGATCGCGGTGGCCTGCCGCGATGATCAAGACTGGCGGCTGCTGGCGGGCGAGATCGGCCAGCCGTGGGCGACCGCCGGGGACCTGGCGACGCTGGCCGCCCGGCTCGCCGGCCAGGACACGCTGGATGCCCGGCTGGCCGCCTGGACCGCCGGCTTCGACAACCACGAGCTCGCCGGCCGGCTGGCTGCCGCCGGCATCCCAGCCAGCCCGGTGCGCACGCCGGCCGAACGCATCGACGGCACCGCAGCTGAACGCGCCGACGGCACACCCGCGACGTCCGACTGGGGTCTGTGGCCGACGGTCGGGCATCCCGACATCGGGCCGGCCCGGGTCGACGGGATCCCGGTGCACCTGTCCGAGACCGACTGGTCGCTGCGCCGCGGCGCACCCCGGCTCGGCGAACACAACCGGTACGTCCTGGGTGACCTGCTGGGTGTCGACGACGCCGAGCTGAGTGAGCTGGCAGCGGAGGGCGTCGTATGAACGGCCCGCTGGACCGGTTACGGGTCCTGGAGATCGCCGGGGAGTTCTCCGCGTACCCGAGCAAGCTCCTGGCCGACCTCGGAGCAGACGTCATCGTCGTCGAACCACCGCACGGGGCGGCCACCCGTTCCTGGGGGCCGTTCGCGGACGACCGGCCCGGGCCCGAGGCGAGCCTGTACTGGCGGCACTACAACACCTCCAAACGCGGCATCGTCCTCGACCTCACCGAGGACGCGGGCCGCGAGCGCCTCCACCACCTGCTCGCGAAGTGCGACGTCCTCATCGAGGGCATGCCCGGCTCCGAGGCCGCCGCGGCCCTCCGGCTCGACCCGGGGACGTTCACGGCCACCTTCCCTTCGCTTGTCTGGGTCTCGGTGACGCCCTTCGGCCGGCGCGGCGCACCACCGGACGTCCCCACCACCGATCTCACCCTGCTGGCCGGCGGGGGCCCGGTGCTCACCTGCGGTTACGACGACCACACGCTGCCGCCGGTCCGCGGCGGCGGAAACCAGAGCGTGCACGTCGGCGGGATGTTCGCGGTGACGGCCACACTCACCGCGCTGCTGAACCGCACCGTCTCCGGCCGTGGCCAACACGTCGACGTCAGCATCGACGCGGCGCTGAACGTCTCCTGCGAGACTGCCACCACCCACCAGCTCACCGACGGTGGTGTAGTGCGGCGCCAGACCGGACGGCACGCGATGGTGGAGCCGACAGCGCCGACCCAGGTCCGCGCCGCCGACGGCGACTACGTGGTGCTCGGCTTCCCGCCACGCGCGGCCGAGGACTACGCATCCATCCTCGAATGGATCGACCTCGTCGGGATCCGCGACGACTTCCCGGACGCCGTGCTGCTGGAGATGGGCGTCGAGCGCGGCGGTGTCGGCGTCGTCGAGCTCGGGACGGACCCGATCGCGCAGCAGATATGGAACGCCGCCCGTGACGCCATGGTGCTGCTGGCCGAGCGGACGCCGGCCTACGAGTACTTCCTCGGCTGCCAGCGCCGCGGCCTGGTCGCCGGGTTCGTCGCCGCCCCGGAAGCGGTCATCCACGACCCGCACCTGGTCGCCCGCGACTTCGCCACGAAAGTGACCGACCCGCACACCGGTCGCGAGGAGACACACCCCGGCGCGCCCTACCGTTTCACCCGCACCCCCTGGCGGATCTCGCGCCCCGCGCCACGGCTCGGTGAACACACCGACGCCGTTCTCGGCGGCCCTGGATGAACCTTTTCCATCCCACCTTCCCCAGATTGGCGAGTCATGAAGCGCACCAAAATCTCTCCCCCAACCGCGCTCAGCCGCAGGGAGGCTCGACACCGAACGCGTTTGCTCTTAGCCGCGGTGACCGCGTTATCCGCGATCCTTTGCACGGTCGCGGCCTGCGGTGGTGATGACGACGATTCCAAGGACACCACGGCCGCCGGCACCGCCGGCACCGCCAACGCCTCCGACGTGCTCGGGCCGTCCGCTCCGGCGAAGGGCGACCCGGTGCGGATCGGAATCATCTCCGATGGCAAGGGCCCGGTCTCGGACCTCGCCTACGAAAGCCGGGTGGCCGACGCCACGATCGCCTATCTGAACGAACATCGTTCCGGGATCGCCGGCCGCCCCATCAGCCTGGTCAAGTGCGAGACCCTCGCCGACCCGGGCAAGGGAACCGACTGCGCGAACCGGATGGTGGAGGAGGACGTCGTCGCCGTCGTCGTCGGATCATCCTCGGTCGGGGAAAGCATCTGGGAACCGTTGCACCAGGCGAAGATCCCGCTGATGTTCGCCAACACGACCGCCACCGGGCCGCTGAAGGACGGTGACACGACCTTCAATCTGACCGACCCGTACTTCGGCCAGATCAACCTGCCTGCCGACAAGGCCAAGGAGGCCGGCGTCAAGAAGGTGACCGCGGTCGTCATCGACGTGCCGACCGCCACGGCCTTCTACAAGTCGATCGCACCGCAGATATTCAAGGAAAAAGGCCTCACCCTCGATGTCGTCGCCGTTCCCGCCGGGACGGCCGACATGACCGCGCAGATGCAGGCCATCGCCTCCGGTGAGCCGGGGGTGGTGTCGATCGTCGGCGGCGACTCTTTCTGCATCAGCGCACTGAACGGTCTGCGGGCCGTCGGCTATGACGGCCCGACGGTCGCCATCGGGCTGTGCATCACCGACGCGACACGCAAGGCGGTGCCGGCGTCCACTCTCAAGGGGATGTCCGTCAGCGCGACCGCACCCATCGGCACCGACAACCCCTCGACCCGCCTGCTCCAGGCCGTCGTGAGCACCTACGGCCACGACATCGACGTCAGGCGGGCCGGCACGCTGAGCATGTTCACCGTGGTCGCCGCCCTCGGTGCGGCCGTCGAAGGGCTGACCGGGGACGTCACAGCCGCGTCGGTCACCGCCGCTATCAAGGCGATGCCGGCGCAGAAGCTGCCGGGCGCCGAGGGGCTGAGCTTCCGGTGTAACGGCAAGGCCTACCCGAAGCAGCCCGCGGTGTGCGTCCGCGGCGGGCTCGTCGCGACCTTGGACGACAAGGGCCAGCCGACCGGTTACACGCCGGTCGGGGTCTCCGCGATCGAGGACTGAGCCGGGCGCTGCGACACGGCGCGATCCGACCGGAACGACGTCCGGCGGTTGGGCTGGCGGCATCGGCCCGACCTCTGTGAGTCGCCCGCACCGGCGTGGTGCGGGCGATCCACGGGGCCGCTTCACCAGCGGTCGCGGATACGCGGATATCTATGCGGAAAGCCGTTACCGCGCAGCGGCTGGAGAAGCTCCCACCACCGCGTCACCGACCGCGATGGAATCATTGTCACCGGCTCCCTGCCGCCGCCGGCGGCGCACCGGATTGCCACCGGCGGCGGAACCACGACCCGAGAGCACGTCGGCCACCACATCAGTCAACATCATCGCAAGGTTTCCCGGCGTAGTCTCCGCCTGCGCACTGACCCATTTGACAACTCCGCCGTCACCGGTGCCGAACAACACCAACAACAGCGCGCTCGCCACCCGGTAAAGGCGTTCCGTTTCGCTGAGCCCAGGCGTGAGAGGGGTGAGAAGATCGACGACCGCCTCGCTCTGCGGCGTGGCCTTCGACGTGGTGAGATGCTGGTATTCAGGATCATTCATCACCGCGATCAGGAACGGATGGTAGAATCGACCGGTCTCGTGGCCGGCCATCTCGTTCGCGGCGACAACCATCGCGTTCGCGATGTCACGAAAACTGACATCGCGATCCGGGACGTTCAATGCGAAGATTCGTTCGATATCGGCACGGAGCCCTCCCGTCCGGGCCTCGAGGATCGCGCTCACCAACCCGGCCTTGGAGCCGAAGTGATAGTGAATCGCGTCCCGACTGACGCCGGCCTCAGCCGTGATCTGCCGAGTGGAGGTCCGCGCGATTCCCTGATCAGCGAACAGTCGCTCAGCCACCCTGAGCAACTGCTGGCGGGTGTTGACGCCACGCGCATCAGGGCGAGCGTCCGAAGAATCAGGGGAAGGCGCCACGAACAGCCAGTCTACCGCAACGGCATACCATCCGCGATTCACGGCTTTATCTAACTCTGATACGAAATACACTCGCCCGCGACCGCACACGCCGTGGGCTCCGTGCGCGGAAAGCCGCCGCCCGAACGGAGTCCGCCACACGGCGGGCCGTATCCGGCGGTCAGTGCGGCGTGCCTGTTACCGCCGTCCGCTGACGGTGGCAACGGGCGCTGACGGCCCGCGGCCAACTCCTCCGGTCAGCTGACCGGCTCCATGCGGAGATGGTTGGATTCCGGCACGGATGCCGCCCGCACGGTGATGGCGAGGGCGGCGCGATGAGGGGAGCCGGACGACACGTGAGCGACGACAAGGGATCCCCCTGGAACCCGGGCCAGGCGGCGCCGGGTCAGGGCGGGCCGGGCGGGGGCCACCCGCCATACCCCGACCAGGGCACGAGCAGCGGTTCCGCCTACCCGCAGAACCCGGGGTATCCGGCATATCCGTCGCCTGCTCCGGGTAACCAGCCGGCGCCGGGATACGGCTATCCGCCCGGTGGTCAGGGCTACCCGCCGCCGGGCTACGGCCCCTACGGCGGCGGCCCCTACGGCGGCGGTGGCCAGCCCCGCAACGGTCTCGGCATCGCCGCGCTCGTCCTCGGCGTGCTCGCGATCCTGACCTGCTGGACCGTCATCGGCGGCATCCTGCTCGGCGTCGCAGCGTTGATCTGCGGTTTCCTCGGCCGCGGCCGGGCGAAGCGCCAGGAGGCCACCAACGGCGGCATGGCGCTGGCCGGCATCATCACCGGTGCGCTCGGCGCAGTGCTCGCCGTGATCGTCCTGATCGCGGCCATCGCGTTCTCCGACGAAGTTCAGGACCTCCAGACCTGTCTGGACGATGCCGGCACCAGCCAGACCGCGCAGGACCAGTGCGCCCAGGAGTTCGCGGACGATCTGAACGGCAAATGACCCCGACCACCACTCAGATGGCACCACATCCCGGGCAGTACTCACTGGCCGCATCATCAGCGTGAGCCCGGGGCCTCGCACCGCGGTCATCTGGCGCGATGACCGCGTGCCGGGCCGCGGGGGGATGATGCCGGGTGAAGCGAATGACAGGTGAGTCACGTCCCGGCTGACGGTTCGGCGGCGGCCTGGGCGGCCTTCCAGACGCGTTCCGGATGCAGGGGGAGCTCGTGGATGTGGGCGCCGAGGGCCTCGGCGACCGCGTTGCCGATCGCGGCGGGCACCGCCGGGGAGCCGGTCTCCCCCAGGCCGTGGATGCGGGCGCCGTCCGGGCCGGCCGGGTCCTCCGTCATGCCGATGGTGAAGGTCTCCGGCAGGTCGCGCACCGACGGGATCCGGTAGTCGAGCAGGCTGTCGTTGAGCAGCGCCCCCGACTCCCCGCCCCAGACCATCGCCTCCGACAGGGCCTGCCCGACCCCGAACGCGACGTTCCCCTCACACTGCAGCTCGGCGAAGGTGGGGTGGATGACCCGCCCGGCGTACGACTCGACGTGCAGGTCGACGACGCGCACCGTGCCGGTCTCCAGGTCGACCTCGACCTCGGCGGCCGCGGCGGCATGGTAGAAGTGCGGCGTCACGACGCCCTGGCCGGTCTCGGGGTCCAGGCCCCCGTCACTGGCGTGCACCTCGGAGACGGTGACGCCGCCGAGCTTCGCCCGGGAGATCAGCTCGGCGTAGCTCAGGCCGGGGCCGAGGCCGCTGCGGATGCGGTCGGCGCGTACGTCCACCGCGGTCGCCGGTACGCCCAGCAGCGCACCGGCGCGGCGGGCGAGCTCACCGCGCAGCCGCTCACCGGCGCGTTCGACGGCCACGCCCATCATCAGCGTCGAGCGCGACGAGCTGGTGGTCTGGTCCCAGGCGGTGACGGCCGAGTCCGGGTAGGTGACGTGCACCCGCTCGAGCGGGACGCCGGTCGCGTCGGCGGCGAGCTGGGCGAGCACCGTCCGCGCGCCCTGGCCGATCTCCACCGTGGAGCACACGACGGTGAGGTTGGCGTCCTCGTCGAGCTTGAGCGCCACGGTGGACGTCGACGGTGTCACGGTCGTCTTCAGGATGGTCGAGACGCCCTTGCCGCGCACGATCCCGGGGGCGACGACGACCCGCCGGGCGGACGCCGGGCCGGGTTTCCAGCCGATGCGGTCGCAGGCGGTGTCGAGCAGGGCGGCGAGGTGGAAGTCCTCGATGGTCTGCCCGGTGGCGAACGCATCCCCCGGGCGGAGCAGGATGCGGTGGCGCAGTTCGGCGGGGTCGAGGTCGAGGTGCTCGGCGATGAGATCGGTGTGGTTCTCGTACGCCCAGGCCACCTGGGGGATGGCGTACCCGCGGAACCCGCCTGACGGGGTGGTGTTGGTGTAGACCGCGTAGGAGTCGATCGACACGTTCGGGATGTCGTAGGGCCCGGCGGAACTGTAGCCGCCGTTCTTGATGGTCCGCGGGGAGATGTCGGCGTAGGCACCGGCGCCCCACAGCACCTCCACCCGACGGGCGAGCAGGGTGCCGTCGGAGCGGAAGCCGGTGCGGATGCGCACCACCGAGCTGTGCCGGGCGACCGTGGCGAACTCCTCCGCCCGGGTCAGCTCGACGCGCACCGGCCGGCCGCGCACCGCCCAGGCGAGCACGGCGACGAGCGGCTCCAGCCGCGGGTAGGTCTTCGCCCCGTAGGCACCACCCACGTTGAGCACCCGCACCCGCACCCGGCTCTCGGGCAGCTTCAGCGTCTCGGCGACCTGGCTGCGCACGGTGAAGGGGGAGGCGGCCGACGTCTGGATGTCGACCGTGTCACCGCGCACCGTCGCGATCGTGACGTGCGGCTCCAGCGGCACATGCTGCTGCTGGGGGGTGCGGAACTCGTGGGAGAGGATGTGGTCGGAGGCGGCGAACCCGGCGTCGACGTCGCCGCGGCGCAGCCTGAAGTGGTTGCAGACGTTGCCGCCGTCCTCGGTGTGCAGGACGAGGTCGGGGAAGGTCATGACGTCCCGGGTCGGCACGTGCTCGTGCAGGATCGGGGCGCCGGGGGCCATCGCCGCGTCGGGGGTGAACACCGCCGGCAGCGCGTCGTAGTCGACGGTGATGGTGGCGGCGGCCTCGCGGGCGGTGTCGACGTCGCGGGCGATGACCGCGGCGACCGGCTCGCCGGCGAACCGGACCCGGCCGATGGCCAGCACGGGCCGGTCGGGCAGCACCGGGCCGTAGTACGGGAAGGGCCCGTCCGGCTGGTCCTGCCAGCGGGTCAGGTCCTCGCCGGTGACGACCGCGACCACACCGCGGGTGGCCCGGGCGGCGGTGACGTCGACCGAGCGCAGGTCGGCGTGGGCGTGCGGGCTGCGCACAAGCACCGCGTGCAGGCAGCCGGCCGGGACCCGGTCGATGACGTACGGGTACCGCCCGATCGTGCGGTCGCGGGCGTCACCGACGTCCACCCTGCGCCCGGCCGCCTTCATCCCGGGGTGGCCACCGGCCCGGGCGCGGGGGGCGGTGCCCGCCTCGGGGGTCACGAGTGGGCCGCCTGGGCCGCGCCTGCGCCCGCGGAGGAGGCGGAGCAGGAGGGGCGGGCGTAGCCGGCGGCGGGGCCCGTGTAGGGGGTGCCGTCGTCGTGGTGGCCGCGCATCCGGTCCCGGGCGTCGAGAACCGCGTCCATGATCTTGACGTAGCTGCCGCAGCGGCAAAGGTTGCCGGACAGCTCGGCGCGGATGCGGTCGCGGGAGGCGTCCGGCTCCCGCTCGAGCAGCGACACCGCGGTCAGGATGAACCCCGGGGTGCAGTACGAGCACTGGAACGCCGTGTGGTCGATGAACGCCTGCTGCACGGGATGCAGCTCCCCTGGTCGGGCCAGTCCCTCGACGGTGCGGACCGGCCGGGCGCCGACCACCTGGGCGGGCAGCAGGCAGGAGCTCGCCGGCGCGCCGTCGACCAGCACCGTGCACGAGCCGCAGGCCCCGGCGGTGCAGCCGGGCCGGGCGCCGAACAGGTCGAGCTCGCGGCGCAGCACGTCGAGCAGGGTGTGGTGGCCGCGCGGGCGGACCTCGACCTCGTCGTCGTTCACGACCAGGCGCAGCGGCTGTCGCGGGTCGTCGTTGGCCGTCAACGCGCGATCCTCTCGTAGTCGGCCCGGTCCCCCGGGGAGCTGTCACGGTGGTGGTGCGGACGCGGGTCGCGCAGCGCGGCGAGCACCCGTTCCGGGCGCAGCGGCAGGTCGGTGAGGACGACGCCGGTCGCGTCCGCGACGGCGGCGGCGACGGCGGGCGCGACCGGTGGCACCGCGGTCTCCCCCAGGCCGTAGATCTCGTCGTCGGGCCCGCCGAGCAGGTCGACGGTGATCTCGGGGAGGTCGCTCAGCGCGGGCATCCGGTAGTCGAGCAGGTCACGCTGCGCCTGGCCGCCGGCCGGGTCGAGGCCGAGCTCCTCACCGAGGACGGAGCCCAGGCCCAGGATCACCGCGCCTTCGACCTGCATGCGGGCCTCCACCGGGTTGACGACCCGGCCCGCCCACACCGCGGCGTGGTAGCGCAGGACCCGGATCCGCCCGGTCTCCAGGTCGACGGTGACCTCGGCGGCGCCGCTGGCCTGGTGCCAGCGGGACGAGGCGATGCCCTGGCCGGTCTCGTGGTCCAGACCGCCCTTCGACGCGTACTCACCCTCGCAGCGCAGCTGGCCGGCGCGCAGGACGGTGACCAGCTCGCCGTAGCCGAACGTCGCCGTACCGGCCCGGACCCGGCCATCCCCCACCTGGACCTGTTCGGCGGGGACGCCGCAGTGGTCCGCGGCGAGGCGGGCGAGCAGCTCGCGCAGGTTCCGGCAGGCGTCCCGCACGGCGCCGCCCATCGCGATCGTGGACCGCGACGAGCTGGTCTGCTGGTCGTAGGGGGTGACGTCGGTATCGGGCAGGCTGACCGACACCACCCGCTCACCAATGCCGAGGGCCTCGGCGGCGAGCCGGGCCAGTGCCAGGTGGGCGCCCTGGCCCATCTCGACGGTGCTGGTCAGCACCTGCAGGCTGCCGTCCCGGTTGAGCAGCACCGCGGCCTGCGAGACCGACGGGGTGTTGGTGCCCTTGACCGTCAGCGCGAGGCCCCGGCCGCGGACCTCGCTTTCCGGCCACTGCGGCGGGATCGGCTCCCGGCCGAACGCGTTCTCGGCGACGTCGAGGAGGGTGTCGTAGTGGCAGTCGGTCATCGACTCGCCGGTGACGTTGCGGGAGCCGTCGCGCAGCAGGTTCACCCGGCGGACGTGGCGTGGATCCAGACCGAGGCGGCGGGCGATCTGTTCGGTCTGGCCCTCGTAGGCGAACGCGGCCTGCGGTGAGGCGTACCCGCGGAACGCCCCGGCCGGCGGGCGGTTGGTGTACACGGCGTACACGTCGACCCAGATGTCGTCGATGTCGTAGGGCCCGCCGAAGCCGTACGCGCCGTTCTTGATCACCCGCGGGCTGATGTCGGCGTAGGCACCGGCGTCGAACCAGGCGGTGACGTGCCGGGCGGTGATGCGGCCGTCGGCGCGGACCCCGGTCTCGATCGTGGAGCGGGTGGCGTGCCGGGTGACGGTGGTGAGGCTCTGCGCGCGGTCCAGGCTGACCCGGACGGGCCGGTCCATGGCCCGGGCGAGGCAGGCGGCGAGCGGCTCGATCTTCGCGTAGCACTTCGCGCCGAACGCACCGCCCAGGTAGAGGGTGCGCACGGCCACCCGGTCGAGCGCCACGCCGAGCATCTCGGCGAGCTGGACCCGCACCTTGTACGGCGTCTGGGTCGCCGACCAGACGACGAGCCGCTCCGCGTCGGGCACCGCGAGCGCGATGTGGTTCTCCAGCGCGCCGTGGTGCATCGCGGGGGTGGTGAAGGTGTCGGTGAAGACGTGGTCGGCCCGCGCGAGCGCGCCGGGGGCGTCACCCTTGCGGATGACGAAGTGGTTGACCAGGTTGGTGCCCGGCTCGCGGCGGAGCCGGATCTCGGGAAACGCCGCGGACGGCTCGGCGTCGCGCGGGTGCAGCACCGCACCGGACGGCGGCAGGTCCAGCGCCGCGACCGGGTCCGTGACCAGCGGCAGCGGGTCGTAGGTGACCGTGACGTGGCGCAGCGCCTCGTCGGCATCGTCCGGGTCGGTGGCCAGCGCGACCGCAACCGGCTCCCCGGCGTAGCGGACCCGTTCGACGGCCAGCGGCGGCTGGTCGCGCAGCACCGGGCCGAAGCGCAGCGGACGTCCACCGAGCGCCGCCTCCAGCTCGCGACCGGAGAACACCGCGGCGACCCCGGGCACCAGCCGGGCCGCCGCGGTGTCGACGGCGAGCCGGGCGTGCGCGACGGGGGCGGTCAGCAGCCGGGCGTGCAGCAGGCCCGGGCCGACGTCCGCGAGGTCGGCGAGCATCGGCAGCCCACCGGCGACCTTCGTCCGCGGGTCGATCACGCCGCACCCGCCTCGTAGGCGGCGGCGATCGCCCGCCGCACATACACCCGGACCATCTCGACCCGGTAGGCGGCGCCGGCGCGCAGGTCGTCGACGCAGGTCACCCGGTCGGCGTACCCGTCGGCGACGGCCTTCGCCGAGGTGGAGCCGGGACCCTCACCGAGCAGCAGCGCGTCGAGGTCGGTGAAGGTGACGGGGCGGGCCGTCGCGCTGCCGAGGGCCAGCCGGGCCCGTACGCACACCCCGGACGGGTCGAAGCCGAGCACGACCGCGACCCCGAGTGCCGAGGAGTCCTCCGCCGAGCGGGTCTTCAGCGTCAGGTAGCGGCTCACCGTCCCCGGCGGCGGGACGTCGATCTCCACCGAGGTGAGTAGTTCCCCCGGCTCGATCACGGTGGTGCCCCCGGCGGGGTAGAAGTCCTCGACGGCCACCGTGCGCCGCCCATTCGGGCCATCGAGGCGCACCCGCGCGTCGAGCGCGTGCAGCACCGTCGGGGGATCCCATGCGTAGACCGCACCGGCAAGGACACCGCCCACGGTGGCGACGGACCGCACCCGGACGTTGCCGACGCGGGAGAAGACGTCCCCGAGCAGCGGCACGGCCGCCCGCAGGTCGGCGTCGGCGGCCACCCGGGCGTGGGTGACCGCGGCGCCCAGCACGACCGTTCCCCGGCCGTCCGCCCAGTTCATCTGCTGGACGGCGGACAGTTCCGGGACACCCCCGAGCGCCACCAGCCGGCCGGGCCGACGGCGCGGGTCGGCCAGCGCGAAGGCGAGCTGGGTGCAGCCCGCGGCCGGGACGCTGCCCGGCACGGCCAGCTCGGCCAGCGCCTCGCCGAGCGACGTCGGGTGCGCCCATCGGGTGATCGCGGGCACCGCCGCCGGCGGCGCCACCGGTGCCTTCGGTGCCGTGGGCGGCGCGGCGTCTGTGGGTGTCGCAGCGTCCGTGGGCGGCGCGGCTGTCGTGCTCATCGGTCCTCCCCGTCACCCTCACCGTCACCCGCGACGGCTCCGATGCCGGCGCAGGCGTCCGCCCAGATGGCGGTCATCCGGCCGCGGTGGCCGGCTTCGAAAGCGCCGCAGAGCCGGTCGAGGGTCACCGGTGGAAGCGGGCGCGGGCGGCCCACCGCCATCGCCGTGAGCCGCACCGACACCGCCCGGTGCAGCAGCAGCGCGAGCGCCGTGGCCTCCGCGACATCGGCGCCGACGGTCACCAGGCCGTGTGCTCGCAGCAGCGCGCCTCGCGCGCCGCCGAGGCAGATGACGAACCCCCGCGCACGGGCGGCGTCGGCGACCAGGTCCGCGTCGTCGTACCAGGCGAGCCCGGCGGCGAACGGCACCTCGTCCTGACTGAAGACACCCTCCGGCAACGGGCCGAGCGTCGTCGCGCTCTGCACCGCGAGCGGATGGGTGTGCACGACCGCGCCGACGTCCGGGCGGGCGGCGTACACGGCCTGGTGCAGGGCGGTCTCCTCGTGCAGGCGCAGACCGGGGGTGCGCAGTGATCCGTCCGGGCTGATCTCGGCGACCCGGGCGGTGGTGACCCGCGCCAGCGACGGGCCGACCGCCTTGACGAACAGGCCTCCGTCGGCCCCGCGGGCGCTCACATGCCCGAAGCAGAAATGGTCCTGGCCGTCGGCGGCGAGCACCCGGCACGCCGTCGCGACCAGCGCAGGCAGCGTCCCGCCGGCGGACATCCCGCCAGCCGACATCCGGCCGGCAGATGTCCCGCCGGCCAGCGCCTCGCCGGCCAGCGTCTCGGGGGCCGGCCCGGCGGGCAGGGTCGGTGAGCTGGCTGGCAGGCTCACGCCGCGCCCCGCTCGCGGGCGCCGTCCATCAGCGTGTCGAGCACCTTGGCGAGGTCCTCCACATCGCCGTACTTGGCGTCCAGGTCGAACAGGCTGACCTCGTGCACCAGCGCCGAGCGGTCGCCGACCGCCTCACGCACGACGATGGGGCGGAACCCGAGCCCGCACCCGTCCACCACTGTGGCCCGCACACAGCCGCTGGTGGTGCAGCCGGCGACGAGGATCGTGTCGACGCCGTCGCGGCGCAGCCGGTCGGCCAGGTCGGTGCCGAGGAAGGCCGAGGCGTGCTTCTTCACCACGCGCGGCTCCCCCGGCCGGCGGCTGAGCCGCGCGTCCAGGCCGGTCCACTCGCCGCCCTCGACGAGCAGCCGCTGGGCGCTGATCTTGCGTGGCCAGACCCCGGCGTCGCTCATGTCCGGGGCGTAGGCGACCTCCGCCCAGTAGACCGGGACGCCCACCTGCCGGGCCGTGGCGACGAGCACGCCAGTCGCCTCGACCACGTCGCCGAGGTCGCCGCCGAGCGGCGACGCGGGGTCGGTGAAGCCGCGGATCAGGTCCACGACCACGACGGCCGGCGCCTCGCCCCAGCCGACCCGGCCGACCATCCCGGAGGCCGCGAACCGGGCCCGGAGCCGGTCGAGCTCGGCGAACGCCGCCCCCGCCCCGCCCCCGGTTCCGATTCCGCGGACGGGTTCGGGATCGGGTTCCCCGGCTGCTGGTCAGGCATAGATGTGGGGGTGCCAGCGAACCGGCTCGTCGCACAGCTCGACGATGTTGCCTTCCGGGTCCATCAGCTGCGCGACCCGCCAGCGCGGGGCGTCCATGCCGTCGATGACGACCGGCGCGACGTGGATCGGCTCGACGCCGCGTTCGGCGAGCTCGGCGAGCTCGGCGTCCATGTCGTCGACCTTGAAGGTGAACAGGACCTGGTTACGCTCCCAGCCCGTGCGGTCCGGGTTGCCCGACGGGCCGTTGTCGTGCCGGCCGATGAGCACGAGGATGCAGGGCCCGGTGTCGAACACCGCCGACTGCTCGGTGGTCGACAGCACCTTGAGACCGAGGCCGTCGCGGTACCAGCCGGTCATCAGGCTGATGTCATGGGCCCACACGAGGTTCCAGCTGATCGCTCCGAGTGGCATGCCGTGTGGCCTCTTTCTGTGATGCGTTGGACGGAAGCAGCCAGCCCGCCGGTCCGGCCGGGAGGGCAGACGGACCGGCGGACCGGCGGACCTGGGTGGTCAGGCGACGGCCGCGACTCCGCCGTCGACGACGAGCGTGGTGCCGTGGACGAAGTCGGCCGCGCCGGAGGAGAGGTAGACCGCCGCCGCGCCCATGTCGACCAGCAGGCCGTTGCGCCGCGCCGGCGTGGCGGCGGCCGACTCCTCGGCCGCGCCCGGCTTGTTCAGCAGCCAGTTGGTCGGCGTCTCGATGCTGCCCGGGACCAGGCAGTTCACATTGATGCCCTGTGGCGCCAGCTCGCCGGCGAAGACCTTCGTGAGGTGCTCGACAGCGGCCTTGCTCGCCCCGTACACCGACGACCCGGGAAACGCCCGCTTGCCGGCGACCGAGCTCACCGTCAGGATCTTCCCGGGGCGCTTGTCCGCCAGGAAGTACCGCGCGGCCGCCTGGACGCCGAAGAAGGTGCCCTTCAGGTTGAGGTCGATCTGCGCGTCGAAGTCGGCCTCGGTGACGTCCACCAGCTCGGCGGGGCGGAACACCCCGGCGACGGCGGCGAAGATGTCGAGCCCGCCGAAGTGGGCGACGCAGGCCTGCACGACCGCGGTGTTCGCGGCGACGTCGAGGACGTCCACCTGGATGCCGGTGATGCTCGCCGGCCCGGCGACGCTCGCGAGGTCCTCGACGACGGCGTCCATCCGGGCCTTGTCCCGGCCGGCGACGGCGACCCGGGCTCCGGCGGCGAGGTAGGCCCGCGCGATCCCGATGCCGATGCCCTGGGTGCCGCCGACGACGAGGGCGACCTTCCCGGTCAGCAGCGAACCGGGAATCGGCTCCGCGGCGGTCTGCGCCGTGGTGGCCTGCCCCGCGGCGGTCTGCTCCGTGGCCATCAGGACCGTCCTCGGGTCGGGTTGCGGCGGCTGCGCGGCTTGATCAGCTTGTCGGGCGTCTGGATGTCCCGCGCGTGCTCGCTGAAGAACTTGCGGAACATGGTGATCTCCAGGTCGGGGCGGTAGAGCCGTTCCCGGTCCCAGCCGTTCTCCTTCTCGTAGAACGTCTGCATGCTTTCCCGGGCCTTGTTGTCGTCGATGAGGAACTTTTCGACGGTGGGCACATACCACTCGGTGCGGCCGGTTTCACCGCGCCAGGCTTCCGCCTCCTCCTCGGTCGAACACGACTTCGCGCCGAACATGAAGGAGCGGGTGTGGTTCTCGTCGATCGGGACCAGCCAGTCGAAGGTGATCATGTCGGACGGGAAGTTCACCGTCTCGTTGCAGGACGGCAGCCAGATGCCGACCTCGATCGGCGGCATCGCCAGGAACGACGAGATCAGTTCCTCGCGGCTCTTCCCGACCGCCGCCGGCGCGGTGTAGGTGGTGTCCGGGCGGCCGTCCTTGCCCGGGATGACCGCGGAGAAGATCAGCTCGGCGGTCGCGGTGCAGCGGGAGAAGCCCTTCGGGCCGGGGGCGTCGACGACGTAGGTGGTCTCGCCGGCCTCCTCGCCCTTCTTCGCGACATACCCGAACGTCATCGGGAAGCCCGACTCGATCACGTACGGCGACCAGTTGTGGATGAAGTGGTGGCCCGGATCGAACGAGTTCTCCAGCGCCAGCCGCCAGTTCGCGCGGATGATCCCCGGCTCGGCGTAGTGCATGACGGTGTCGGCGGCAAGGAAGCTCGCCGGGACGTCCGCCTCCAGCGGCGGCGGCTCCTCGTCACCGATGTAGACGAACAGCAGGCCCTTGGCCTCGACGACCGGGTAGGCGCGCACGCCCGTCCTGCCGACCAGCGAGCTTTCCGGCTCGTTGAGGATGCAGCGCAGGTCGCCGTTCTCCATGTCGAACGTCCACGTGTGGTACCAGCACGTGATCGTGTCCTCCGACAGGACCAGCGGGCGCTCGGAGAAACGGGTGCCACGATGCGCGCACCGGTCCTCGACCGCGTACAGCTTGCCGTTCTTGCGGACGAGCAGGATCTCCTCGCCGAGCATCTTCACCGCGTGGGTGCCGCCCTCGGGCAGCGCGTCGGACAGTGCCGCCGGATACCAGTACTCGCGCAGGCCCAGGTTCGCCTCCAGGTAACGCTGCCAGGGCCTGGCCCGACGCGGCGGGGCCTCGACCCGGTCGACCTGGTCCCGGGTCTGCTCGGCGAGCTCGTTGGCCATGGCCATGCCCGCGGCGGTCGGCTCGGTGTGCCGGGCCTGGGTCTGGGTCTGGGTCGGTTCGCTCGCCGAGGCCTGCTCGGGAACGCTGATGCTCACGTAATCACTCCTCGGCGGGAGGTCGAAGGGGCGGGAGTCGAAGGGGCGAGATGGGTGATGAAGATGCTCGGCGGAGCTCGTGGAGCCCACGCGGAGCTCGGCAGAGCTCAGAAGAACAGCGGCTCGTCGCAGAGCTCGAAGATGTTGCCCTCGGGGTCGATGAACTGCGCGACCTGGCCCTCCGGCGGCAGCCCGTCGGCGGAGACCGTCGGTGACGGGCCGTGCAGCAGCGTCGCGCCGCGCCGGGTGAGCTCGGCGACCACCGCGGTCATGTTCTCGACCTTGAACGACATCAGCACGCGGTTGCGGTCCCAGCCCCGCGCCGGGCTGCCGGCGGCCGGCCCGTTGTCCTTGCGGGCCATCAGCTCCAGGGTGCAGCCGCCGGTGTGGTACGCCGCGAAGTACGGCGAGGCGTTCTTCACCGGCAGGCCGAGGACGCCCTCGTAGAAGGCCCGCATGGCGGCGAGGTCGTCGACGTACACCAGGTTCCACGACAGCGGCCCGAGCAGCGGTCCGCCGGTGGGCGCGGCCGGTGCGGGGCTTTCGACGGCTTCAGCGGTCACGTTCTCTCCTCCGGACAGGGACGGACGATCAGGGCAGGCGATCAGGACGGGCCAGGCGGTCGGACCGGGGCCGAGCGATCAGAGCGCGCCGACGAGCGGGGCGCCGAGCCGGGCGGCGCCGTCGTCCACCCGCAGCTCGTCGACGACGAAACGGCCGTGGTCGAGGATCTGCCGCCCGTCGAGCCACACGCTGCACCGGCGCACCGGGACGTCCGAGTGCGCGAGGGTGAACCGGCTGCCGCCGGCCTCGTTGTTGGGGCCGGTGGAGAACAGCACGTTGCCGGCGAAGCAGCGGCCGTCCATGCCCTGGGTGGCGGAGCGGTCGAGCAGCGCCAGCGCGTTCCAGCGGGCCTTCTCGTTGAGACCCCACCCGATGTGGGACATCGCGAAGCCCTCGGGGTCGCCCCAGCTCTCCAGGTAGTCCCGGTACAGCTCGGCGTCCGCCCCGGGGCCCTCGATGGAGCGGATGAACCCGTCGACGACGTCGATCGTGATCGGCGCGTTCACGTAGGTCTTGAACGGGAAGATGATGTCACCACTGTTGATCACCCAGCGGCCGTTGGCGCTGCCCTCGTTCGGGTAGGACGCCGCGAGACCGGCGCTGAGGTGCGCGTGGGTGCCGGGGCCGTTGGTGAACCCCCAGCCACCGCCGGCGCCGAACTGGCCGAGGCCCATGGTGATGTCGGTGCCGGCGTCGGAGGTGATCCGGATCTCGCTGGCCCCGCTGAGCATGGCCACACTGGCCTGCACCCGCCGGCGCAGGTCGTCCGTCGGGAACAGTCGCTCCAGGATCTCCGGCGGCTCGGTGATCATGAGCATCCGGGTGCCGGCGGCGAGGATCTCCTCCTGCTCCGCCGAATGCAGCAGGATGGACAGGTCGACCACCATGTCGGCCGACTTGAGCGCCTCGACCACCGGGCGCAGGCCGGTCAGGCCGGTCAGGCCGTACACCTCGCCGACCCCGGGGACCGTGGCGGCCGCGCGGGTGATCGACGGCAGCATGACGGTGAAGACCCGGGCACCCAGCGACGCGGCCGCGGCCGCGGTGGTCTCCAGGTACAGCGGCGGCGACTGGGCGTTGCCGAGCACGGCCACCGTCTCGCCGGGCCGCACGTCGCAGCCTTCCAGCGCGCGGCGGAACAGGGTTGTGAGGGTGCCGCCGTCGGCGGCCTGGTTGGGAACGAGCACGATGCACCTCTCACCGGTGTGGCTTGCCGCTGTGCCGCGATGCCGCGGCCCTTCCGTTCCCCCCGGGGCGCCGGTCCCGGGAGACAGCCGTCGGGCCGGGATGAGCCCACGAGCCGCCGCGCGCCGAGGCACGGCCCGAATTCGTGAAGCCCCGCCGGCCGGGCGCCCGGCCGGCGGTTTTCATGCTCCGTGCACGATGTTTCGGGGTTTTGTCCCGCCTGTCTCGGAACCATGAAATCGTGTTCCAAAAAGCTCCGGAGATATACCGTGGCGCGACGGCTCGGGCGATCGACGCCGACTGATCCTTTTCCGTCGTCGACTCCGACCTGTAACATCCCGGGCGGCACACGGGGAGATGGAAAAGGGTCACTGGAGTCGGCGCGACCGGTCACGCTGACAACAAGTATGTCGCGCCGGATCGTGGCCCGCTCGACACCAGGTCCTGCGCCGGATCAGCGGCGGATCAGCACCTGGTCACGCCCGGAGAATTTGCCCGTCGAAAGGAACGGAAGCAAAGGTCGGGAAATCAGGAGAAGCGGACGGTGTTCTGCGTGGTGCCGATACCGTCGATCGCCACCGTGACGACGTCTCCGTCGGCGAGATAGACCTTCGGGTCACGGCCGTGCCCGACACCGCCCGGGGTTCCGGTGGTGAGGACGTCACCCGGCACCAGGGTGATGAACTGGCTGACGTAGGCCACGATCGTGGCGGGCGGGAAAAGCAGGTCCGAGGTACGCGACTTCTGCATCACCTCACCGTTCACCAGGGTGCGCAGGGCGAGGTCGTCCGCATTGTCGAGCTCGTCGGGAGTGACCAGCTCGGGACCGAGCGGGGTCGATCCCTCGAAGGTCTTGCCCTGCAGGAACTGCAGGGTGCGGAACTGCCAGTCCCGCATGGTGATGTCGTTCATCACCGTGTAGCCGGCGATGGCGGCGCAGGCCGAGTCCTCGTCGGCGAAACGAACCGTGGAGCCGATGACGAAGGCGAGCTCGCCCTCCCAGTCGACCTCGCTGGTCACCGGCGGCACGATGATGTCGTCGTGCGCGCCGATCAGGGAGCTCGCGTACTTCGCGAACAGCGTCGGGTGGGTCGGTGGGGTGCGCCCCATCTCCTTCAGGTGGGTCGCGTAGTTCAGGCCCATGCAGACGATCTTGGGCGGCTGCGGCACCAGCGGTGCCAGGTCCGCGCCCTCACGCTCGATCCTCTCGCCGTCAACGGCGGCGGCCTGGCGCCAGTCCGGGCCCGAGGCGATCAGAGTGCCCACGCTCGCGAACGGGAGCAGGACGATCTCGTCACCCTCGACGCGACCGGCGGCGGTTTCGCCACCGGGACGACGGACAGTGGACAAGCGCACGGTTTCTCCTCAGGTATGTTCAGCCGGCCGTCTGGCCGGCCGGGCCATCCGGTATCTCTGGCTGTCCGGGCTGGGCGGGTGCCTCTGTTCGACCCGCCCAGCCGTTCAGCTGCTCGACTTCTGAGCTCCTCAGCTCCTCAGCTGCTCGCGGCCGCCGGAACCGACGCCGCCGCGACCGCGGTCGCCGCCGCCGCCTCGGCCGCGACACCGTTGTCCGGCTCCGAGAAGGCGGGCATGACCTCGGCGGCGAAAAGCTCCAGCGTGCGGCGGGCATCCGACAGTGGGGTCGCCGCGAAGTTGATCTGCATGGAGGGCTCGACGTCGCCGAACACCTCGAGGGTCGCGGCCACCTGCTGGCGGACGTCCGCCGGCGTGCCGACGTAGACCTGGGCCTTGTCCTCGAGCTCGGCCAGCGTCTTCCTACGCATACCGGTGATCATGTCGGCGTAGCCCGCGTACTGCGACGGGCTGCGCTCCATGTAGTCCTCCCAGGTGGAGGCCATCTTGTCCACGTAGTCGGCGTAGTGCACGGCGGCGTTGCGCCGGGCCCGGTCGCCGTCCTCGTCGACGAAGCAGTGGATCCCCATCTGGATCCGCTCGGAGCCGGCCGGGTAACCGGCGTCCAGGCGGGCCTTCCGGTACAGGTCGAGCAGCCCGGCGACCTTCTCGTTCGTCGAGGTGAACGGAATGAACATCAGGTTGAAGCCCTGGCTGCCCGCCCAGACGAAACTCTCCGGAGTGGACGTCGCCGCGATGAAGACCGGCGGATGGGGCCGCTGGTAGGTCAGGGGAAGCATACTCACCGGACCGAACCTGTGAAAAGTGCCGTTCCACACCACATCGGTCTCGGTCCACAGCTTGAGGACCGCGGCAATACCTTCCTGATGCCGCGCCCGGCTGGTGTCCATGTCGACTTCGAATGCCTCGAACTCGCCGGGGAGGAAAGCGCGGGCGAAGCCGGCGTCGAGCCGGCCGTGGGACAGGTTGTCGAGCATCGCGAGCTGCCCCGCGAGCTTGATGGGGTGGTTGAACGCCGGAATGTTCGCACCAGTTATGAGCCGAATACGTTCGGTCCGGGTCGCGACGGCCGCGAGGAAGGTGACGGGGTCCGGGCTGTAACCCCCGTAGGGGTAGAAGTAGTGTTCGACGATCTTCACCGAGGAGTAACCGAGCCGGTCCGCGAGGATCGAAAGTTCGAGCGCCTCGTCAAAGAACTGCACAGCAGACTTCTCGGCGGGCGAGACCGTGGGGAAGAAGTTCACTCCGGCGAGCACCGGCACCTCCACCTAACTATGTCGTCTGTAGACGCTGAAATCACGTTCGAAAGTGCCCTCTTCGGGCAGTTTTCGTGCTATCGTGCGAAAACCGTTCCAGGCCGCGTGGTTCCACCCTGGAACAGGAGTTTCCGCCGGGTGCGTCAGGGTGGTTTCGACGGCCAGGGACAGGAGCTCACTCCAGCCGACGACGGCGTCGATTCATTTCTGTATACTGTCCACAATCTTGCTGCTGAGGTGCACGGGTGGGAGATATGAAGACGACGACGATCGGCGCGGCCTACCGTCCGCTGCGGCAGCTCGTCGCCGACGAGCTGCGCGGTCGCATTCTTCGCGGCGAGCTCACCCAGGGCAGCCGCGTCATCGAGGACCGCCTCGCCGAGGAGCTGGGGGTCTCCCGCAACCCTGTCCGCGAGGCGATCCGGCTGCTGGAGTCGGAGGGCCTCGTCGAGGTCACCCCGCGCAAGGGCGTCATGGTCACGGTGATCAGCGGCGAGGAGGCCGACGACCTCATCGAGGTCCGCGCCGCGCTGGAGGTCACCGCGGTACGCCGTGCGGCGACCAGGGGCATCACCGCCGAGATCGACGCCGAGCTCGAGGCAGTGCTGGTCGAGGGCGAGAGCGTCACCGAGGCGGGTGCCTACGAGCGCCTCTCCGCTCTCAACGCCCGCTTCCACGACCTGCTCGCGCGGGCCAGCGGCAACAACCACCTCGTCGAGGTGCTGCGTGACCTGCAGAACCGGCTGCAGCTGCTGTTCTCCGCCGGAGTGTCGCGCCGCTCGGGGCGCGCCTGGGAGGAGCACCGCCGCGTCCTGCAGGCGATTCGCGCCCGGGATGCGGACTGGGCGGAGGCGGAGATACGCGCACACATCAACGGCGCGGCGCACCGCTACCGGAAGGAGAAGCCGCAGGCCTAGCCGGGCTGCCGGCGTCGGCGCCACCGAGGGCGCCGGCGCCGCGGGGGCTGTCGGCAGTGCCGGAGCCGTCCGCGCCGCGGGAGGCGTCGGTGGTCTGGCGGCGGTGGCGCGAACGCACCGAACGGCCGTCACCATGGCGAGGCGGGCGCGACGAGTGGCCAGGGGTGGTCGCGCTCGACCGCCGCGGCAAGCTCGAGCAGCAGGTCGTCGCGGTGGTGCGGCGCGAACAGGTGCAGGCCCACCGGCAGGCCGGTCGGGCCCGTCCCCACCGGGATGGAGATCGCCGGGCAGCCGCAGATGTTCGCCAGGGGGAGCGGGCCGGGCGCGGGGCTGCCTGTCTCGGCGTCGAACGCCTCCCCCGTCGTCGGGCAGGCCACCAGGTCGACCTCGTCGAACAGTGCCGCCATCGTCTCGATGACGTCGATCCGGTAGGTGTCCAGCTCGGTGAGAACCCGGGCGTCGAGGCTGTCCGCGGCCACCATCACCTCGCGGATCTCCGCCGTGAGCTCGTCCGCGCACGCGGGCCAGTACGGGCCCAGGAACCGTCGGATGCGCAGCGCGCCGATCGCGGCGAACGCCGCCGACGGTCCGGGAACCGCCGGGGTCGCCAGCGCGGCCGGCCGCAGGCCCGCGGCCGCGACGAGGTCGCGCAGCGCCCGCTCCACCATCGTGACCACGCCCTGGTCGTGTGCGGCGCCACCGAGGTCGGGCAGCCAGGCGACCCGCAGGCCCGCGGTGGGCACCGTCCCGAGACCGGCCTCGAACCGCGGGGAGATCGGGGCACTGAACGGATCACGCGCGTCGAAGCCGGCGGTGACGTCGAGCGCGCGGGCGATGTCGCGTACCGAGCGGCTCAGCGTGGTCGTGACCACGGTGAACGGCTCCAGCACCGGCTCCGGCCCACCGGGCACGATCCGCCAGCTGACCTTGAGCCCGGGCAGGCCGCACATCGCCGCCGGCTGACGGGTCGAGCCGCCGCCGTCCGTCGCCGTCGCCAGCGCGAACAGGCCACCGGCCACCGCGGCCGCACTGCCGCCCGACGAGCCGCCTGCGGACGCCGTCAGCCGCCACGGGTTGCGGGTGATGCCGTGCAGGCGGCTCGCGGTGTGCGCGCCGCGGGCCAGTTCACTGGACGTCGTCTGCGCCACCGGGATCGCCCCGGCCGCGACGAGCCGCCGAACCTGGGTCGAGTGGCGGGCGGACCGCCGCCCCCGCAGGGGCACCGACGCGTCGGCCCGCGGCCAGCCGGCGACCTGCTCCAGTTCCTTCACCGCGAACGGCACGCCGGCGAGAGGCAGGGCGAGGTCCACCTGCGCGGCCGCCCGGCGGGCCGCGTCGGCGTCGACATGGCACAGCGCACCCAGCCGCGACCGCTCCAGCGCGCCCAGCACCCGTTCCAGTTCGGTGACCGGGTCGTGGTCCCCACGCCGGTAGCTGTCCACCAGCCCGACCGCGTCCCCGGCCCAGGGCGCGGCTGTCGGACCGGAGGCCATCCCGCTGGAGGTCACCTCGGTGGAGGCGGCCCCGGTGGTCGCCGCCGGCTGGCTCAGCACGGTCCGTCCAGCTGGGACGGCCCGTAGTGACGGAGCTCGACGACGTTGCCGTCGGGATCCCTGATGTAGAGCAGATCGCTGTTGCCATAGGCGCCGTAGCGATGGAACGGGCCACCGACGACGTCGAAGAACCCGGACGCGGCGAGCTCGGCGAGGTCACACGGCTCGATGACGACACAGAAGTGGTTCACGTTGCGACCGGGGCCACCCCGCGGGGTGCGGGCGTCCAGGTCGATGATCACTCCCGGTGCCACCTCGACCGACGGGAACGGCGCCCGGCCCTCGCGCCAGGCCTCGAGACGGTGGGTGCGCATGCCGAACTTCTCGACCCACCACCGGACCGAACGCTCCGGATCCTCGACGTTCAACACGATGTGGTCGAAGGCCTTGGTCACGATCGGTGGCCGGACTACTGGCAGCGATTCGACTGTGTCGCCCACGGTCACGTTCAACCCTCCCGGATCCTCCGACGAAGTTCGTCGACTGTATACCGACAGCCCCGCCCCGCCGCTACCCCCACAGCCGCCCGTTCACTGGGAAAACACCCTGTGACGTGCATGTTTCGCGATTCCCGCTAACCCTGGGCATTCCCTGTGACCTCACAACCGTATACAGTCGACGGCAAGTCGAGAAGTTCTTCCGTCCTGGGGCCGTACCTGGGCCGCCAGGCATGGGGGACAGATCGGTAGCGGTGTGTAGCGCAGGGCAGATAGGACGAGGCACCAGGAGGGCACGATGGCAGCGGACAGATCCGCGGAGATCGAGCGGTCCCGAGTCGAGTTCAGTCGCGCCCGACGGGCGCAGACCGCCGGGCGCCAGCTGCAGGTCTCGTCCCGGCGGGCCTACGAGATGCTGCGCGCCGGCCTACGCGCCGGGCACTTCGACGGCCCGGAGGAGCTCGCCGAGAACACCCTCGTGAACACCCTCGGGATCAGCCGCAACTCGGTGCGCCGCGCCCTGTCCATGCTGGCCGACGAGGGTCTGGTGACCCGCGCCCCGCGTCGGGGCACCACCGTCCGGCGCGGCATCGTCCAGGTCCACGAGGGCGAGATGCTGCCCCGCGAGCTGCACGAGGAGGAGAGCTGGCGCCGGCTGGAGATCGAGGAGATCAGCCAGTGCGTCGTCCCGACGACCCGGCTGCTGCGTGAGCGGCTGGAGATCGACGACGCCGAGGTTGTCATGATCGAACAGGTCTTCAGCCTCGACGGTGAGCCGCTGTGCGTCCGGGCCGGCTATGTGCCGCTGCCCACGACGCCTGAGCGCTACTTCGCCGACGTGGTCGCCATCGACCGTCGCCCACCGCGCTACGAGGCCCTGTTCGAGAAGCTCTTCGACGCCCCGTACGGCGGCGGGCGGGCCGTGGTGGAGGCCGTTCCCTGCGAGGAGCGCACCGCGCGACTGCTCGGTGTCGCGCCGGGAACCCCGGTCCTGCTACGGGAGGTCGTCGTGCGCGACAGCAGCGGGCGTCCCCGCGATCTGCACTGGACCCATTTCCGCGGCGATCGTGTCGCGCTCTCCTTCGGTGTCGACGGGCCGACGGCGGCACGGGCGAGCGCCCCCGCCGGCACCGCACGCGTGACGGGTGCGACGGCTACGGGTGCGACGGCTACGGGCGCGCAGCGGGCGGGAACGATGTCCGCGCGGGCCGACGTTGCCTGACGGCGCCGCGGTACCCGAGGCTGGCGCCGCATCCGAGGCTGGCGCCGCATCCGGGGTGGCGTGCCCGCGGACGACGTCCCGGCCACGGCTGGCCTCCCGGCAACGGGCGACGTCCCAGCCGAAGGTGGCCGCGCGCGAGACCGGGCTGGAACGGACCGTCCCGCTGGCGGCGCTGGTGCTGTTCGGCGCGATGACCGGGCTCGGCCCGTTTTCGATGAGCGTGCACCTGCCGGGCCTGCCCGACATGGCCGACGACCTGCGCACCTCCCAGTCGTCAATCCAGCTGACGATGACCGCGTGCGTCGTCGGGATCGCGGTGGGCCAGGTGATCGCCGGGCCGGTCTCCGACGCGGCCGGACGCCGCCGCCCGCTGCTGGCGGCGATGGCGTTCTACGCCGCCGCGTCCGCCGGCTGCGCGCTGATGTGGTCGGTGCCCGCGCTGGCCGCGTTGCGCTGCGCGCAGGGCATGTTCGCCGGGTTCGGCATGACGATCGCCCGCGCGGCGATCCGTGACCTCGCCGAGGGCCAACGCCTTGTCCGCCTGTTCGCCCGGATGGCGATCATCAGCGGCCTGACCCCGATCCTGGCCCCGAACCTCGGCGGTGCGCTGCTCGCCGTCACCGACTGGCGCGGTGTCTTCGTGGTACTCGCGCTGCTCGGAGCGGTGCTGGCCGGTGCCGGCACCGTCAGCATCCGCGAGAGCCTGCCGCCGGCCCGGCGGGTGCCACTGCGACCGGTCGCGACGTACCGCACGTACCGCACGATCGCCGGCGACCGGTCGTTCCTGACCGCGGCGTTGATCGTCGGGCTGGCCTACGGCGCGATGTTCTCCTACGTGTCGTCCTCCTCGTTCGTGCTGACCGACGCCTACGGGGTGTCGAAGACCCAGTTCGGGCTGCTGTTCGCCCTGAACGCGCTCGGTTTCATGGGCGGCAGCCAGGTCGGAGCCGCGCTGTCGGCACGGTTCGGCTCGCTGGGCGCACTGGCCCGCAGCCTGCCGGTAGCCACCCTCGGCAGCCTCCTGATCATGATCGGTGCGGCCACACACCTGGCGGCACTGGTGATCGCCGCACTGTGGTTCACCGTCACGTCGATCGGCATGTGCATGCCGGTCGCCTCTGCCGAGGCGATGCGCTACCAGTCCGCGAACGCCGGGACGGCCTCCGGGCTGCTCGGGCTCATCCAGTTCGCGCTCGGAGGTCTGGTCGGCCCGATCGCCGGCGCCTTCGGGTCCGCCAGCGCGCTGCCGCTGGGCGCGACGATGTGCGTTGTGCTCTGCGCCGCATGCGTGTTGTGCGCCCGGTCGGCGGGTGGATCGCGAGTCATCGCCGCCACCGCAGCCACCGCAGCCACCGCCCGACCGGAATAGTTTTGCCGGCCCGGTCGCAATCCGCATCCGAGGCCGGCAGCAATCCTCGCCGACCCGGCACCAAATCCCCCTCGGGACCTCCGACATCCGGGTATGGAGGGCTTATCCCGGCCGAAATTCCCGCCCTTTTGACGGACATCCCGCCACATCTCGTTCGATCATGCTCGGAGGCCGGCTCCCGACCCCTGGCAGGCACCCGGCAGGCGGCGCAATCATCTGGATCACGCTGTGTACCAGGAACTTCTCCGCACTTCATGAGGCGCAAAGCGCGGGTTACCACTCCCGCGCCGCAGAGAAACAATGCGGCGGAAATATAGGCCTTCGACGCCCGGCACCGGGACGGCTTCGGGGCAGCGATCGACCGGAAGGTGGCCCGTGATGACCACTGGCACCGTGATCAGCGACACCGCGCGGCGGGAGGATCTCGCCGAGGAATCGGGCCCACCGATTCTTCGCGTCGAGGGAATGACCGTCCGCTACGACTCGTCTCGTGGCGACGTCGTCGCCGTCGACGACGTGAGTTTCTCGCTGGGCCGCGGCGAACGGGTCGCCCTCGTCGGCGAGTCCGGCTCGGGCAAGACCACGCTCGGGCTGGCACTGGCGGGTTTCCTCACGCAGCCGTCCGTGCACATCACGCACGAGCGGCTGGAATTCGACGGAGTGCCCGTCTCCCGCACGGTCCGCACCCGCCTGCCGGTGCGGACACCCGGGCTCTCCATGGTGTTCCAGGACGCGATGACCACCCTTGATCCGGTCTGGACGATCGGCAGCCAGCTCGCCGCCGTCATCCGGGCTCAGCGTGCCGGGGCCACCGGCACCGACGGGGCCGAGGCTGGTGCTGGTGCCGGTGCCGGTGCCGGTGCCGGCCGCCGCTGGCTGCACCGGCGGTCGGACCGGGCGGTCATCCGTGAGATCTCGCGCCACTGGCTGGACAAGGTCGGTCTGCGCGACACCGACCGGGTGCTGCGAGCCCGCCCGTACGAGCTGTCCGGCGGCATGCGGCAACGCGCGATGATCGCCATCGCGCTGTGCGGCTCGCCCCGGCTGCTCATCGCCGACGAGCCCACCTCGGCGCTGGACGCCTCCCTCGCCCGCGACGCCATGGAAATGCTGCTCGGCCTCACCCGGGAATCGGGTGCGTCGGTACTGGTGATCAGCCACGACATTTTGCTGGCGCAGGAGTACACCGACCGCACCTTCGTCATGTACGGCGGCCGGATCGTCGAGAAGCGCAGTTCGGCGAAACTCGCCGAGACGGCCACCCATCCGTACACGGTCGGCCTGCTGCGGTGTGTGCCGACGCTCGACAGCGCCGAGCTCGACGAGCTCCCCACGCTGGCGAGCATCGCCGCCGTGGGCGCACCCGCCGCACCATCTCCCGCACCGGCACTGGCACCCGCGCCCGCACCGGCGCCCGCACCGGCACCGGCACCCGTAGCGAAGGTGCCCGTCGCGAAGGTGCCCGCGCCGTCCGCGCCTTCGCCCGTCGCACCCGCTCAGCGGCGCCCCCTCACCCGTACCGATCACCGAGAAGGGCAGTAAGCGTGGACGCCTTCGCGCAGCTGGCGGTCAGCTCCGTGGTGAAGTACTTCGGGCCCGCCCGCAGTCGGCACGCCGCCGTCGACGGCGTCTCGCTGTCGGTCGAGCCGGGCCAGCGCATCGGCGTGGTCGGCGAGTCCGGTTCCGGGAAGTCGACGCTGGCGCGGATGATGGTCGGTCTGGAGCGGCCGTCGGCCGGCGAGGTCTCCTTCAACGGCGTCGCCATGGGCACCCTGCTGAAGATGCGGGCCTCACGGGTGGAGCTGCGCCGGGAGGTGCAGTTCGTCGCGCAGGACACCACGTCGTCGTTCGACCCGCTGCGCACGTTGCGCGACTCGATCCGTCAACCGGCGCAGCACCTGCTCGGGATGGGCAGCCGTGACGCCGACGCGAAGGTCGACGAGACCGTCAGCCTGCTGGGCCTGGCGCCGGCGCTGGTGGACCGGCATCCCGCGGAGGTCTCCGGCGGGCAGCGGCAGCGCTTCGCGATCGCCCGGGCGCTCGTCGTCCGACCGCGGCTGCTGGTGTGTGACGAGGTGGTCTCCGCCCTCGACGTGTCGGTGCAGGGCTCCATCCTCAACCTGCTCAAGCGGTACTGCCTGGAGTCGGGGGCGGCGCTCGTCTTCGTCTCGCACGGGCTTCCGGCCACCGCGTTCGTCTGCTCGGAGCTGGTCGTCATGCAGCACGGCAAGATCGTCGAGCACGGCGCCACCCGGCAGGTGCTGCACGAGCCGAAGCACCCCTACACCGCCAGCCTGCTCGCCGCCTTCCGCGGCGGCGGGGCCCGCGGCGCCGCCTGACCGCTCCTGCTCCCGCTCCCATTTCGGCCAATGTTCCCGGCTCCTCCAGTCCGCTTCCGCTTCCACTGCCCCTTCGCCCGACCGTTCCGTCCGGAGAAAGGACCACCGGCCATATGGAGATCCTGCGCCGACAGCGGTGGTGGTTGGGCCGCATCGTCGCGCTGCCGTTTCAGCTGCTGGTGTTCGCGGCGGTGTCGTTCCTGCTGGTCCAGAGCATTCCCGGCGATCCCGTCGCGGTGCTGACCGGCGGGCAGGCCACCGAGGAGAACCGCGCCGCCATCGAGAAGGAGCTCGGCCTCGACGGCAGCCTGCTCCACCAGCTGCTGCACTACCTGGGCAACGCCATCCAGTTCGATCTGGGCAACTCGATCATCTCCGGGCAGTCCGTCGCCGACGAGTTCGGTGAGCGGCTGCCGGCGACCGTCGAGCTCGCGCTGATGGGGGTGCTGCTGTCGATCGTGGTCGCGGTGGCGTTCGCCTACCTGGCAGTAATGCGCCCGAAGAGCCCGCTCGCCTACCTGGTACGCGGCTTCGCCCGGATCGCCGGCGGACTGCCCGAGTTCGCGGTGGCCGTCGCCGCCGTGTTCGTCTTCTACGCCACCCTGCACTGGGCACCCGCCCCGCTCGGACGTCTCTCCGGTGACATCGCGGAGGTTCCGAAGGTCACCGGGATGCCGTTCCTCGACACGGTCCTGACGCTGCGCTTCGACGCGACCTGGTCGATGCTCGGCCATCTGGTGCTGCCGGTGGGCGTGCTGGTGATCTGCCAGTCCGGTGTGCTGATCAAGATGATGCTCGCCGGGCTGGAGGAGGCCGTCGACTCGGCACCGACCCGGTTCCGGATCGCGACGGGCGCCTCGGCGGCGACGGTGCGGGCGAGCCTGTTCCGCCGCGCGCTGCCGCCCGCGGTCACCACCTGCGGCACCCTGTTCGGCTACACCCTCGGCGGCGCGGTGATCATGGAGTCGATCTTCGGGTTCGCCGGGATCGGCGGCTACCTCGCGGACGCGGTCTCCTCCGGTGACATCCCGGCGATGCAGGGCTTCCTCGTCATCGTCGCCGCTGTCTCCCTGCTGGTCTTCCTCGTTGTCGACCTGGTCAACATGACGCTCGACCCGCGCCGGCGGCCGGGCGTGCGGGCGGAAGGGTAACGAATGGCTGTCGTCGACACCGCCGATCATCCGAAGACGCCCGCGGCCACCGCGGCCGCCGCCTCGGTTACTGGCCCGGCTCCGGCCGACGCGGCTTCCACGGCCGCCAGTGGCCGGCGCCCGGGATGGCTGCGCCTGCTGATCAGCCTGCTGCCGCTGATCCTGCTTGCCGTCGTCGCCGTCATCGGCCCGTGGATCACACCGTACGACCCCGAGCGGGTCGCGGGGCCGTCGTCGAAGGGGCCGAGCGGAGACCACTGGTTCGGCACTGACGGTTCCGGGCTGGACGTCCTGTCGCAGCTGCTCGCCGCGACCCGCACCAACGTCGGGGTCGCCACCGTCGTCGTCCTGCTCGCCACCGCCGGCGGCGCGTTCCTCGGCCTGCTGACCGGGATGAACGAGTCGTCGCGGGGCCCGCGCGGGGTACTGGCCCGGGTCGTCGGGCGGGCCGTCGACTTCATCCAGGCCGTGCCCGGGATGCTCGTCGGCCTGGTCGCGGTGGCCTTCTACGGGGCCTCGTTGACCACGCTGGTCGCGACGCTCGCGATCGTGCTCGCGCCGCTGCAGGCGCGGCTGGTACGCACCGAGGTCCTGCGGGTCCGGTCGGACGCCTACGTCGACGCGGCCCGGCTCGCCGGGCTGAGCGAGCTGCGGCTCACGCTGCGCCATGTCCTGCCGAACTCCTGCCGGCCGGCGCTGGAGAACATCTCGGTGATCTTCGCGGTGAGCATCATCCTCACCGCGTCGCTCGGCTTCCTCGGTGCCGGGCTGCCCCCGCCCCATCCGGAGTGGGGCTCGATGATCTCCCGCGGTGCGACCGACGCGGCCGTCGGCCGCTGGTGGCCCGCCACCTTCCCCACCATCGCCCTGATTCTCACTGTCGCGATCATGGCTTCCTCGGCCGCGAAACTGTTCGGCCGCCGTCGCTAGCGGCGGGTGGCCGATGCCGGGACCGCATCGGCCGCCGGCACGTCCACCGGCCGCGTCCCGATCGGGCGGCCGTCCATCCAGCAGCACCACTACGCCGACGTGGTGGCAACCGCAGATCTCTCACCATCGACAGGAGCTCTACTCATGCCTGCCCAGAACACCCCCGCACCAGGGGGTCATGATGGCGCCGGTGATCCGGTCGCCATACCCGTCGTGACAGGCTCCCGGGGACGGCGCGGGCCGCGCCTGCGCCGCGCGGGCGCCGCGCTCACCGCCGGCGGAGTCGCGATCGCGCTCATCGCCGCCTGCTCCGGCGAGACCACCTCGTCGTCCTCCGAGGGCTCCTCGAGCGGGGCCGACAGCATCGTCGAGGCCGTCGCCGCGCTGCCGACCGCGTTCGCCTACGACGCCGGCGCGTTCACCTACGAGGGCTTCGAGTTCCAGATCAACACCCAGGCGCAGCTCATCCGCAACCCGATCGTGACGGCGGACCGCGCCGACGGGTCGCAGGAGGAGGACTTCTTCAAGTTCGAGGGCGAGCTGGCGGAGAGTTACGACGTCAGCGCCGACGGACTGACCTACACCTTCCACCTGCGCAAGGGCGTGAAGTCGTTCGCCGGCAACGAGCTCACCGCCGACGACGTGCTCTGGTCGTACGAGCGGAAGTGGAACTCGACGTCGGTGGCGCCGGCCATCTCGGCCCCGGCGATCGTCGACCCGGCCCGGCAGTTCAAGAAGGTCGACGACTACACCGTGGCGATCACCATCGACCGCGCCGGTGACGGGTTCACGCTGCTGTCCCTGCTCGCCAACGTCAGTGGCGACATCTTCGACAGCGACCTGCTCAAGGAGCACGTGACCGCAGACGATCCGTACGCGGTCAAGTGGTCGGCCGAGAACGGGAACTTCGGCTACGGCGCCTATGTGCTGGACAACTGGAAGTCCGGCCAGAGCCTGACACTGAAGGCGAACCCGAACTACTGGGCGGGCGAGCCGGCGATCAAGACGATCACGCAGCGGGTGGTCGCCAACCCCGGAACCCGCACCAACCTGCTGACCAACGGTGATGCCGACATCGCCGTCCAGCTTCGCCCGCAGGACGTCAACGGGATGAAGGACGACGACGGCCTGCAGACCTTCAACATCGACTCGATCGAGTACCTGAACACCAACATCAACATCAAGAAGGCGCCGTTCGACGACAAGCTCGTGCGGCAGGCGCTGAGCTACGCCATCCCCTACGACGAGATCATGAAGCAGGTCTTCCTCGGCCGTGCCGACGCGATGACCGGCTTCATCAACCCCCGCTACCCCGGATACACCACCGACGGCCTGCGGACCGGTTCGTATGACCCGGACAAGGCCAAGAGCCTGCTCGCGCAGGCCGGTGTCAGCAGTGTCTCGGCGAAGATCCTCGTCGAGAACAGCATTCCGGCGCTGGAGGAGGCCGCGGTCCAGATCCAGTCGTACGCCAAGGACGCCGGCTTCAACTTCACCATCGACAAGCAGCCAGCCACCGCGGTGCAGGACGCACGGTCCAACGGCACGTACGACATCCAGCTGGTGACCGACAAGGCGATCAGCCAGTCGCCGCCGTACGAGCTGCTGCTCGCGTTCACGAAGGGCTCCCCGCTCAACGCCACCGGCTTCGCGAACGACGCCTACTACGCCGCCGTCGACAAGGGCGTCGCCGCCGGCGACCCGCTGTCGGAGGCAGCCGGCACGGCCTGGAACGAGGCCGTGAAGATCTGGCAGGACGAACAGCCGACCGTTCCGGTCGCGTTCATCCAGCCGAACGTGGTCTTCGGTGCCGGCATCGACGGCTACTACTACCGCTCGGACAGCGCGATCGACTTCGCCGCGCTCTCCAAGACCCAGTAGCCACCTGGTTCCCACTTTCCCTCCGCCGTGCCGGCGCAATTTCGCCGGCACGGCGGACCCTTTTTCGGCCACACAACGGGCCGGACCACAGGCCCCACCCGCGACCGCCGGCGTAATTCCGGACGAACCCGGTGGCACCCCGACCGAAACACGGTTGGGATTTTCTGCAGGAAAGAACGGGCCGCGCGACGCGCGGACGGACGGGCTTCATGCCCCGGGCTAGGGAGAGAACATGTTCCACATGGGCTGGTTCGTCGGGTCGGGCTTCAGCGTCCAGTCATGGCGCGGCACGTGGGGCGGCTCGGGTGCCCGGGAATGGATGAAGCCCGACCTCTACGTCGACATGGCCCGCTCCCTGGAACGGGCCTGCTTCGACTACATGATCTTCGAGGACGGCCTCATGATTCCCGATGCGTACCAGGGGAACATGCAGGCCTACCTGAAGTACAACATGGAGTCCCCGCGGCACGACCCGACCGCGCTCATCGGCATTCTCGGCCAGACGACGTCCCGTATCGGCCTCATTCCCACGCTTTCCACGTCGTTCTACCCGCCGTTCATGGCGGCGCGGATGCTGGCCACCCTGGACCACCTCACCGACGGACGGGTCGGCGGCAACCTCGTCACCTCCTCCAGCCACCGGGCCGCGCAGAACTTCGGCTACGAGAAGCACTTCGAGCACGATCTGCGCTACCGGATGGCCGACGAGTGGATCGACCTCGTCGGGAAGCTGTGGGAGTCGTGGGAGCCGGGCGCGGTCGTCTTCGACGAGGAGACCGGCACCTTCGCCGACCACACCAAGGTCCACACCGTCGACTTCGAGGGCGAGTTCTTCCGCTGCCGCGGCCCGCTGAACGCGGTGCCCGGACCGCAGGGCCGCCCGGTGATCTGCCAGGCGGGCGGCTCCCCCGCCGGCCGCGAGTTCGCCGCCCGCAACGCCGACACCGTCATCTGCGTGCCGCTGGGTGTGGAGGCGATGAAGGCCTACCGCGACGACATGTCCGCCCGGCTCATCGCGAACGGGCGCAAGCCGTCCGACTGCAAGGTGCTCTACCTCGTGCGCCCGGTGCTCGGCGCGACCGACGAGGAGGCCCGGGAGAAGCGCCGGCGCATCCAGGCCGCGCAGCGCACCGACGACGCCGTCGCCACCCAGCTCGCCGTCATGTCCTACTTCTCCGGGCTGGACTTCTCCCAGTTCGACCTCGACAAGCCACTGCCCGACCTGACCGGCCAGGTCAACGGCCATCAGTCGTCGATGTCGCGCTACGCCAAGGACAGTGAGGACGGCAAGACCCTGCGCGAGCTCGCCGCCACCCACGAGACGACCGTCTCCCTCGAGCTCGTCGGCACCCCCGACACCGTCGCGGCGCTGATGGGCGAGGCGATGGAGGAGGTCGGCGGCGACGGCTTCCTCATCTCCAACGAGCTCGACCGGCGCGGCATCGCCGAGATCGCCGACGGCCTCGCCCCGGCCCTCAAGCGCCGCGGACTGATCCGCGAGTCGTACACGCACGAGTACTTCCGCGACAATCTGCTGGAGTTCTGATGTTCCACCTCGGCCTGTTCACCGGGTGCGGAGTGCAGTCCTGGAAGGACATGTGGTCGGGCGAGGGCGCGACCGACTGGATGAGCCCGCAGCTCTACATCGACGTGGCTCGGGCGGTCGAGCGGGCCGGTTTCGACTGCATCATCCTGGAGGACGCCCACTTCGTCCCCGACGTCTTCCGCGGCAACACCGACTTCGCCCTGAAGAACGGTTTCCACGCGCCGAAGATGGACCTGTTCGTGATGACGCCGTTCATGCTCACCGCGACGAAGCACCTCGGGATCCTCCCGACGCTGACGACCACCTTCCACCCGCCCTACATGGCGGCCCGCACGCTCGCCACCCTGGACCACCTCTCCGGCGGGCGCGGCGGCGCCAACCTGGTCATGTCACACAACGACCGCACCGCGCAGAACTACGGCCTCGACGGACAGGCCGACCACGACCTGCGCTACGACCAGGGCGACGAATGGGTGCAGCTCGTCACCGAGCTGTGGAACTCCTGGGACGCCGACGCGCTCACGGTCGACCGCGACAACGGCGTCTACGTCGACCCGGCGAAGGTCCACGAAATCCACTTCTCCGGCCGCTTCTACCGTTCCCGGGGCCCGTTGAACTCGCTGCGCCCACCGCAGGGGCGCCCGGTGTTCTCCCAGGCCGGCGGATCGGGCCGCGGCAAGGACTTCGCCGCCCGCAACGTCGACCTGGTGATGACCAACGTCACCGGCATCGACACGATGAAGGCCTTCCGCGACGACCTGGTCGCCCGGCTGGAGGCCTTCGACCGCAAACCCGACTCCTGCAAGGTCATGTTCAACGTCGCCCCGGTGCTCGGGGAGACCCAGCGGGAGGCCGAGGAGAAGCGCGCCGCGGCGGTCGCCGCCCGCGAGGCGAACATCGAGTCGAACCTGGGCTGGATGTCGTACTACAGCGGCATCGACTTCGGGAAGTTCGACCTGGACGCCCCGATGCCGCGGATGCACACCAACGCCAGCCGCAGCACCACGCAGAACCTGCAGGCGAAAAGCACCGGCCTGACGCTGCGCGAGTTCGCCTCGTATCCGTCCGGCGGCGCCGTCGAACTCGTCGGCACGCCGGACGCGGTCGCCGCCCAGATGGGCGAGGTGATGGACGAGGTCGGCGGCGACGGCTTCCTCATCCAGCAGCCGATGTTCCGCCGTGCGATCAGCGAGATCACCGACGGCCTCGCACCGGCGCTGCGCCGCCGCGGCCTCATCCGCGACGGCTACTCCTACCCCCACTTCCGCGACAACCTGCTGGAGTTCTGACCCTCGCCGCCCCGCCGGACCGTGATCAGGCTTCTGGCCGGCGACGCGCTGGCAAGATCTGACTGCGGGGCCGGTCGTCCCATCGACCTGCCCATCCACCCGGCCGAACGCCGTACGGAAGGCACCCCATGGACCTCGCCACCGACCTGCCGATCTGTGCCACCTGCGGCGTGCAGTACGACGCACCGCGGCCTGACTGCCCGGTGTGCGAGGACGAGCGCCAGTACGTCGGCTGGGACGGTCAGCGTTGGACCACCCTCGGGACGCTGCGCGCCGAGGGCTTTCATGGCAGGCTCGAACCCGAGGGCCCTGGCGTGTACGGCATCGGCGCCGAGCCGAAGATCTCCATCGGCCAGCGGGCGCTGCTCGTCACCACCCCGGGCGGCAACATCCTCTGGGACTGCGTGCCCTACCTCGACGACGACCTGATCGCCCAGGTCAACACCCTGGGCGGCATCAGCGCGATCGCCGTCAGCCACCCGCACTTCTACGGCTCGATGATCGACTGGAGCCACGCTTTCGGGGATGTACCCGTCTACGTCCACGCCGCCGACGAGCGGTGGCTCGGCCGCCGCTCCCCCGCCGTCGACCTGTGGACGGGCGACACCCTCACCATCGGCGAGGGCCTCACCCTCGTCAACGGTGGCGTGCATTTCGACGGCGGCACCGTGCTGCACCACGCCGGCGGCGAGAACGGCCAGGGGGCGCTGTTCTCCGGGGACATCCTGCAGGTCGTCCTCGACCGCCGGTATGTGAGCTTCATGTATTCGTACCCGAACTACATCCCGGAGCGCCCGGAAACCGTCCGCCGAGCCATCCGCCTGCTGGAGCCGTTCGCCTTCGAGGCCATCTACGGCGCCTTCTGGCAGACCATCGTCCGCACCGACGGCCACGCCGCCATGCACCGCTCCGCGGACCGCTACCTGCACTTCGTCGCCGACCCGGCCCACCCGTCCTGACCCACCCGCTCTCCTTGGGTGCGACCGGACGCGTCCTCCCTGAAGGTCCTCGCCAACAGGAAACCCATCCCGAAGCCCTGGACAGGAATCACGGGAATCAGCAGCCATGGTGTGACGCCGAGGGCCGCGACATGAAGTGCCGCACAGGCCAGGGCGTAACCCAGGAACACAGGAGAGCGCAGCATCCGGCGTAACACCTGGCCCGCGGTCGGTTCCGCGACCACCGAAACCACGGCCCCGTCCTGGCGGGCCGAAGGGTCGCTGCGGCTCCCGACCATCAGTCGTTTTCGCGAAACAGGAGCATGAATTCCTCCTCCGAGGCTTCCGAAGAAATCCACAGGGTACCAACGAAGGTCCGCCCAAAGGAATCTCTCCGAGCATGTAGTCTCGCCGTCGCCGCACCATGCCTCCGCGTCCTCCGGACACCAATACTCGCACCGGGCGTACTCGCCGCAGGTGCAGCGCCCCAGCCGACCGTCGTCGTCGATTGCGGGAATCAGATCCATCCAGAGCCTCCGGCCGCATTGCCTGGCCACCCTCGATGGTGGAGACGACACACGATACAGCCAGCAGAAACCCGCGCAGTGGTAGATATCAGGCCCACGCACCCCCGGCAAGACCACCGACGGGAGCGGCCCAGGTTCAGCTGTTTCCGACGTGATAGAGGGTCGTCGTGCCGTTCGAGTCACCGCCCGCCAGCAGCCGGCCGTCTGGAGAGAATGCCAGGGACCACACCTCGGCGCGGCTTCTGGACAGCTCTTCTGGTTTCTGTGGCACAGCGGGATCGCTGACATCCCAGAGCAGAATTTTCGATCCGTCGGTGCTGGCCACCAGCCGCCCGTCAGCGGTGACCGCCATCGCGAGGACCTCACGACGGTGCGGGAGTGTCGAAAGCCTGACTGGTGCGGTCACATCAGCCCCAAGATCCCACAGCGTCACACCTTCGAAGCCGGCGGCATACAACAGCGACCCGTCGACTGAGAAGCTGACCGAGCCGATCATCGACTCGCAGTCCGCGCATGCCAGCCGACGCGGGCTCGTCACATCCCTGACGTCCCACAGGCGCACCGTCCTGTCGGTGCAACCCGTCGCAAGCATCGAGCCATCCGGGGAGAATGCTGCCGCCAGCACCGGCTGTTGGTGCGCGGGGAGAACCGAGACCCGGGACGGAGCGGCCGCGTCGTCGACAGCCCAGATAGTCACCGCCCGATCACCCACAGCCGAAAACCGCGACCGGTAACCGCTTGTTGTTGCCAGGAACCGACCGTCGGGGGCGAAAGCAACCGCGTCGACGGTCATTCGCTGGTTATCCAGGGCTGCCAGCTGAATGGGTGCCTCCGGAGCGGCGATACCCCAGAGCGTTGTTCTCCGGTCGGAACCGCCTGCCGCCAGCAGCTCACCGTCGGGCGAGCAGGTTACGGCGTGTACTCGACCGCGATGCGTGACGGCGGCGACCAGTACCGGTACGGCGGGATCCGCGACATCCCACAACCTTGCCTTCCGGTCGACGCTACCGGTCACCAGGTGGCGACCGTTCGGCGTGAACACCATCTGGCCGATTCCCATGAATCCCGGACCCATGTTCGGCACGAACCGAAGCACGCGATGCCCGTCCCGGAAGGCTGACACCCTCGTGCCCCGCATGCACCCGTCCCTCCCCACGCCGCTCCGGCCGGCGGGCACGGATCCGCCGGATGAACGGCTCCGCGACGGGCCGCCGCGGAGGACTCCGCAGCCTCGGCCCGCATCCTCTGACGCCGGTCGATCGGCCGACAACCCCTCGCAGGCACGTCCCATCCGCCCCGCCGGCGAGCGCCGCTGCGGCGCCACCGCCAGATGTCGGTGAATGCCCACCGCCGCACCCCTGCCCACCTGGGATGATTGCCCGATGGAGGCCGCCGGGGGTCGCCTGGGCGACAGCTCCTGCCAATCACCGGGGCATTGCAAGGCGAGCAGAAGCGTCTACGATCAACCATTGTCGTGTGGAGGACCGAATGGCCGACCAGGCCGTGATCGGCAAGGCAGGACGGGTGACCGGAAAAATCGCTCCAGGCATGGTCGGCGAGATAATGATCACCGTTCGTGGCGGCTCCGAGGCTTTCCACGCCTACGCCGACGACCCGGAGACGACAATTCCCGTCGGATGCCGGGTTCTCGTTGTCGAATATTTTCCCCCACGCACGGTGACAGTTGTCCGAATGTAGCGCAAGCACCACCGGCCCGATCGGCCGCAGCCCCAGGACCTCAGACCCACAGGTTCTCCTGTGCACGACGGAGGCATCGTGACGCTCATAACCATCATCATTGTGGTCGCGGTCGGACTGGTGCTGGGGGTGCTGCTCTTCAAACTGATGTGGCGGGTCGCCGAGCCGAACGAGGCACTGATTATCTCCGGCCTGCGGGCGCAGAAGGGCGCGGACGACGCTGTGGCCGAAAGCCTCGGCTTCAAGATTGTCACCGGCAAGGGTGTGCTGGTTCCGCCCGGCGTCCAGACCGTGCGCCGGATGTCGCTCGATCTGCGGGCCGCCCAGCTCGGCATCGACTGCGTCACCCAGCAGGGTATTCCGGTAGGCATTCGCGGCGTGGTCATCTTCAAGGTCGGCGACGACTACGTCTCCATCGCGAACGCGGCCCGCCGCTTCCTCGACCAGCAGGACAAGATGGATACCCGCGTGCACAACGTCTTCGCCGGCCACCTGCGCGCCATCGTCGGGCAGCTCACCGTCGAGGACCTCATCCGTGACCGGGAGAAGCTGACCCATCTGACCCGGGCAAGCTCCGGCACCGAGATGGAGAAGCTCGGTCTGATCGTCGACTCGCTGCAGGTCCAGGAAATCGACGATCCCACCGGATACATCCGTAACCTTGGCCGCCCGCACGTGGCCGCCGTGGCCGCGCAGGCCCGGATCGCCGAGGCCGAGGCCGACCGCGAGGCCACCGAGCAGGAGCAGATCGCGCTGGCGCTGAAGGCCGAGGCACAGCGCAACAGCTCCATCAAGCAGTCCGGCTTCCAGGCCGAGATCGACGAGGCCACCGCCCGCGCCGCCCAGGCCGGCCCGCTGGCCGAGGCCGCCGCGCACCAGCAGGTCGTGGTGGAGCAGACAAGGGTCGCCGAGCTGGAAGCCGAGCTGGAGGAGCAGCGGCTGCAGGCCTCGATCCGCAAGCCTGCCGACGCCCGCGCCTACGAGCAGACCACGCTCGCACGCTCCACCCGTGACGCGCAGATCAGCGCGGCAGAGGCCGCGGCCCGCGAGGTCGAGCTCGCCGCGGCCGCCGACGCCACCAGGATCCGCACCGACGCGGACGCCCGGGCGACCCAGATCCGGATGCTGGCGACCGCCGAGGCGGAGTCGACCCGCGCGGTCGGTGACGCGAACGCCCATGCCCGCCGGGCTGTCGGCGCGGCGGAAGGCGAGGCGCTGCGGGCCTGGGGCCTGGCTGAGGCCGAATCCATCAAGGCCCGCGCGGACGCGCTCGCCACGAACCAGGAAGCCGTCATCGGCCAGCAGCTCGCCGAGCAGTGGCCGGCCATCGTGGAGGCCGCGGCCAAGCAGTTCAGCGCCATCGACCAGCTGATCGTCCTGAACGGAGCGGCCGGCCTGAGCGAGACCCTGGCCGCCGCGCTCTCCCAGGGCGCGACAGGCCTGCAGCTGGCCCGCTCCCTGCTGAGCGGCGGGTCGTCGGACGGTAAGCCGTCGGCCGCAGCCACCGCCGACGGCACCGGCACCAGTCCCAGGACCGGCGGGAGCGACAGGGCGTCGGTTCCGGCCGTGCGGTCGCCCGATGCCACTGTCGAGCAGAACACGACCGACGGCCCGGATGAGCCCAGCCGGTAGGAATCGGCTGTCCAACCCACCGGCGCAGGCTCTCGCGGTGCAGTCTGGGCTGCCCGTTCCGACAGCCGCGCACACCGGGCACAACGGACCACGAGCGGCCCCGTCACGAGGTGAGGCGGCGCGGGATGGCGGGCAGAGCCAACGGGAAGGCATAATTCCGCCTGACCTTCCGGTCAGCCGACGTACACGTTCATGCCGACATAGTCGAAGGGCCTCAGCCCCCAGCGCACGGTCGTCTACGCCTACGAGACGGGGCTCGCGCGAACCGCCTGATCGGTCTATCGGTCCCCCGCCGCCACGGAACGCAACAGCCGCGAACGCCGCGGCCGGCGCTCCCGCGCGGCCAGATCACCCGCGTTGGGCGACGAGATGGCAGCAGCGGGCGATCTGCCGATAGGGGTCACGGATACCCGCCAGCCATTCGGCCAGCATGATCTCCGCGGGATTCGGCACCCGTATCTCCTCGGTGATGTGGTCCGTGAAGATGCCGACCCCGTGCCAGCCAAGAACCGGCGCTCCCGCCGACGTCAGGAACGCCGAGACGGCCTGCAGCGAATGCGCCTCGCCGAGCTGGTACTGACCGTCCACCGGCGCCGTGCCGTGGAGCTGGTCGATGGTGTCGCGCCATCGGCCCTGCAGGCCGCTTCGCATCGCCACGGCATCCGGGTTCACCGTGAGGATCGAGAGGAGTGCGCCGGGCCGGGCCAGCCTGACGAGCTCTGCCAGGAGACGGTCAGGCTGGCTCAGGTACATGACGCAGCGAATGGGACATCGTGTCCCGCTCGAAGGTCAGGACGACAATACGACCCGTGACCTCGGACGGATCGGGCAGGGCCGAGGCCAGCCGCTCCACGAACCCGTCGTCGTGGAGCGGCGCCATCCAGACACGGCTCACGCAGATCCGGCGAACCTCCAGGGCCGCGTAGACCCAGGCGGCAGCCTCATGGCTGTCACTCGTGTAAAGAACCAGAACCTGGTCGGTCGCCTCCACGTGCACATAGGAGTCCAGCAGGTTGTTGACGCCGGACCAGACCAGATCGTCGATGACCGAGGCTGCCACTGCCACTGCTGCTACTGCTCGACGACGCTGTCGACGACGGGCTGCACAGCCACCTCGGTGGGCTGGACGGCTATCTCGTTGATGGAGCTGGAGGACGTGCTGTAGCTGATGCTCCAGGCGGTGTTGTTCGCCTGGGACCGCAGGACGTCCGTGCCCGCTATCTCCGCGGCCGAGGTGCTGTAGCTGATCGACCAGGCCGAGTCACCGCCGATCTTGTTCAGGGTCGCGGCGTGCTCGCTGAAATCGGAGACCCGCAGTGCCTCCCGCTCGTTGACCTGGGCCTCCTGGGCGAACTCCTCGGTGACTTTGGTGACGATGCTCTCGATCTGGGCGCGCGAGATCTCGGCCATGAGGGCCTCTCCATCCTGAACGGACCGCAGAGCGCGACGAAACACGATGCGGTAAAGGAAAAGGAAATTCGGCATGATGACATGACGAACCAACTACACGACAGAACGACTTCACGGCCGAACAACGACACGGCGAGACAACGACCACCGGCCGTCCGACCGCTCGAATTCGCTCTGCTTGAACTGCGTCGCTGCCCAGGACGGGAGCCAGGCCGTCGCGGGGAGCCTCGGAAGGCTGCCGAGATGGGTGATGATCGCATGAAGCCCCGGGTGTGGATTCGTTCTGGGGAGCATGAGCGAAAGCGGGTAGGCGGGCGTCGGATTCACGACGGGGATGCGGCGCAGGTCGTGGTTCGTCGGCCAGAGGTACCGGTCGCGTTCCCCGACGAGAGTGGCCACGTCGGCGGAATCCGCGAGTACGTCCAGGAGCACCTCATCGCCGAAGTGCGGGCCGGCCGCGTCGATGCGCAGGTCGAAGTCGGCCGCGAGCTCGTCATAGAAATCCGACCATTCGCTGCCGGGCGCGATGCCCGGAATCCAGATCCGATGCCGGCGCAGCTGCGCCGGTGTCAGGCTCCGCGCGGAGGCGAGTGGATGTCTCGGGCCCACGAGAAGTTCCAGCGGCGAGTCGAACACGTGGATCATCCGCACGTCGCGTGGCAGCAGGGCCTGGTCGGTGACGGTACGGAACGAGGCGTCGATCTCCCCTGTCCCGACGGCGGCGGCCGCCACCCGCGGGTCGTCGACCCTGAGGGTCACCACGTCGAGGTCGGTCTCGGGATGCGACCGCCAGTAGTCGTGCAGGACGACGGCCTGCGCGCTTCGCAGGCCCAGCACGTCGATCCGCAGGGCCCGGGAGCCCGGCCTGACCGCGGCGATGGCGCGGTCGACCCCCGCGACGATGCTCCGCGCGTGCGGGAGGAACGCCTGGCCGTCGAGCGTCAGCTCAACCCCGCGGGCGGAGCGGGTGAACAGGCGGGCTCCCAGCTCGCGCTCCAGTACCGCGATCCGCTTCGAGACCGCCTGCTGGGTCACGCCCAGCTCGTCGGCCGCCTGCCGCAGCTGGCCGAGCTCGGCGGCCCGGACGAACGATCGCACTGCCTCGGTGTCCACCGGCTCACCTTAGGAGCACACAACCGATCGTTGTGACACGCCGAAGAATCGTTGTTTGATCGTCTGGTAGCGCGGCTGATCTGATTCGGGCATCCAAACCGCTGGTTGTCAGAAGGAGCCGTGTGCGCGCGAGACTGGGGGCTGGGTTCGGCTGGCTGTGGTCGGCCTACGCTGTGAGCACCTACGGCACGTGGATCGCCTTCGGGGCGTTCCCGCTCCTCGCGGTCCGCGTGCTGCACTCGCCGGCCTTCGCCGTCTCGCTCCTGGGCGCGGCCAGCCTCGCCGTCGCCGCCGGCGTGGCGATTCCGCTGGGTCCGTGGGTCGAGCGCCGGAACAAGCGCTCCGTGATGATCGCAATGGATCTGGTTCGCTTCCTCGCCATGGCGAGCGTTCCGGCCGCCTACCTTTTCGACCTGTTGTCCTATGGCCAGCTGCTGGCCGTCTCGGTCATCTCCGCGACGGCGGGTATCGCCTTCACCGCCGCCTCCGGCGCGTACCTGAAACACCTCGTCAGCCCGGAGCATCTCCTCGTCGCGAACGGGAGGTTCGAGGGCACGAGCTGGATGGCGACCGCGGCCGGCCCGCCGCTCGGCGGCGCACTCATCGGGCTCCTCGGCCCGGTCATCACCGTCGCCGCCGACGCCGTCAGCTATCTGCTCTCCGCATTCGGAATCCTCCGCATCCGCGGCGGCGACGTCGCAGCGCCCCGACCCGCGCCACCCCGCACCCCAGCACCGCGCACCGCAGCGCCCGGCACCACAGCACCGCGCACCGCACCACCCCGCGAGGCGGCCGCCGGCTCACGTGGCCTCGACATTCTGAGTGGCTGGCGGTTCATCTTCCGCGACCACGCGCTTCGACGTCTGTTCCTGAACGCGATGACCGTCAACGGTCTGATCATGGCAACCAGCCCGCTCCTCACCGTCCTTCTTCTGGACGAATACCACCTGCCCGCCTGGCAGTACGGCCTCGCGTTCGGCCTCCCGGCCCTCGGCGGCCTCGCCGGTGCCCGTAGCTGCGCACTACTGGTAACCCGTTACGGGCAGTACCGCGTCCTGATGGTCTCCGGCTGGCTGCGCTCGACCTTTCCACTCGGGCTCGCCCTGACCCGCCCGGGCGTCGCCGGACTCCTCATCGTGATCACCACCGAGGCCCTGCTGATCATCTGTATGGGCGTCTTCAACCCGATTAGCGCCACAGAACGCCTGCGGCGTGCGCCCGCCGACCACACCGCACAGGTCCTCAGCGCATGGAGCATCAGCAGCAGAATCGCCCAGGCGTCCCTCATGGCGATCTGGGGAGGCCTCGCGACGCTCACCAGCCCGCTCACCGCCATCACCGCCGCCGGTGTCCTTCTCCTCGCCACCCCGCTTTTTCTGCCCCGACGGACGCACCTGCCCGATCCGGTGCTCGATGCACCGGCCGAAAGCGGCCGCGTCAAATCGACTGACGCCGGAAAGGCCATATCGGTAAAGTGATCGTGTGCCCGCGTCGGTCGGCGGGTGCCACCCCAGCTCGCCGGCCCATGCTCGCCGGCCCACCGTGGAGGGGGCTGGCTCGTTCGAGCCGGGCCTGGTGGGGTTCTTCACACGGCGAGGCTCATCCGGTATTTCGACCAGTCGCCGGCCAGCACCGCCCGGTAGCGGGGCGGATTGTTCTCACTGGTGCACGACGGAATGCACTCGATCAGCGCGTCGAAGTTCGGGTGCTGGAAATACGGGATGGACATGCGTGGCTGGTGCGCGGTCTCGGCCGGCGGGTTCACCACCCGGTGTTCGGTCGCGACCCAGCGGTCGTTCGTCCACTTCGCCAGCATGTCCCCCAGGTTGATCACGTACGAGCCGGGCACCGGTGGGACGTCGCACCACCGGCCGGTGCGGTCGAAGACCTGCAGGCCGCCGATTCCGTCCTGGTAGAGGATGGTGAGGCTGCCGATGTCGGTGTGCGCACCACGGCGCATCCGGCCTTCCTCCGGTGGTTCGGGCTGGGCCGGGTAGAAGTTCGCGTTCAGATACGAGGTGTGCCGGTCGAACTTGTCGTCGAACCAGTCGGCCGGCAGGTCGAGGGCCTCGGCGAACGCGGCCATCAGCCGGGCCGACAGCCCCTCCATCACCGCGTAGTACTCGCGCCAGACCGGGCGGAAGGCCGACGGTTGCGCGGGCCAGATGTTGCCCTCGAAGTCCTCCGACCATTCGGGACCGTACCCCGCCGCGGCGACATCCGCCGCGTCGTCGAACCGGCCGTTCTCGAAGCCCTCGACGACGGACTCCTGGCCGAAGGCCTCGACCGAGCCGTACCCGCGGTACAGGTTCCCGCGCGCGGAGGCGGACCGCAGCTTGTGCTCCAGCGGCAGCTCGAAGAACTCCCGGTTGACCTCGTACATCCGGTCGACGAGCTCGCTCGGCACACCGTGGCCGGTGATCACGATGAAGCCGACGCGCTCGCAGGCCGCCCCGATCGCGGCGACGATCGACGGGCGGAGCTCGGGGTCGGTGAGCCCCGCGATGTCGATGACCGGAACCCCGGTCTCCTCGCCCTCGGTCGTGACCGGAACCGGACCGCTCATTTCCTGACCTCCTGCCAGAACGGTTGTCGATGGATGGGCCTCGGCCGCGGCCCGCGCCGCCCGCCGCGACTCATCCTGCATCTGCAGGCCCAGGCAGGCGTTGGCCAGCACGCGCCGCCAGGGCAGCAGGACGTCCCGCTGCGGCATGTAGGCGAAGTGTCATGCGCTCGCCCCGGCGGAGACGAGCAGGGACGGCACGATCGTTCCGGTGTCGCCGTCGACGACGCCGATATCGGTCAGGTGCGGCCCGGGAATGCACGGCAGGGTCGCGGCCAGGACGTGGAAGAGCGGTTGCTGGGTCAGTGGCGCCGTCGGCATGCCGATCTCGATGGCGGCCTGCTGGGTGGCACGCTGCTGCTCGGCGACCTCGGCGGCCGGGCGGTCGCTGAGAATGCCGGCGATCGGCAGCGGAACCTCGGCGATCACCGCACCGGCGCGCGCCACCGCGATCCCGCCGCCGTGGGCGACGACCGCCTGGGCCGCGCGCAGCATCTCGGCCGGGTCGCGGCCGAACACGACCAGGTTGTGGGTGTCGTGCGACAGGGTCGTGGCGACCGCGCCCGTCCAGTCACCCCAGCCGGAGAGCAGCGCCGCCTGCGGGGCGTGCGGCGCGCGCCCGTGCCGGTGGACGACCACCTGCAGCAGGCAGCCCGCCGGGATCTCGGCGACCCCGCCGGAGATCAGGACGTCGGCCTCGGCCCAGCGGCTCGCCACCGGACTGTCGAGGACCATCAGGCGGGTGACGCCGTCGGGCCGGGCCGACGATGCCGACATCCGCGGGGCGCAGGCGGCCGGTCGCGACGTCGATGACCGTCCCGCCGGTCAGCAGCAGGTCGAACGGCTCCAGGCCCTGGGCGGCCCGAACCGCGCGCCGCCGTACGGCCGGCGCCACCGGCTCGATGTGAGTCGTCACAGAAACACACCCACCCTAACAGAAAATCTTCATACTGGCAGTCGGCGACACCAGTGATATCGAAGAGGTCCGAGACTCGGAGTTTCGGAATCTCCGTACTATGCCGAACTGCCAGCATGAGAGCTTCCAGGTGAACATGAAACTTGCGATCACATCATGTTGCAGTTTTTCTCCGCCGCTCCCCGCCGAGACCTCACCGAAACAAGTCGCCCGCCCGTGTCAGCCCACTGTTTCCCACCACGACGGCGATCAATGAGGTGAGAACAGGATCACATTTAATTGATCTCCCTGGGTGTGACCGTCGACGCTTCGGATGACGTTCTGCCAGCGTGGTCAATCCGCCTCGAAAGGTCACCGGAAGCCCGGTGAGAGCAGGGCCTCAGCGTGGCGTTGCCACCACTCGTTCCAGGAAGTCGCGGTAGCCGCGCAGCGCCTCGCGCAGGCTGTCGGTCGACGCGGCCCCGTCCTCCCGCCAGGCCGCTCGCAGCCGCTCCTGCTCCCGTCGCACCGCCACGGTGAGCTGGTTGACCGCGTCGTCGAGCACCTGGTCGGCCTGCCGCACCGCCTCCCGCGGATCGTCGACGAACGACAGCAGCGCCTCCTGCCACCGCTCCCGCAGCCGGCCCGACGCGCTCGCCTCGGCCTCCGCCGCCGCCTTCTCGGCCTTGCCCGGGCCCTGCGTCCGGCCAGCCCCCTCCGCCCTCGCTGCCTTCTCCCTCTCGTTCCTTTCCCGCTCCGCCTTCTCGGCGCCGACACCCGCCGGGGCCTTCTCGGTGCCGATGCCCGGCGGGCGGTGTGCCGGACGGTCGGCGGCGGCTTCGGGAACGGCGGGATACACGCCCGTTCGGGTCGAGCGATCGTCGAGGTTCATCTGAGCTTCCTCCCACTCTCAGGGCTTTCAGGAACGCTGCCGACGGCCGGGAAGTGCGGCTACTCGCACCGGCGGGCTGTCATCGGACGGATTCGTGTCAGCCGGAGATCCACCGGCGACAGCACCGCCCGCCGGGTTACCGGTCGACGACGCACCGGCCGGGGCCCGAGATCCCATGTCGGTCGACGGACCGTCGGCGGATCGCTCGTCGGCCGGCGCGACAAGGCCGTCGAACACGGCTCGCAGTGCCAGGAAACGCAGGCGCATCGCATCCGTACTGGTCTCGTTCGGGCCCGCCCCGGCACCCCCGGCGCCACCAGCACCCCCAGTGTCGGCCGCGCCGGCTTCTCCGCGGCGCGCCGTGCGGAGCGCGGCGGACAGCGCCGGGTCATCCAGGGCCAGCAGATCCGCGGTCTCGGCACGGTCGGCGGTCGGATACCCGCGCTCGCGCAGCACAGCGGTGATCAGATCGTCGGCGCGGGTGGTGGCAGTCACCGGCTCGTCCACGAACAGGGCCTGAAGGGTGTTCCAACTCGTCTTCAGCGCCGCCCGGCGCGGGGCCCCCAGCGGCTGGATGTCGAGACTGTCCCGGCGCCGCGCAATACCCGCGAGGTGGCGTTCGGTGCTCCGCCGGTCGCCGACCTCGTGCAGCGTGCGTTCGTATTCGGGTCCGAATCTGTTGCGCAGCCGGGCGGACCGGGAGCGGTCGACGAGAACGGCCGCGGCGAAGACCGCACCGAGAAGCAGGACCACCAGGATGGCCCAGGCAAGCAGGGACACAACGCACCGACCTTTCGCGCCTTCGCGGGACTATCGCGACACGAGATGCCGGGTACCCGAGATCGTCCCGCTAAAACGACATCCCCGTTTCTGGGGCGCTGGCACGCCAGGCTCGGGACAGCACCGCCGCGCTGACCGCGAAGAACCAGCAGGTTCCGAGGAACAGGCCGGCGATGACGTCGGAGGGGTAGTGCATTCCCCGGTAGGTCCGGCAGAAGGCCACGACCAGTGGAAGCACCAGGGCGGCGACCGCGGCCGGCAGCCACAGCCACCGGGCGACGGCGACCACGCGCCGGGCAGCCGCGGGGTGGGACACCGCGGACTCGGATACCAAAGCCTCGGGTACCACGGGCTGGGACGCCGCGGGC
>NZ_ADGX01000060.1 GCF_000177675.1 Parafrankia sp. EUN1f
CGCCGAACTCGTCAGACTCGTCAGCTTCGCCATCCAGAGCAGCGAACTTATCCTCAGCAACATCATCCGGCAGACCATCTAAACCAGCGCCGTCGCCGGACTCGTCAGACTCGTCAGCTTCGCCATCCAGAGCAGCGAACTTATCCTCAGCAACATCATCCGGCAGACCATCTAAACCAGCGCCGTCGCCGGACTCGTCAGACTCGTCAGCTTCGCCATCCAGAGCAGCGAACTTATCCTCAGCAACATCATCCGGCAGGGCGTCGGGATTTGAGTCGCCTGGTGACGGGGTGAGGTCGGCGGCTGCGGGTCCGTCGCCGTCGAGGGCTTGGGCCTTGGCTTCGGCGGCGGAATCGGTGGGCGGTGGGGACGGTGGGGGGATATCAGCAGAATCGGCTGCTCCATCGACGGGCATGGGTCAGGTGCTCCTGTTCTGCCGTTCCACCAGGTCAGCGAGCTGGTCGGCGAGTTTCGCGAGGCCCGGTCCCGCGCATGCCGAGCGCAGTGCGGCGCGTAGGTGGCGGGGTGTGGTGCCGCCGACGAGCTGTCGTAACGCTGGGAGGAGTCCGCTGACCTCGATGTCGCCGAGGCTGACGGCGTCCTGGCCTGCGGCGTTGGCAGGGTGTTCTTGCAGTTCCCGCAATTGTTCGACGACCGTCGCGCCGACGAGCAGGAGGCCGCGGCGGCGCCAGTCAGGCGTGTCGGGATGTGGTCTGGTGGTCGCCCAGGGTTCGCTGGAGGCGCGGACGAGCGTGCGTCGCACGTCCTGCCAGCGGTACTTCCCCGCGGTCCACTGGCGCGTGTCCCCGGTGGCGGCAGGGAGACCTGCGGAGAGTCGGTGCAGGGTGTCCGAGAGGCGGTCGGCTGAGTCGTCCGGGTCGACGAACGGTCGCAGCCCGCTCGCGCGGGCCGAGACGGCGCGGTCCACCGCATGGGCCAGCGCACAGTCGAGGCTTCGGGGTGGCAGCGACGCCAGCCGGGTGCGCAGCTCCGCCGACGGCGCGGGTGCAGGGAGCTTCAGGAGGTGCGCGAGCCCGATCACCTGGTGCGCGGCGACGGCCTCGACCCAGATGAGCAGGTCGGGTTCGGCTGCGAGGTGCGCCGCGTCGTTCACTTCCGCGAGGGTGCAGGCCCGCTTGCGGCAGTCGGCCCCGCACAGCTGGCTGCGCCGACCCGCCAGCGGGACACCGTCGTGGCGGGCGCCCGCGGCGGATTCCCGGTCGGAGCCGGGCGTCATCCGGGTGAGCACCGGCCGGTCCATCCCGTCCACGGTGACCGCGGCCACGCCGGCCGGCAGCGCGACGACCAGCTCCGACTGGGGGCGCTGGAGGTTCATGGTCGCGCCGACGGCGGCGCGGTCATCGGCCGACGGGAGCCGGTGCATGACCTTCAGCGCGGTGTTCTTCAACACGTCCGGGACGATCTTCGCGGGAATCTGCTCGACGACCAGGACACCCTCGCCGTAGGCACGGATCTCCGCGAGCAGTGAGGCGAAGAGCTCGACGGCCGCCGCGGCAGGCCCGTGCTCGACGTTGCGCAACAGGCGGTGGGCCTCCTCGACGACCAGCAGGTGCCGCAGCCGGTCGGCGTCGTCGCCAGCCACCGCGCCGCGGGCATGCCGGACACGCAGATGCTCGACGATGCGGACCAGCACGGCGCCGAGCAGGAACGCCTTGTCCTGGTCGTTGGTGATGTCCTCCAGCTCGAAGACCACGTTGCGGGTCAGGAGCGCCCCGATGTCCAGCGGGTGCCCGCCCTCGAAGAACCGGCCGGGTGTGCCCTCCCGCAGCGAGCCGATCCGGACGTCGACGAAACCCCGGACGTCCGCGGTGACCTGCGTGCCGTAGCCGATCCGCTCGACCACCCGCGACGCGGTGCGCTGCAGGTCGCCGAGTGTCGGGTAGCGCGGCCGGGCGGCCCTCAGCTCCTCGTCGTCGTGCATTCGCGGCCGGTGGGCTGGGCGCATCCGGCTGGCGACCAGGTCCCAGCCGGCGTCGGAGTAGCAGACGGTCAGCGCCCGTGCCAGCACCTGCGGGAATGGCTCGTGAGACTCGAACGCCGCCAGGAAGAGTGCCCGGACCAGGTCGATGTGGCTCTGCAGCGGGAACCCGGGCTCAGGCTCCAGGGGGTTGAGCGCCGCGGGTGCCGCGTCGATCCGTCCCGGCCGGATCACCAGCACCTCGTGGCCGGTGAGCCGACCGGCCATCCGCGCGTACTCTGCCTTCGCCGGTTCGAGAACCATCCACGGAACCGGGTCGGGTGCGGTGGCAAGGGCCTCCAGCAGGGAGCGGACCGTCTGGGATTTCCCCGAGCCGGTCGCCCCGCAGACGAAGGCATGCCGGTTCAACGTCGCCCGGCTGACGGCCAGCGGCCCGGCGGGCGTCCATCCGGCGTCGAGCACCTCGCCGAGGTGGATGTCGCCACCCGCGGAGTTGTCCGTGCGGTGCGGCGGTTCGGCTGCGGCGATGTGCCGAAGGGCGCCCTCGGGCGTGACGTCGAACGTGTGCGGGGCGACGAGAGTGATACCGGGAAGTTCCCGCCGGGGTGGCCGTGCGATCGCCGCGAGCAGCTCCGCGCTCGCCCGGAACGGATACCGAGGGGCGGTCTGGGCATCGAGCGCGACGGCGAGCGCTTCCGGCGGCTCCGGTGACGGAGCCAGCACGTAGGGCAGGTCGTCGAGGTCGCTCGTGCCGCACAGAAGCGCCGCGGTCAGGCGGGCGTCGACCGGATCCGCGCCGCCGGCCAGTACCCGCACCTCCCACATGCCGCTCGCGGCCGAGCGGGTCAGCTCGCGGTAGCGGGCGTCGCTGCGTTCGAGTTCCACGCGGGCCTGCGCGTCTCTGTCCCGCTGCTGTAGGAAGGGGATCGTGCGGAGCAGGTCCGCGCTCTCAGCCTCGACGGACCTCGGTGACACGGGCGTGGCGAGGACCAGCCAGGCATAGGCGCCGGGCAGGTGTGCGACGTGGTCGTCGAACGAGCCGCGTCGCTGCGCCCGCCCGCTCGCCGCGGGGGCATGCGCGGGCCGCGACCACAGCGCGTCCGAGATGCCGGTGCAACGTTGCCACACCGGGAAGGCGCCGAGCGCCGTGACGACCGCGGCTGTCTCGATCGCGACGGCGGTGCCACCAGGCGGATAGAGCACGGGTTCCGGCTCACCGCTGGTGCGCTCTGGCGACGGGGCCGTGGACGTTCCGCGTGCGGCGGGCGGGAAGCCCGGGTATCCGCCCACGAGGAACCAGGTGTGTGGGTCGCCGGGCCGGCGTAGCCAGGCCACCGCGATCATCCGGCCTGGCGCCGCCCCGGCGGTCAGTGCGGCGTGCGCGGCGACGAGCGCCGCACACAGCTGTATCGGTGTCTCGTCAGGCTGGCCGTCCTCCGGTGGGCGAGGTACCGAGATCAGCCGGTGGAATCGGAGACCGTGCAGGTCCACCGCGTTCATCGCATCGCCTCAGCCGGCATGCCCGGGAGGCTGCCCCTGCCACGCCGGCTGCGGCGATGGAAGCGGGTAGGCGTGCGGCGGAGGGTAAGCGCGCCCGGGCCCGCCGTATCCTGGCGCGCCCTGTCCCAGCGCAGCCTGTCCCGGCGCGCCCTCGGGCACGCGGTTCACGTCCGCGACCTTCGGGAGCAGCACGGTGCCCGGGTTGCAGTCTCCGCTGCGCACCCGGCCCGGGCCGTCGACGGTTCCGACGAGGACGAACGCCGTCGCAGGCAGGCTCTGCAGGACGGTCGGCTCGACGGTGTACTCGTTCACCCGCTGGTAGGTGGAGCCGTCGTTGCGAGAGGTCGACTCGGTGAAGCTCCGCGTACTCTGCCACGTTTTGGAGAACGAGCTGCTTACCGAGGAGTTCCGGCTGTCCACCGAGTGCAGTCCGTAGCCCGAGCTGCGGCCTTCCGACACCGACTTTCCGGCCTGCTCTCCGTGGCTGGTGCTCACGCCGTCGGCGAGGCTGCGGCCGATCTGTTCGGTGAGCTGGGAGAGCGTGAACCGGTAGCCCCGGCCGATGAAGTCGGCCGCGAGGCCGGCCTCCCGCGCGTTACCGAGACGCATGATCACGGCAGCCCCCCCGTGGCTGCCGAGCAGGCGTTCGGCGTCGTCGGCGAGCCGCTCGAACATCAGGATCAGACGGATCTGGGTCAGCTCGGCATGCCGGACGAGTGTGTCGAGCGCGGTGCGGCCGACACGGTCGGCGCCGGCGACCACGAGGACCGGGCGGCTGGTCACGGTTGACCGTTGGCGCATTCGCGCGAGTACCGCCTGGACAACGATCCGGTCGACGAGCGCCTTGTGACGGGCCGACACCCTGCGGCTCGAGGTGGCGAGCACCCGCAGCTGCCGTTCGGGCCACCAGTCCGGGTCTCCTGACAGGCGCCGGGTCACCGGGCCAGGGGTCGGCTGTTCCGTGAAGTGGTCGAGCTCGGTCCGCAGGAAGCGGACCTGGTCGGCGACCCGGTCCCGCTGGGCGAGACCGTGCATGCGCTGCTGCAACGCGGCGATCTCCGCGGTGGTGAGCAGCCCCGGGTGGAGTGCCTCCTCGTGGTTATCCAGCACGCGCAGCGCGGCGGCGAGGCGCGCGAAGGAGTAGGGCGGCGCCAGCCTTGTGGTGACGGTCCTGAGAATGTCGGCGTCGATGACCCGAAGCGTCGGCTCACCGCCGTCGCGGCGCTCGGCGTCGACGGCGTCGGCGATCAGGTCGGCGACCTCGTTGGCATCGAGACCGTCGAGCGTCCCGACCTGCTCCAACGCGGCGGGAAGTTCGTGGACGTCCGCCGGAATACCCGCGTGGCCGGCCAGCGAGACGAGTTCGTCGGCCACGGCGCGTTCGGTCAGGTCGATCAGCAGGATGCCGCGGCCCGACCCCAGAAGGGACGCACCACAGGTGGCGAGAAGGCTGCTCCAACCGGCCGTTGTTCCACCAAGGACGTCGATTCTCGGGGCTCCGACGGCGTCGAGGGGGAAGTACAGCATCGCCCGCTCGATCCGCTCCGCCTCGGCCTGGTCATGTGCGTACAGGCGTTGCCGCCACTGCACGGTCAGAACCTCGTGGGAGCGCTGGTAGTCGGCGAACTCCGCGGACGCCTGGCTGGTCGCGTCGACGATGCGGCGGTGGAGGGTAGAGACCCGAACGAAGGGGATGGCCGCGATGAACATACCGAAGCTCAGAAGGGCGATAGCGGGAGCCTGATCACCCTCGTGGAAACCGGCGAGCGACCACAGCCCGAAGAGACCGCCTATCAGCATCCAGGGACCGAAAGATGTCTGCTCCTGCGTGCGTTGAAGGTCGGACACGTCCGGCGGCGAAGGCGGCTGCCAGATCGGGGGGCGGTGCAGCTCCGGGGACGGCGCGGGCGGTGCCGGCAGAACGTACTCCCAGCCCCAGCGCTCGCGCGGGATGAACAGTAACCGGACAAGCTCGGTCGCCGTATTCACGTCGCCACCGTCGCCGTCACCGGGACCGCCGATGTCGGTGTGGGGCGGATCCGTGCTGGCCGTCGGAGTGCCATAGCCACGCAGGTCGTGATCGTGTCAGCGATGCCAACCATTCCTCCACCTCGATGGAGCCCCGGCGGCCCCTACCGAGCGTTCACTGTTCCACGCCTCACGTCCTCGAGTCTTTGGCACAGAGCGCAGAGAAGCTTGGGAAACAGCGCACGGCTCAGGCTTCCGGGTCGCGAGATTCAGCGTGCCTGAGATCCCTGGGTGGGGCGCCGTAGGCGGCCCGGAATGCGCGGCTGAAGTCCGCGGGATGGCGGAATCCCCACCGGGCGGCGATATCGCCGATCGTGAGGTGTTCCAACCGGGGGTTCAGAAGATCATCTTTGCAGCGCTCGAGGCGGCGGCGGCGGACCATCGCACCGACCGTCTCGGGCTGACCCTGGAACAGCTGGTGCAGTGTGCGCACGGATATGTGATGGGCCGCGGCAATGGTGGCCGGCCGCAGTTCGCGGTCACCGAGGTTGTGGTCGATGAAGGTGTCGATGCGTGCCCGCAGCACCTGCTCACGGGTTTCCACCGGCAGGGTGCGCTGCGCGTCCAGGTGACTCGCGAGGAAGGTGCTGGCCAGGTCGAAGCCGATGCGGCCCAACCGATGCAGTTCAGTCGAACCATGCGCGGCGGTCTTCTCCCGGAAGCCGGACAGGAATTGGCCGAGCAGCGCTCCCGTCTGGGTCCGCACGAGGAGAGCACTGCCCAGCAGCCGGTCCGCCGCGTCGCCCGACAACGGCAGGGAAGCTCTGGGCAGCCGCATCAGCGTCACACGTTTCTGGCGACCGTGGTCGAGGAAGTCGGCCGCCAGGGGGTGGGACGTGTCGAACAGTGCGATATCTCCGGCCTCGAGGCATGTGACATTGCCGGATTGTTCCACTCTGATTGGGCTGCCGTGGACCATGAACAGGTAGTAGTCCTCCGGGTCATAGCTCCGGATGAGGGCGGGGCTCCGACGGCCCGACAGCGGCGAGAACGTGAGTGTCGTTACGGCGCCACCAGCCAGATCGAACACGTTGATTTTCCCGCGGAAACAATCAGCGTAGCCACTGGTCGCCACAGTAGGCATGATATCCTGACACATTCGATGCATCCACCACTCGAACCGTTCCCGCGCCGGAACGACGTCAGTGGACAGGGTCGTTACGGAGTCCCGCACCAGGGGCAGGTTTTGGGACGCAGGTTCAGACACTCGTTTACCGATCCGCAAAGACGAAGTGCGACGGATAGTTCGTACGATCTTACGACCGGAGCCGTATGGATGCGGAGGTATGGCGGTGCCGGTGATGTCCGTATGGACGGCTACCGGTGGATCGGATCAGCTCCCAGCGCTGGACAGTGCGACGAACCGGCGGGCGAGGGTGGCCGCGTGCAGGTCGGTCAGGCGCCCGACCGGAATCTCCGCGACCGGGCCGGCCAGGCCCGCCACCAGTGCGGGAAGGCGGCGGCGCATCCGGGCTGGTGAAGCTCCCAGGCGCGCGGCGGTGGCGTCGACGCTGCCGTCCGTCTCCAGCCACGCGTGCAGCAGATCGACATCCGCGGGGGCCAAGCCGGCCAGTGTCCGCTCGGCGAAGGCCCGCAGGCGTTGCGGCGGCAGGCCGACGAGCAGCCGTTCCAGCCCCAGGTCATCGAAGAGCAACGACGTCCGCTCGCGGTCACGGGGACGCGAACGGTCGTCCCGCGCTGAGGCACCGCCCCGCGCTGGGGTGGCGTCCCGTACGGGGTCGCCGGCCTGCGCGTGGCCGGCTCTCAGCAGGGACAGGACCGCGTCCGCCGCGCTGAAGGAGGTGGCCGTCTCCGACGGGTCGATCGGGTCGCCCGGCACCACCGGTCCCGCGGCGGCGAGAACCGCGCCCGGTGAGCCGAGCTGGAAGGCGAGGTGCCGCGTCAGCCGGCCGAGCTCGGCCGGCACGTCACCGGACAGCAGCGTCCACGCCCGGTCACCGTCGCGCAGCACCGGGAAGCCGATCACATCACAGGCCCTCGCCCAGGCGTCCTGGTCGCTCCCGCGGTGCCACAGCGCCGCACCCGCGTGCGGGATGCGGACATCCAGCCCGGCGTTCTCGGCGACGCGGACGAACTCGGCTGCCGGCCGGATCGCTTCATGGCGCAGATCGTCGATCACCACATCAACCCCGCGGGCGAGGCCGGCGATGTGGGCGTCGCGCCGCAGCGCCACGATGGCGAGCGCCGTGGTGGCAGCCTCGACCAGCCGATCGGCGTATGCCTGGTCGGCGTCGAGCAGGAGCACTCCCAGGTAGCGCTGTCCGATGCGCACCGGGCCGCCGCGCCCGCACCAGCCGTCCCGGCACACGACGGCGGCCGGGCCGAGCGCGGGACGGACCAGCAGGGCGGCCAGTGCGACGGCCGAGCTGCCCGCGGTCGGCCCCCGTGGAGTCGCCGACATCGCCGACTCGGAGGCGGCCAGCAGCGCGCCGGTCAGGTCGAGCAGCCGAAACACCCGGCCTGTGGCGGTGGCGAGCAGGCCGAGCAGGTCGCCCCACCCCGCGCCGTCGAAGGCCGCGTTGACGAGGTCGGCCTCCAGCCCGGCCAGGTCCGGAGCCGTCGGAAGCACGGAGGCCGTCGGCACGGCTACCGTGCCGACGGTGGCTCGGTGGCGATGACGGCCAGCTGGCCGGGCAGCAGCGAACGCATGGCCCAGGGCACCAGGCCCACCTCGGCCAGCCAGGACATCAGCACCGGCAGCTCGATCACCTCGGCCTCCCAGGTGTTCGCCAGCAGGGTCAGCGCCATCGACTGCGGCAGCGCGGCTTCGAGGTCGCGGCCGGTCGGAGGCTGCGCCGGGCGATAGTAGTCGGAGATCACGACGAAGCCGCCGGGGCGCATCGCTCCCCTGGCCCGCAGCAGCAGCGCCTTGGCCAGGTCGGCGGACTGCAGCCCGAGGACATGCCCGATGGTCACCACGGCCGCCTCCCCGACGGGCAGGACGGCGTCCAGATAGCTGCCGGCCCGCACCTCGAGACGGTCGGCCACGCCGTGGGTGGCTGCCGCGGCCTGCGCGAACGGGATGATCGACGGCAGGTCGACGGCCAGACCGCGCGCCCGCGGCCAGACCTGCAGCATCCCGATCGCCCACGGAGCGGCGCCCGCGCCGAGGTCGAGCACCAGTGCGTCCGGGCCGGGATCGGGCAGGTCCGCGGCGACGGCGGCGGCGACCGCCCGCTGGGTGGGTGCGCTCGCCTGGGCGAGCCGCCCGTAGAACAGGCCGGCGTCGTCCTCGACGGACCGGGTCGGCCGGCCGCGCCGCAGGGTGGCCGACAGTTCCGGCCAGGCGGACGTCGGACCTGGCGAGAAGCGCAGCATGTCGGCCATGGACAGCTCGGAGTCGCGCAGCAGGAAGCACCGCGCCGCCGGGGTGAGCGCGAAACGACGCTCCCCGCCGGCCTCCAGCAGGCCGGCGGCGACCAGGTAGTCCAGGACGACGACGAGCCGCGTCGGCGCGACCTCGGTGCGCGCGGCGAGCTCGTCGACGCCGCCTGGCCCGTCCGCGAGCGCCTCGAAAACACCCAGGTCGAGCGCGGCCACGACCGCCCAGTAGCGGGTGTAGCCGGCGATGACCTCCCAGATCGGCAGCGGCGGGCCGGCGGGGAAGAGCGTCCCCTCCAGGTCCGGGCCGGCCTCGGCCCACGCCGCGTGTGCTCCCACCTGCTCCACCACATGCCCTCCGGGGGTCACCACCAGGCCTCGCCGGACCTGGTCAGGCCGGATTCACCCGCGGGCGGCACGGCGGGAACGACAGCCCAGGCATCGTATGCACGCCGATCGAACCGTTCCCGCCGCCGCCCACGGCCGCACCGGCCGCGGCTTCGGGCAAAAGCTCACACCGCCGGGAAGTCGCTCTTGCGGATCTTGCAGTGGACGCCCTTGACGTCGTCGACGACCTGGCTGACGGCGAAGTCTCCGGCGGCGGACAGGTACGCCATCGCAGCGGCGCGGCTCATCCCCACCCGCGTCGACAGGAACGCGACGGCGGCCCGGGTCGCCTTGCGCATCGCCTCGTCGAGGTCGCGGTCCATGCCGAGCGGCAGCCAGTAGGTGTCCGTCTCGCCGAAGGGCTCGCGCAGCGCGCCGACGACCCGGTCAGCCTCGGCGCCGCGCAGGACGTCCAGCACAACCGTGGCGCGCAGCGGTGCCTCCAGCGCGGTGAGCGCGACCTCGCCGTCGCCCTGCGCGTAGTGCGGGTCGCCAACGTAGAACAGCCCACCGTCGACCTGGACGGGGAGGTAGAACGTGCTGCCGGCGCCGAGCATCGCCACGTCGACGTTGCCCCCGTGACCGCCCGGCGGCACCGACGGCACCGGTTCGGTGACGTTCGGCGCGACTCCCATCACGCCGAGGAACGGGGCCAGCGGGAACACCGCCTCCGCGCCGGGCAGGCCCGGGTTGCCGAACGGCAGCACCCCGTAGTCGAGGCCGCCGGAGCGGCGGGTCCGGACGAACGTGCACACCGAGCCGTAGCGGTCGGGATGGGCGACGTCGGCGTCCGGGTGGCGGACGGTGCCCTCCGGGAACTCGCCGGCCAGGCATCCGAGCCCATGTCGGTTGCTGATCACACCGAACGGAGCGCGCAGGTCCAGGCCGACCACCCGGACCCGCAGAAGGTCCCCGGCCACCGCCCCGTCGACCTGGATGGGGCCGGTCACGACATGTGGCCCGGCGTCGAAGTCGTGCACGATGCCGGACGCGGCGATCGCCACCTGGTCGGCCGGCACCTCGTCCGGCCGCGCGCCGTGCGCACCGAAGTACGCCACCGGGTCCCGGCCCTGGTCCTCCATGATCCCCTCATGGCTGACCGTGTCGATCGTGACCGCACTGCCCGGCGCGACCCGCAGGACCGGCGCCGATTCGGCGCCCGGCAGCCAGCCCCAGCGGACGGTGTCCGGCGTCGAGGGCAGGTACGCGGCACCGTCGATGCCCGCGGCCGCCGGGCCGGTGCTCAGGGTCGTCACGCCGCCACCTCGCTGTTGTTCGCCACGGCGGATGCCGCCGCGGCTGGACCAGAAGGAACGCCTGGCACGGGGCCCGCGCCAGCCGCAGGAACCGAGGCAGCCGCAGGAAGCGGGGCACGGTCGGCGCCCGGCCAGTGCGCGGTGTAGCGGCGGACCAGCCAACGGTTGAACTGCGCCTGCGCCTCCTCCAGGTAGGAGTAGCGCCCGCGCGGGGCGAACCTGCTGGTCAGCCCCTGCTGGACGCCGGTCGTCGCCTCGACGTCCTGGGCGACGATGCCGTTGACCCCGGCGTTGGAAAGCTCGTACTTCTCCTCGAAGAGGCGGTCGCGCAACGCGTCCGGATGGAACAGGTAGTTCACATCCACCGCGATGTGCCCGGCATCGACCGGACGAATCAGAAAGTAGAACGCCTGGTCCGGCGCGACACCGATGCACAGCGTCGGCGGGACGAGCGCGAAGGCCGCGCGGGAGCGCTCCTCCTCGGTGATTCCTGGGAAGACCGGGAGCAGCGCCCGCTGCAGCGCGTTGAAACCGCCGTCGAGGTGGAGAAAGCCGTTCGTACGGGCGATCGCCGCGTCATCGTCGTCGTAGGGCAGGAACTCCGAGCGGTCACTCGGGCAGAAGTCGTGCACGCCGGCATGCAGCCGGCTCGCGTGGTAGCCGTCGTTGAAGTTCTCGAACATCACCTTCCAGTTCCAGGGCATGGAGGGGCTGGAGAAGGAGTTCCGGGTGACGCACCGCTCCAGTTCGAAGTTCGCCAGCAGCGCGTCAAGCTTCGCCAGCCGCGGCGCCAGCGGCAACGGGTCGGCCCGCAGGCTGGTGAAGACGAAGCCCTGCCACTGTTCAACCGGCAGCGACGGCAGGCCGTGCCGGGAACGGTCGAAACCCTCCGTGCGGCCCATCTCGCGGGCGCCGACCAGCCTGCCGTCGAGGCCGTACGTCCAGTGGTGGTAGGCGCATTTGAAGGCGCGGCAGTTTCCGCTGCCCTCGCTCACCAGCATTCCGCGGTGCTGGCAGACCGGGGAGAGCACCCGGATCCGCCCGTCCTGCCCGTGGACCATGGTGAGCCGTTCACCGATGATGTCGACGTTGACGAAGTCGCCCGGGTTCGGCACGTCGGACGCCCGGCCGAGGCAGAGCCATTCCTGGCCGAAGACGGCCTCCTTCTCGAAGGCGAAGAACTCCGCGTCGGTGTAGACGGCGCGCGGCAGCATGACCGCCTGCGCGGTCGGCCGCACGGAGTCGGCGAAGGATTCCAGCAGCTGCGGGGTAAGTACCGTCATGGCGTCTTCCTGATAGGCGGAATGCAGAGGCGGAGCTGCTGGCGGGCGGTCAGACCAGCGTCCAGCGGGATTTCGCGGGCAGTCCGGACCGCGCCGTGATCGCCTCTCCTGCCGCCTGCGCGGCGGCGTAGAGCGCCTCCTCGTCGATCACCGTGTGGTGGTAGTTCTCGACCACGCGGCGGCCGTCGACCCACACACTGTGCACACCGCGGCCGTCGGCGGACCACACCAGCTGGTTGGCGACGTTGAGCAGCGGGCGCCACTCGGGGCGGTCGGTGTCATGTGCGACGAGGTCGGCCTTGCGGCCGGGCGCCAGCACGCCGATCTCGTCGGCAAGGCCGAGGCCGCGGGCACCGCCGAGGGTCGCCATCGCGAACGCCTGCTCGGCGGGGAACATCGTCGGGTCCTGGCGGCCGTCCTTGAACAGCCCGGCGACCAGGTAGGTCGCGCGCATCAGGTCGGAGTAGTTGCTGGCGTTGTTGCCGTCGGTGCCGATGGCGACGTTGACCCCGCGGGCGGCCATCTCGGGGAACTTCCCGATCCGCGTCACGCCGTAGGAGACCTTCAGCGCCGTCGTCGGGCAGTGCGCGACGGACGTCCCCGTCTGCGCGAGCAGGTCGATCTCGGCGTCGTCGACGTGCACCGCATGGGTGAGGATGACGTTGTCACCGAGCACGCCGAGGTCGGCGAGGTGCTCCATCGGCCGGCGCCCGTAGGTGGCGAGGAAGTACGCCGGGTCGACCTCGGCCGGCGACATGTGGAACGACAGCCCGGTGCCTCGCTCGCGGGCGAGCCCGGCCGCCGCCTGCCACAGCTCGTCGCTGCAGGTGTTGTGGCCGACGAGAATCGGCCAGGCGGCGATCCGCCCGTCCGCGGCGGTGGCGAACCGGTCGAGCTCGTCGACCAGCCCCTTGATGGCGTCGTCGGTGTTCTGTCGGTAGACGTCCGGCTCCGGTGGCAGGTCCCAGGTCCAGCGCCCGACGCGGCCACGGATACCGGTCTCGGCGAGCCCGTCGACGACCGCGTCGAGGAAGCGGATCGTGCCCGCCTCCAGGAAGCTGGTGGTGCCGCTGCGCAGCATCTCCAACGCGGCGAGCTGGCCGGACAACCGCTCCTCCGGCTCGTTGTAGGCGGCGTAGAGCGGGCAGAGCCAGGCGAAGACGTTCTCCTCGAAGGGGGTGTCGTCCGGGACGTACCCGCGGGTGAGCGGCTCGCCGGTGATGTGGATGTGCGTGTTCACCAGGCCCGGCGTCAGCACGAACCGACGTCCGTCGATGGTTTCGGTGGCCCGGTACCCGGCGACGATCTCGGCGGTCGGGCCGACGGCGGCGATCGTGTCACCGGCGATCGCGACCGCGCCGTCGCGCAGGACCCGCCGATCGTCGTCCATGGTGACCACGACCGCTCCGGCGATGATCGTGTCGACCGGCACGGCCGCGCCGGCCGGCACAGGCGCGGGCACGTAGTCGGGTGGGGAGTCAGCTGGGGAGAGGTCCTCGGGAGGCATCGTCACTTCCGGTTCCTGGGTGTGGATGAGGGATGTCAGGGGCGGCGGGCGGTCATCACGGTCTGGCCGGGCAGCGGCTGGAGCGTCGCCGCCGGTTCCAGGCCCGCCGCCCGCATCCAGCCGTGCAGGTCGGCGACCCGGAAAATCCCGTCGCCGCCGGTTGACGCGAGCATGGTGAGGCCCATGAGCAGGGCCGGAGCGGACGGTGCGGTGGGCACCTCCGGCCGCGGGTAGTCGGTGACGACCAGCGTGCCGCCCGGACGCAGCGCCGCCGCGGCCCGCGCCACCAGGCGGCGCGCTCCCGCGACGGACTCGGCCCGCAACACATGGCCGAGGACGACGACGTCGGCGGCGGCGTTCGGCAGCTCCACCTCGTGGTAGTCACCCGCGACCACCCGCACCCGGCCACCGGCCCGCACGGCGCCGCTCTCAGCGCCGACCGTTGCACCACCGACCGCGGCGTCTACCGCGGCGCCACCGATCTCGGCGTCGATCGCCCGTCTGGTCACGGCGACGACCTCTGGCAGCTCCACCGCGAGCGCCCGGGCTCGCGGCCAGGCCGCCAGGAAGGCCAGCGCCCACGGTGCCGCGCCGGCGCCCAGATCGATGACCAGCGGCTCCGGCCCGACCGGGTGCAGCGTGGCGGCGACCGCACGGGCGACCTGTCGCTGGACCGGAGCGGTCGCAGCGGCCAACGCGGGGTAGAAGCCACCGGGATCGTCCTCGATCCGCACCGCCGGGGCGCCGCGGCGCAGCGTCTCGGCGAGCTCCGGCCACCGTTCGTGAGGCCCCGGCGCGCCGCGAACGAGCGCCACCATCGTCCGCGGCGCACCGGCGAGCAGGTACGTGGTCGCGACCGCACCGAGCCGGTAGCCGACGGCGGGCTCGTGGGTGAGCAGGCCGAGCGCCACCAGGGTGTCGGCGAGCAGCGCCGTCCGGTGCTCGTCCACGCCCACCGCGGCGGCCAGCGCGGATGCGGGCCGCGGGCCTGCGGCCAGCTGTTCGAACAGGCCCAGGCCCAGCGCGGCGACGACCGCCCAGTACCGGGTGAAGCCGTGGATCACCTCCCAGATCGGTGCCGGGCCGGGCACGACCGGCTCCGAGGCCAGCTCCGTCGACGAGCTCGGGTCGCGCAGATCACTCGGGTCGCTCAGGTCGACGGTCATGGCCGGAGAAGGACCTTGCCGACGGCCCGGCGCTCCTCCAACCGGGACTGCGCCGCGGCGGCGTCGGCGAGCGGGAACTCCTCATCCACCGGCGTGACCAGGCCGCCACGCCAGTAACGCTCCAGCACCTCGCCGAACTCGCGAGCCGGGTACGGGTCGGAGCCGAGCAGCTTCAGGCCGAAGTGAAAGCTGTATTCCAGCGGCACCGTCGCCTCGGCGCCGGAGGTGTCGCCGACGAACACCAGCCGCCCGCGGGGCGCCAGGCTGAACAGGGACGCCGGCCACGTCGCCGGGCCGACATGGTCGAGCACCATGTCCACACCGCGGCCGTCGGTCGCCTCCCGCACCGCGCCCACCACCTGCTCGTATGGCGTGCCCGCCCCGGCAAGGATCAGGTGGTCTGCGCCGATGCCGCCGGCGAACGCCAGCTTGTCGGTGCTGCTCGCGGTCGCGATGACGGTCGCTCCGAGCTGCTTGGCGAGCTGCACCGCGGCGAGGCTCACCCCACTGGCGGCGGCGTGCACCAGCAGCGTCTCGCCCTCGCGGAGGCCACCGACGGGGCTCAGCGCGTGCCAGGCCGTCGTCCAGATCGTCGGCAGCAGCGCCGCCTCAGCCAGCGGGACATGATCGGGGACGAGATGTGCGTTCAACGCGGGGACCAGCACATATTCGGCGTAGCCGCCGGGGGCGTTGCCGCCGAGCACCCGCGTGTTCGGGCAGAAACCGTCGTCGCCCCGCAGGCAGGTCTCGCACTTCCGGCACGGCACCGCCGGATTGACCACCACCCGGTCGCCCTCGCGCAGCTCACCAACGGCCGGGCCGACCGCCACGACCGTGCCGGCGATATCCATTCCCGCGATGTGCGGGGACGCGAACCCGGGTATCTTCGCCGGACCGCGGCGCTGCATGACGTCCAGGTGGTTCAGACCGCAGGCCGCGACCTGGACGACGACCTCACCGGCCCCCGGAACAGGGTCGGGAACGGTCTCGACCGCGAGCACCTCCACGCCACCGAACCCGTGCTGTACGACCGCCTGCACTCACGCCTCCTGTAGTTCTGGCAGTTGTCCATGCCACCGCCGACCACAGCCGGTACAGGTCCTTTCCCTGGCGAGCCGGCCGGGCGGGGATTCGGCGGAGCCGTTTCCCGCGCCGGCACCGACGCTAGGTCCCGGCGGCGTCAGGCCCGATGTGCCGGGCGCACAAACGCTGGTCGGACCCACCCGCTCGGCGACTGTCACCGGAACTGCCAGGACAGCGGACGTAGCACTCCCGAAACGGAGCACGCCGGGCGACATGATCAGTCGCCCGGCGTGGCCAGGGGATACCGCGGACGGGCGAGGTGCCGGCCATCCACGGCCGTCGTGCGGTCGGAACGGATCAGGACGTGACCTCAGGACGGATCAGGACGGGACCTCAGGACGGGACCTGTACCGCGTAGACCTGCTCGTGGTCGGCGGGTGTCCACATCCAGCCGGCGCCCAACCGGGAGCCCAGCACGTCGGCCGCGCGTACCGGGTACGGCTCCTCCGGATTCGTCATTCCCCAGCGCCGCGCGATCGTGTGAGCCTCCGTACGCGCGGAGGTGACCGCCTCCTCCTCATCCGCGTACACGCCGATGATCCTCAACACCGGCTCCTCGATGATTCCGCATTCGATGCAGCCGACCTTGCAGACGAGCCAGCTCACGTTGTTTCGCACCGAACCCACCCTCCGCATTCACGACATTTCCAGGTGCCGAGGCTGCCGCGCCTGAACCGCCGAACACGCGGCTTCCAGAATGCGCGACCACAACGTGAGTTCAGACGAACTCACGGCGGCCAGGTTACGTAACAGACCATCGGGAATCGCACTGAGCCCGTTATGGGGTGGGCCACCGGTCCGCCGCACGCCGTTGACCAGCCATCGGCCGCCGGAACAGCCCGAGATCCGGAACCATCGGCAGACACGAAAGGTGGGCGAGGGCGAATCACCCGCGGTGTTCGATCACGCGGGCTTCGGCAGGCTGGCGGGTTCGGGCGTACCCGGAAGGCCCCCGGCCGGATCCGCCGGACTGCCGTCGAGCCGGGTCCGGCTCCGCGCGACAAGCCGTTGGACCTCCAGTTCGACCTGTTGCGCGTCAAGCCCCAGCGAACGGCCTATGTGGGCAGACCAGACCTCCGAACGCAGATTCGTCTCGAAGTCGATGTCGGCACGGATGTTGTCCCGGGCAGACTGACGATTCTGGCTCACCATGACGAAGGTCGACAGGAAGATCGCCTCCAGGCTGACGACCATCGTGAGCAGACCGAACGGGTACGGGTCGAAGACCGCCGCCTTGCCGAACACACCCAGGTTGACCAGGATCCATCCGGCGAACCACACCGCGTGCAGATAGGCGAAGCGCATCCTTCCCGCGGACCTGGTGATCGCGTCCGCGACCCGCTCCTCGGTCCCGCGCATGCGGGCGAAGGTCTCCCGCTCGTGGGGCAACGTGATCATCGAGCGGTGCGGCGTGGCGGTGACGCCGTCCGCGGGCAACGGCACCTTGGCGTCGCCCGTGCCCCGCGGCCCCGGCTTAAGGGTCACGACGCGCCTCCTCCTGCCCGGCCTGACGGCCCTCCCGGCGCTCACCATTCTCGCAAGGCAAGCGGCAACGGCGTCGCCCGCGGACGACCCAAGCTGGCCACATCGGCGGGCTCATCCGGGCGGTACCGGACCTGGTGCCCTGGCGGTCTGGGAGGCCGGGAGGTCTACGTCGGAGCCGGCCGACGCGCGGTGACAAACGCGCCGGCGGAAGCCGTGGGCGCCTCCGACAGCGCCTGGAGGACCTCGCGGGCCACCACCGCGGCGTGCAGGCGCCACATGCGGGTCGGTTCGTCGTCCTGCAGACCGAGCAGTTCCCTGACCCGGTTCATCCGGTAGCCGACCGAGTTGCGGTGGACGTGGATGCGTTCGGCCACCGCGGCCCGGCTCCCGTTGGTCTCCAACCAGGCGGCCAGGGTGACGAACAGGTCGGGCCGTTCGAGCAGCGGCCCGAGCTCGGCGCGGGTGAACGCCTCCAGACGGCTGCGTGGCACCGCGAGCAGCAGGCCGGCCAGGCCCAGCTCCGAGTGCACCAGCGTCATCTCGTCGCCACGGTGGCGCAGCAGGGCCAGCACCGCCTCGGCCTCGCTGAACGAGGATGTCGTCTCGGCGAGGTCGAAGCCGTTGTCGGTGACGACCGGGCCGGCGGCCGCGAGGACGGGGCGGTCCGGCCCGACCATGCCCTGCAGGCGGTCCCGGATGCGGCCGAGCTCGCGCTCGATGTCGCCGGTGAGCACCGTCCAGCCCAGCTCACCGTCGCGCGCGGTGGGCGACTCGATCCAGGTGAGGCCGGTGCCCCAGGCCCGCCCATGCCGGCCGTCGTAGAAGAACAGGGCGGCGGCGTGCGGAACGGTCAGGTCGAGACCGAAGCGCGCGGCGGAGCGCAGCATCTCCTCGTGGCCTCGAGGGGATCCGAAACGGAGCTCGTTCGCCAGTCTGCTGGCGCTTTCCGCCCGCGCGGCGGCCTCCGCGTCCCGCCGCACCGCGACGATCGCCAGTGCGGTCCGCGCGGCGTTGACCAGCGCGTCCAGGCCATCCCGATCACCATCGGCGGCATCCTGGCCAGCGCTGCCGGCTTCCGTTTCCGGGGCCTGCGGGCCGACACCGACCAGGAGCAGCCCGACGTAGCGCGAGCCGGCCTGGACGGTCGCACCCCGTCCGCGCCAGCCGTCCTCGCAGGTCACCTCGGTGAATCCGGGTCGGGTCAGCAGCGCGGTCAGTCCGCCGCTCACCCCGGCGGCTGACCCGGCCGACCCGGCCGTTCCCGGCGGGCCTGCCCAGCCGGCCGTTCCCGCCGTGCCCGGCGGGGTCGCCGCGACGACGTCGCCGTGCACGCCCAGCAGCCGCACCGGGCGACCGGCCGCGGCGGCGAGCCGGCGGACGACCGGACGCCAGTCGCTGCCCGACAGCGCGAGCTCGGTCAGCTCCCGGGCCAGCTCGGCGATGTCCGGCTGAGGCTGGGCCCTACCCGGCGCGGGCCGGGCGATGTCCGGCGCAGGCCACGGACCGCCCTGGGCCTCGGTGGTCCCCTCAGGCGCCACCGTCGTCGCGACGCGGTTGCTGGATGACACCCTGGCGTCACGTCCTCTCGAGCCTGTGTCGGCGGTTGCGGGCTTCCCACCTGCGGGTTCGCAGGTCCACCGGGCAGGATTACACAACGCTGCGGCTGCTCGGAACCGACGTGCGCGGATTGCGCGACGATGCGCCGGAGCGTGCCGGATCAGTCCGCCGCGGCGGCCCCGTCCGGCGTCGCCGCGCCGCCGGCGGGCCGCGACCCGGCGGGAACCGCCCCGCTGTCCCAGTAGTCAACGCGGTGCGCGACCAGTCCGGCCCGCAGGGTGATCAGCCACAGACCGCGAATCCGCAGCGCCCCCTCGGGCATCGACGCCGTCATCAGATACGGGACGGCTACCCTCTCCCCGGCCACGACCGGGTCTGCGTCCGGGACGTACCGCAGCCCGGGGAAGGCCGCGAGGAAGCCGGGCAGGCGCTCCCGGTAGGCGGCCCTCCCGACACATCCCCGGCCCGCCGGCGAGGCGTGCTCGTTGCGGAAGTCCTCGGTCACACAGGCCGCGACGGCGTCCGGATCACCGGCGTTGAGCGCCGCGATGTAGGCCGCGGCCGGCCGGGGCAGGCCGGCCCACGTCGGTCGTTCCCCGCACAGCGCCTGCTCCCCGCCCAGTGTTGAGGTTCCGTCCGTTGGTGGTGCGGATGTCACGACTTCGGGCCCCACAGTTCGCGGACGGTCGAGAAGACCCGCTGGTTGTGGCTGAACTCGATCACGTTGCCGTCCGGGTCGGTGACGGCGCAGATGTAGCCGATCGGGTCGGGCATGTCCCGGGGCTCCCAGTGCAGGCAGCCGGCGTCCCGGGCCCGGTCGGCGGCCTTGTCGACGTCCGCGCGGGTGGGCAGCTCGATGCCGATGTGCGCGAACGGCTTCATGATCCCCTGCTGGCTGCCGCGCGCGTTGTTGAACGCGGCGAGGACCAGCACGAACGGCGTCTCCCACTGCCCGGGGTTGGACAGCCAGGCGTTGCGGCCGTCGGCGTCCTCCCGTTCGGCCACCACGACCAGCGGAGTCATGCTCGTGTAGAAGGCGACGGACGCGTCCAGGTCGCCCGACGGCAGCGCGATGTGGGTCCACCGCGGCTGCGCGAGCCCCGGCCCGCCCGTGACCGCGGCGGCACTGTCACTCTCAGGCCTTGCGCTCTCAGGCCGCGCCGCGCTCTCAGGCCGGGCCGTGCTCTCAGGCCGCGATGTCGTCTCAGGCCGCGCTGCTGTTGTCGCTTCGATCGTCACCCGACGTCACTCCTCATGCTCCGCCCACGTGGCGAGGTGGTGCGTCCACGTGGTCCGCCTGTCGCTGTCGCAGCCGCCCGGCCGTCTGGAAGTCCTACCCGGTTCGGCCGCCGGTGCCACGTCCGCCGGGCACCCGCCGTCGTGCCGCGATGCTAGGAACGGCCCGGTACCCGCACCGATGTGCCAGAAGCACAAAAGATCCGGGCTACCACCCCCGGTCGGCCGGTTCCGCGTTACACGTTCCGGTCGCCGCCGCGACCGGTCTGGCCGGCTAGGCATCCCCGAAGGTCTGAAGAGGTGCTTTTCGCTGATCCCGGGTATACATGGGCAGTGGACAACGGCTCGGCCGCGCCGGACCCGTGGCCAGCGGCGGAGCCGGTAGCGGCGGCGCGGGCGGCTGACGGCTGGCTGCTGCGAGGCCGCTGGATCCTGGCCAGCGAGCCCTCGGCCCCGGCCATGGTCCGCCGGCTGATCAAGGCCGCGCTCGCCGGGGACTCGTGGGCTGACGATCTTCGGCCCGACGTCGCCCTCATCGCGAGCGAGCTGACGGCGAACGCCTGGCTGCATGGCGAACCACCCGTCGAGGCCCGGCTTTTCGCCGCCCAGGAGGCCGTGCGCATCGAGATCAGTGACGGCAGCCCCACTCCCCCGGTGTGCCCGCCGGTCGGTGCGCAGGGGCTGACCGGCCGCGGCCTCGGGCTGGTCGCCGCCCTCGCCACCCGGTGGGGGGTCGACGGCGCCGGCGTCAGCGGCAAGGTCGTCTGGGCGGAGCTGGCCCGCGGGTGCGCCGACTCGGGCACCGCGCCGATCATCGACACCACCATCGACACCGATCCCTCGGCGGCCGGTCGGACCAGCTTCAACGTCAGGCTCGGGGACGTCCCGACGGATCTCCTGCTCGCGGCGAAGAACCATGTCGACGGGCTGGTCCGGGAGTTCACCCTGGCCACCACAGGTGCGCAGGCCGGGTCGAGCGGGCCGCTGCCCACCAGGCTGGCCGAACTGCTGCGGATCGTGACCACCCGCTTCGCCGAGCCCCGCAAGGCGATCAAACGCCAGGCGCTGGCCGCCGCGGCGGCCGGCCTCCCGCGCACCACCCTGGACCTCGCTCTGTCGCCCCGTTCCGCGGTCGCGGGCGAGGCCTACCTCGCGGCGCTGGAGGAGATCGAGAGCTACGCCCGCGCGGCCCGGCTGCTGACCCTGCAGTCACCGCCGCAACATGTCGCCTTCCGCCGCTGGTACGTCCGCGCGCTGGTCGACCAGCTGCGGGCGCTGGAGGGCGGCGGTGGCCCGATCACGACACCGACCTTCGAGCAGTATCTGCTCAACACCCTCGACGCGGAGGTTCTCGCCGGGCGGGCCACCGAACGCGCGGCACGGCTGCAGCGGGTCACCGCCGCGCTGGCCAGCGCGACAACCGCGGAACAGGTGGCGGACGTCGTCGTCTCCGAAAGTGTGACCGCCCTGGCCGCGTCGGGTGGCGTCCTGCTCGTGCCGGCGGATCCCGGCCACGCCGGGCAGCGCGGCGGTCAGGTGCTGATCCCGGGCGCGGTCGGGTACGGCGAGGAGCTGATGGCCCAGCTGCGTGCCGAGCGCCTCGACGACCGGCTGCCCGCCGTGGACGCGCTGCGCAACGGTCGGGCGATCTGGTTGGAGTCCCGGGCCGAGTGCTACCTGCGCTATCCGGATCTGGCCCGGCTGGAGCCGTCGGTGGTGGCCATGTGCTGCCTGCCGCTGGTGGTCACCAGGCAGGTGCTCGGCGCGCTGCGCTTCTCGTTCGACCATTCGCGCCTGTTCGACGCCGACGAGCGGAACTTCGTCGAGGCGCTGGCCGCGCAGACCGCGCTGGCACTGGAAAGAGCCCGCCTGTTCACCGCCGAGCGCCACGCCAGGGAGCGAGCCTCGTTCCTCACCGCCGCGAGCGACCTGTTCGCCTCGACGCTCGACTCCGGCCGGATCCTCGAACGCCTCCTGCGGCTGCTGGTACCGCAGCATTCCGTGGCAGCGGCCAGCTGGCGGATCCCACCGCACGGCATCTCGGCGGCGGTCCCGCTCGACGCCACCGTCGTCACCGCCGCCGCCGGCGGGGCGGACGTCGTCCGGACGCACGGCGTCCCACCACCGGGCCCGGTGGTGGCGGCGGCCGGGCGTGGCACGGTCGTCCGTGAGCCGACCACGGGCACGGTGGCCTTCCCGCTCATCGTCGCCGGGCGCACCGCCGCCGTCGTCGCGTTGGGCCGCGCCGGCTTCGCGGACGGCTCGGCAGGCGGCACCGCGGACGCCACAGCCGACGACGCACCGGGCAGCACGGCGGACGACCCCAGCCTGCCCGACCGCACGCCCGCCAGGCTTCCCGGCGGCACCACCTTCGCGGGCACCGCCTTCGCAGACACCGCTTCCGAGGGCGAGGAGCTGGTCGAGGAGCTCATCCGCCGTGCGAGCGGTGCGTTCGGGAACGCGCTCCAGTTCGAGCGCGAGCGCGAGATCGCGGTGACGCTGCAGCGCAGCCTGCTGCCCCGCCGGCTGCCGCGCGTCGCCGGGCTCACCTTCGCCTGGCGCTACCTGCCGGGCAGCGCGGGTGCGCTGGTCGGCGGCGACTGGTACGACGTTCTCGCCCTGGAGGGCGGCCGGGCCGCGCTCATCATCGGCGACGTCATGGGGCACGGGCTGCACGCCGCCGCGACCATGGGGCAGCTGCGCGCGACCGCGCGGGCCTACGCTCAGGACAGCTTCCGGCCCGCCGCCATCCTCACCGCGCTCGACGCCGCGATGAACCGCCTGGAGCAGGCGAGCATCAGCACAGTGACGACGGCCGTCCTCGACCCGCGCCGCCGGGTGCTCACCGTGGCCTCGGCCGGCCACCTCCCGCCGTTGCTGATCCCGCGCCGGCGGCGGCCCTGGTTCCCGCCCGTGGAGCCGGGGCCGCCGTTGGGTGCCGGCGTCGCGGACTACCCGGAGCTGGAGGTGTCGCTGGAGCCCGGAAGCACCCTGCTGCTGTTCACCGACGGGCTCGTCGAGGACCGTTCCCGGCCCATCGACCAGGGCCTGGAGCTGCTCCGCCGCCACGCGGCGCCCGGCCTGTCGCCCGAACGGCTCTGCGACGGCCTGCTCGCCACCCTCGACCGGACCCACGGCAACGAGGACGATGTGGCGATGCTCGCCGTCAGCCTGACGGACGCCGACTGACCACTGACCGCTGACCACTGGCCCGCAGGCTGGCCGCGGCTTCGCCTCAGGGAGCCAGGATCAGGCGCAGCGGGTTTCCCTCCTTGGTGTGCATGCGCCGGACCGCGACACTCGCCTTGCCCAGCGGCAGGACGTCGGTGATGGAGCGGGAGAAGTCGAGCCGGCCGTGGTCGACCAGGTCGACCAGCCGCGGCACGACGTCGTCGCCGGAGCCGAAGTGCCCCAGGATCCGGTGCTTGCGGTAGCTGAAGGTCGTGCTGTCCCGCAGCGTCAGGGGCCGGCCGGACAGCCCGACGACCACCAGGCGACCCTCCTCCGCGAGCACGCCCAGCACCTGGTCGTAGACCGAGGCGACCCCGGCGAAGTCGAAGGCCGCGTTCAGCCCGGCGCCCTCGGTGAGGAAGAGGATCTGGTCCTTGAGCGTCGGGTCGCGAGGATCGAGGGCGAGATCGGCGCCGAGCTCCAGCGCCCGCGCCCGCGCGCCGGGAACAGGGTCGACCGCGACGATCGGAAAGGCGCACACGGCCCGGAGCAGCTGGATCGCGTGCGAGCCCAGACCGCCCACACCCCACACGCCGGCCGCCTCTCCAGGGCGAACCTGCGCGGTGTTGACGATCGCGCTCCAGGGGGTGGAGACGGCGTCCGGAATGATGGCGGCCTGCTCGAAGGGGATCGAGTCCGGCAGGGCGAAGATCGAGTCGACGCTGGCCAGCGCGTAGTCGGCCCAGCCGCCGTCGTAGTCGACACCGCGGGTGTAGGTCTCGCCGTCCCTGATCTCGCCGGCCTGCAGGACGACCCGCTGGCCGACGGACCATCCGCCGACCTCGGGCCCGAGCTCCGCGATCGTGCCCGCGACCTCGTGCCCGATCGTGACGGTGTCCTCGGCGAGGTGCCGCGGCCGGCCGAGCGAACCGTCGATGAGGTGGACGTCCGACATGCACACCCCGGCCGCCGCGACCTTCACCAGCACCTGCCAGGGCCCGGGCACCGGCCTGGGGACGTCCTCGATCGTCAGGGTGCGGCTGGGGACGTGGAGGCGGGCCGCCCGCATCAGGTCCACGGATATCTTCCTCCGAATCTTCATCGAGGTGGCAGGGTCGAGGTGGCAGGTATGTGCCGTCGCCGGTCGAGTCCGTTCGTCAGAGGCCGTTCACCGCGGCGAACGCATGAATCGCACCCTCTCAACAGACGACAATTCCCCAACAGGACGTAGTGCGGCAACAGGCCATCGGCCCTTCGTGGGACCAGGTACCTGGATGATTTCATCTCCGCCGCCACGCCGGACGCGCAGGTCCCCATCCGCCCCGGCGGTGTGCATCAACGCACCGAACCTTTTTCTCTGGATCAGCTGCCACGACCGGCCCCGGGCATTCTCGTCGCATTGTCCCGCAATCCCGGGGCGCAACCGTGGACCATCGTCCAACTTGTCCGTTTCACCCGTTTTAAACCACTGTTTCGCTGCCCGGACGTCGCCTGGCCACGCGGGCGGCATGTCCCGGTCCGCGGCGACCCAGACCACCTGCGGGCGCCTCGGTCACACCGGCCGGGCGGCGTCGTCGCCCACCGGGCAGGGTTGGGTACCGCCGGCAGGTAGGGTTATCAACTGCAAGAACTCGCCCGCCTCGTGGTGCCGGACCACAGCGGTGCGTTGATCGCGCACCGTACGCGTTGATCGCGCACCGTGCGGATGGACCACCTCGGCCGCCGAAGCGGCCGACGCAGAGAAGGTCGACGAGGGTGGACGAGCCGAGGAGAGCACGCAACCGCGAGCGGGTGGTGCCGCGGGAGAAGCCGCAGCGCATCGCCGACGAGCTCCGGCGGCTCATCATCCAGGGTGAGCTGGCGGACGGCGAGTCCCTCGGGCACGAACCAGACCTGGTCGCCCGCTTCGGTGTCTCCCGCCCGTCGCTGCGCGAGGCACTGCGCATCCTCGAGGCCGAGGGCCTGATCTCGGTCAAGCGCGGTGTCCTCGGAGGCATCGTGGCGCATCGGCCCAACCATCGGATGACCGCCCGCACGGCCGCCCTCGTCCTGCAGGCACGCGACGTCCCGCTGGCGGACGTGTACGAGGCGCGCAGCACGCTCGAACGCTTCGCCGCCCAGATCGTCGCCGGCTCCGACACCCACCAGGAAGCCGCCACCGAGCTGCGCCGGCTGACGGCCGAGCAGCTTGAGGTCATCGACGACCCGGAGCGGTTCGGTCAGGCCAACTCGCAGTTCCACGCCCGGCTGGTCGAACTCGCCGGGAACCAGACGCTGGGCATCGTCGCGGAGATGCTCAACGAGATCGTCGCACGCGCCGTCGCCGCGGTGAGCCACCCGGAGGACGGTGGGGACCCGCTGGAGTCGGAGGAGACGCGCCTGCGCGGCCTTCGTTCCCAGGCCCGTCTCGCGGCACTCGTCGAGGCCGGTGACGCCTCGGGGGCCGAGAGGCACTGGGCGGAGCACATGGCGGTCGTCGGGCGGGTCCTGCTGGCCCATCGCGCGAAGACCGTGATCGACCTGATGCAGCACGAGTACTGAGCCTTCTCCGCGGAGAGGCTCAGTGAGCGCCGGGTCGGTGGCCACGGCCGTTCGCGCGGCCGAGCACGGCTGCGGTCGAGGGAACGCTACGGCGTGCTGTCGGGGGCCCAGAGGATGTTACGGGTCCTCAGCATGGTGACGACACGTTCTCCGTGCTGTTCGAGCAACGCGACGAACGCCGCTTCGGCGCTCGCGCCGTCCCGCGCCTTCACCGCCCGGTAGACAGTGGAGATCCCCTTCTTCTGCGGCGTGATCGTGCCCGGGACGAGCGCGAAGAAGTTCCCCGGCACGATGCCGACCATCAGGCGGCTCATCGCCTTGAGCCGGGACGAGGCCGCCAGTGCGAAGATCTGCCGGAGAAACACCTCGTTCGCGTCGAGCACCACCTCCGGGTCGGTCGCCGCGTGCAGCGCGCGCTCCGCCGTCCGCAACCGGCCGATGCCCTCGTCATCGCCACGCTCGGTCGCACGCGCCGCCGCGAACCCGTAAAGCATGCCGAGGATGCCGTAGTGGTCACGGACCGAGTTCTCGTCCAGACCGTGCACGAAGGCGCCGCGGTGCAGCTCGTTGGTCACCCAGCCCTCACGGTCGAGGACGATGATCGCCTCCCGCACCGGAATCCGGCTCACGCCGAGCTCCTCGGCGATCTCGTCCTGGCGCACGTGATCACCCTGGCGCAGCACGCCCGAGAAAATCAGGTTGCGGATGTGCTCCGCCACCTGGGCACCGCTGCTGCGGCGATCAATCGCCGGGCGGCGGCCGGACACAGGTTCCGCGACAGGCGCCGACGGGACTCGACCATGGGCAGGTATCGGGGGCTCCTTCTCATCATCCGGCGCTGACGCCAGGCACCGGATCTCTCCACGCCGCCCAGCACAAGACTGAGACAGCCTGTCAATCGTATCCAACCTACGCACCGCACCGAGCCAGGCCCGCGCTGGTCAGCGCCGTTCCGCACCGGTCGAAGACAAAGCTGAGGCACGGACGGACACCGGCAGATCCGGTGGAGCGGGACAGGGCGGAAGGACCCGAGGCCGGGCCGGTCACCCGGGTAACCGGTCGGGCCAGGCGAGCGGTGGACCGGCCACACCAACCAGCTCCGCGGTCGCCGAGAAGTCGACCGGAACCTCGATCACATGCACGCCGGGCTTCGCCAGCGCCGCCGCGAGCCGATCACGGTGTTCCTGCGCCGAGCGCAGATCGCCGTCATCACCCCAGATCTCGACCACGATCGTTCCTGGGGCACCAGCCGCCCGGTCAAGCAGTGTGCCGGTCACTCCGGTCGTGGGCAGGGCGTCGACCACGGCTACGGCGGCCCCGCCCGGCCGGGACGCCGCGCCGAGCGCACCGGCCAGCGCCACGCCCGCCGAGCCGACCGGCGGCACCCGGACACTGCCGAGCCGGGTCGTCGGCAGCGCCCGGGCCACCCAGAGCGCCGCATGGCCGGGCTGCGTCCACACGGCGGCGCCGTCCGGCAGCATCTCGGCGATGTCGGCGGCGGCCCGCGCGGGGTTCAGCGGCGCGGCGGTCTGCTGGTAGAGCGGCTGCACGACCGCGGCCAGCTCCCGGTAGAGCCGCGGGCGCTCCCCGCCGGCCTGGACGCCGACCCCGCCCCGCGGGCGCAGCGCGGCCGGGGCGCCCACCAGCTCCTCCGGTGCCAGCTCGAGGATCTGATCCGGCCGCACCCCCGCGGCCCGCAGCAGGGCTGTCGGCCACTCGTCGGCGTCGAGCCCCACGGCGACGACGAGCCCGGACCCGCTGGCGCCGGCGAGCGCCAGGTCGAGTTCCTGCAGGCCACCGGTCCCCAGATGGAAGGGGCTGTCCCAGCGGAACAGGCCTTTGGCCGTGAAGGTGTTCAGCACACCCAGGCCGGTGCGCTCGGCGAAGGCCCGCAACTGCTCGACGGCACCGGACCGGATCACGCCCCGGCCCGCGAGGATGAGATCGACTGGCGGGGCAGCGCTCGCGTCGGCGGAGGTGACGGCGCCCGCACCGGCCGGGAAACGGGCCGCGAGACTGGGGTCGACCCACAGCCGCGGCAAGCCGGGCTGGTCCGCGGGCGCGCCGCCCGTCGCGGATGACGCGGCCGACGCGGGTAGTACGGCCCCTGCGGATGGTACGACCGGCTGGCGTGAGGCGGCCGGGTCGAATCCGAGCCGGACGGCGATCACGCCCAGGCCTCGCCGGCGGGCCTCGGCGACCTCGGCGGCGACGTCCGCCGGTGAGGAGACCGGCGTGAGCCGCGCCGGCGCCGTGACGGGGCGCGACACCAGGGTGAGCACGTCGCCGTCGAGCACCGCCCCGAGGCCGCCGCCCATCGTGCCCTCGGCCTCCGCGACGAGCAGCGCGCTCGGCAGATCGGAAGCATCCAGGCATGCGACCACACCGCCGCCCCCGAGCGACGGCCCGCCAGGCGTGCAGGCCAGGACACCGACACCCAGCCGTGCGAGCAGATCCATCAGTGCCATGCCACCTCCACCGATCGCTGCTAGGATAATTTATACAAAATCAGTGCCGACGGCACACCCAGTCCGGGACGCCGGGCAGGCGCCGGGGGCACCGGCGAACTCCAGCCAGGGGAGGAACCACGATCAACAGGACGTCACAGATCCTGCCACCCTTCCTCCCGATCCGCCCGGCTCGGCTGCCGGCCGATCCGCAGCGGTGACAGCGGAGCATCCCGCATGAGGAACCTGTGTCGCGACTCGCTGGCATCCAGCAGCCGGCGGTGCCATCGGCCCGCGCCCGAGCTCCGGTCCAGCGTGGCCTTTTCGAGGTCGGCCCACGCCGCCCAGCTCGGAATAGCCCAGAGCAGCACGCATTCGGCGTCATCCGCCATGGCCGTGTGGAATGCACCGACCAGCTGCCACCCATGTTCGGTATAACGCGGAATCGCCTCCTCCGCGACCACGGAGAGGAATTCCGGTGCAGTACCCCGCGGCACCCTGATCATTTCATGCGCGTACAGATCGCCGCGCACACCGTCGGCACAGAGCTCGGAAATGGTGCGGGTCCAGGGGGCCGGAACGAGGATCCGGTCGAATCCGCCGCTGCGGTACTCGGCCGCCTCCAGCCACCATTTCTCGAGCTTCGGGTCCTGGAACGTGGCGCTGGAGGTCTCATGCTGCAGGCCGGCGGCCAGCCCGTCGAAGCCGTCCTCCTCCCACAGGTTCACGACCTGCGGCCACCGCCCCGTCGTGCCGACGACGCCCCAGACCCCGTAGCAGAGCTGATTACGCTCCTCCTGCGCGATCGGGCTCCAGTTCGCCGTCATGTGGTGGACGTAGCGGGCCCGGTTCGTACCCTTGATATCAATGAACTCGTGCGTGTAGACCTTGGTATTCACGGATCACGCCCTCCCGGCCTCCCGAACGGGGCCAAAGCATGCATCAGACGGTTCCGACAGAATAACTGGTGTCGTGTTCTGATGGCTAGTACCGTTTTCGTGATAACCATCGGCCACCTTGGCCGTCCGGCGACACCGAACATTCGGGAGGTTCGATGACCTCGTCGTTCAGCACGGAACTCGAAGAACTACGCTCGGCGGTCCGGTCGTTCCTCGACGACACCACCGGGGAGAGCGCGGTCCGGGCGTACCTGGGGGCCACCGGGGAATTCGACCGCACCGCGTGGTCGGTCCTGGCCGAGCAGCTCGGCCTGCTCGGGCTCGCCATTCCGGAGGAGTACGGCGGCGCCGACCACGGCTTCACCGAACTGGCGGTGGTGTTCGAGGAGATGGGCCGGGTCCTGTACGGCGGCCCGTTCCTGGCCACCGTCGCGGCGGGCCAGGCGATCCTGCTCGTCGGGGACGCCGCGGCCAGCGCGGACCTGCTGCCCGCGATCGCCTCCGGCCAGACCGTGGCCACCCTCGCCGTCGCCGAGCGCGACGGGCGCTGGGAGGAGGCCTCCGTCCAGACCCGCGCGACCCGCACCGGTGACGGTGCCGGTGATGGCGGTGCCGGCTGGCGCCTCGACGGCACCAAGATGTTCGTGCTCGACGGCTGCGCCGCGGACCTGATCCTCGTCGCCGCGCGCACCGACCGCGGTGTCGGCCTGTTCGCCGTCGACGGCACGACCGCCGGCACAGCCGGTGGGTCGCGGCGCACCCCGCTGGCGACCCTCGACCAGACCCGGAAGCAGGCCCGAATCGACCTGGACGGAGTCGAGGCCCGGCTGATCGGCGCCGAGGGAGCCGGGTGGGCCGCGGTCGAGGGCACCTACCAGCGTGTTCTGGTCGCGCTCGCGGCGGAGCAGGTCGGCGGCGCGGCCCGGGCCCTGGACATGGCGGTGGACTACGCCCGCTCCCGGTTCCAGTTCGGCCGGCCCGTCGGCTCCTTCCAGTCGATCAAGCACAAGTGCGCGGACGTCCTGATCGAGGTCGAGTCGGCCCGTTCGGCCGCCTACGCGGCCGCGGCGGCCGCCGCGACCGACGACCCGGAGCTGCCGCTGCTGGCGAGCCTCGCGGCCGCCTACTGCACGGAAGCCCACCTGCACGCCGCGTCGGAGAACATCCAGATCCACGGGGGTATCGGTTTCACCTGGGAGCACCCGGCCCACCTGTACTTCAAGCGGGCGTCCAGTGCGCGGTTGATGTTCGGGGACCCGACCTACCACCGGGAGCGGGTCGCCCAGCTCATCCCCGAGTGAGCAGACTCCCCGTGTGAGCGGACGGCACGCCGCCGCGTTGGTGAAGCTCACGCTCCACCAACGCGGCGCAACCCCTGATCCCGGCAGGGCGACCCCGAAGATCTGAGGATCTGGGTCGTTCCAGCAACCAGGATCCGCAGATCTTGCTCGGCGGCAGCGGCGACCCGACGCGCCAGACGGCGGCTAGGCGGCGGCTAGGCGGGGATGCGCTCGAAGATCGCGGTGATGCCCTGCCCGCCGCCGATGCACAGGGTTTCCAGCCCGTACCGGACCTCCCGGCGGTGCATCTCGTGCAGCAGCGTCGCGAGGATCCGCCCGCCGGTCGCGGCGACCGGGTGGCCGAGCGAGATCCCGGAGCCGTTCACGTTGAAACGGTCCCAGTCCGCGGCGCCGAACCCCCACTCGCGGGTGCAGGCCAGCACCTGCGCCGCGAAGGCCTCGTTCAGCTCGATCAGATCGATGTCCGAGAGCTTCAGGCCGGCGCGCTCCAGCGCCCTGGCGGTCGCCGGCACCGGTCCGATGCCCATCCGCGACGGTTCCACGCCGGCGACGGCCCAGCTCACCAGGCGGGCCAGCGGACGCAGCCCAAGCCGCTGCGCCGCCTCCGGATGCGTCACCACACACGCCGACGCCCCGTCGTTCTGCCCGCTGGAGTTCCCGGCGGTGACGGTCGACTCCGGGTCGGTGCGGCCCATCACCGGCCGCAGCCGGGCGAGTGACTCGAGGGTGGTGTCCGCGCGAGGATGCTCGTCGGTGTCCACCACCGTCGCTCCGCCGCGCTTCGGCACGGAGACGGGGATGATCTCCTCGGCGAACCGGCCCGCGGCCTGCGCGGCAACGGCCCGCTGGTGCGAGCGCAAGGCGAACTCGTCCTGCTCGGCACGCGGGATCCCGTACTCGCGCCGCAGGTTCTCCGCCGTCTCGATCATCCCGCCGGGTACCGGGTGGTTCTCGCCACCGGCGGTGACCCGCCCGCGGGCGAGCGCGTCGTGCAGGGTCAGGTTGCCGCCGCGCGCGCCCCACCGCAGCTCGGTGGAGTAGAAGGCCGCGTTGCTCATGCTCTCCGCGCCGCCGGCGATGACCACCTCGGCGACGCCGGTCTGCACCTGCATCGCGGCCAGGGCCATCGCCTGGACCCCCGATCCGCATCTGCGGTCGAGCTGCAGGCCGGGGACGGTGATGTCCAGGCCGGCGTCCAGCGCGACGACACGACCCAGTGCCGGGGCCTCCATCGTCGGGTAGCAGGAGCCGAACACCACGTCGTCGACGTCCGCCGAGCCCAGACCCGTCCGCTCCAGCAGCCCGCGCACGACCGCCGCGCCGAGCGCGTGCGCATTCAGCGGCTGCAGCGCCCCGCCGTAGCGGCCGACCGCGGTTCGGACCGGCTCGCAGATCACCGCTTCACGCATCACACACCATCCCGATCACTCACGCCGCCGTCCATCCGCCGTCCATTCCGCTGACCTGCCCGCCCGTATGCCCGCGCCCGGGGGCGCGTTCGCGGGCCGTCCGGGCTATTCACCCACGGGCGGGGTCTGCGGCGCGAGTTCCACCCAGCGCGGCTCGCGCTTCTCCACGAAGGCCTGCGGGCCCTCCGTCTGGTCAGGATGCCCCCATACGGAGACCAGCTCGTCGGCGCCGTTGCGGCAGGCGTCGGTCAGGCCGCTCTCCAGCGCGCCCCACAGTGCCCGTTTCGTCGCCGCCATCGCGGCGGGCGAGTTACGCGCGATGGTCTCGGCCAGCTCACCGGCCCGCTCCCGCAGCCGTTCCGGCTCGACGAGCTCGCTGACCATGCCGAGCTCGTAGGCCCGCTGCGCCGACATCCGCTCGAACCGCCCGACCAGCGCCATCCGCATCACCGGCTCGAACGGCATCTTGCGCAGCAGCGCGATGTTCTCGAACGCCACCACCTGGCCGGCTGACACGTGCGGGTCGAAGAACTGCGCGTCGGACGACGCCAGCACGATGTCGGCGTCCGCCACGAAGTGGAACCCACCCCCGGCGCACAGGCCGTTCACGGCGGCGATCACCGGCTTGCGCACCTTCTGGTGCCAGGCGGTGAAGTGCAGGTCCAGCTTCTCCACGGACTCGCGGTAGCGCTCCATGCCCAGCCCGTCGGTGGCGAGCTCGGTCATGTCCACGCCGGTCTGGAACGCCCGTCCCTCACCGGTGTGGACGATCACCTTGACCGCCGGGTCGGCGTCGAGCTCGGTCCACGCCGTGGCGAACTCGTCCCGCATCCGGCTGCTCATCGCGTTCAGCTGGCGCGGCCGGTTGTTGATCAACCAGCCGACCGGTCCCCGGCGCTCCACAATCAGGGTCTCGTAGGACGAATAGCTCACCGATGTGCCTCTCTCACGGGCGGTCCGGGCTCGGCCCACCGCGGCTCACGTCGCTCGGCGAAGGCCGCTGGGCCTTCCAGCTGGTCGGGATGGCCCCACATGCCCATCAGCTCGGCCGCGCCGGTGACGCAGGCGTCGGACAGGCCGGACTCCAGCGCGCCCCACAGCGCCCGTTTGGTCGCCGCCATCGCGGCGGGCGAGTTGCGGGCGATGGTCTCGGCGAGCTCCTGCGCCCGCTCCCGCAGCCGTTCGGGCGGATCGACGATCTCGCTGATCATGCCGAGCTGGTAGGCGCGGGCGGCACCGACCCGCTCGTGCCGGCCGGCCAGCGCCATCCGGGCGATCGTCTCCGCGGCCATCCGCCGGCTCAGCGCGATCCCCTCGAACGCCGTCGCCTGCCCGACCGACACATGCGGGTCGGTGAACTCGGCGTCGGCGGCGGCGATGACGATGTCGGCGTCGGCGACGAAGTGCAGACCGCCGCCGGCGCACAGCCCGTTCACCGCGGCGATGACGGGCTTCGCGACCTTCGTGTGCCACGCGGTGATCTTCAGCTCCGCTCGGCGGGTCTGGCGCGAGTGCTCCCGCAGCGCCGCCGGGTCACGGCTCAGCTGGACCACGTCGAGTCCGGTCTGGAACCGCTCACCGGCGCCGGTGTTGACGATGACCCGGACCGCCGGATCCGCATCCAGCTCGGCCCAGGCCGCCGGCAGCGCCGAGAGCATGGCGGCGTCCATGGCGTTGCCGACCTCGGGCCGGTCGAACACGAGCCAGCCCACCGGCCCGTGCCGCTCCACCAGCAGCCCCGACGACACCCGTCAGCTCCGGGGGACGTCGCGCCAGGGCTTGCCCTGGTACGGGTCGGGCTCGCGGGGCAGGCCGAGCACACGCTCGGCGAGGATGTTCTTGTTCACCTCGGTGGTGCCTCCCTCGATGGTGTTCGCGCGGCTGCGGAGCATGCCCCGCACCTCGTGGATGAGCGACTCCGCGTACCGGGCGGCGACCGCATCGGCAGCGGTGCCAGCGCCAGCACCAGCTCCGGCGCCGTTGTCGGCATGGGCGGCGGTGCCGGCGGACGCCGTCTGGCCGGCGTCGGCCACCGGGCTCTCCCAGGCCGCGCCGGACGCCCCGAGGATCTCGACGGCGAGTGCCTGCATGCGCTGGTTGAGCGTGCCCTGCTGGACCTTGCCGATCGAGCTCTCCGCCCCCGGCGGCAGGCCGGCCCGCAGCCGCTGGCGCACCCGCTCGTTCGTCCAGCCCCGGATCCGTTCCTCGGTGTAGAGCTTCACGATCTCCTGGCGCGTCACCGGGTCGTCCCAGCCACCTGGCAGTCCCTGCGCGCTGACCCGGCGGGCCAGGCGGATCAGGCTGGCGATACCCGAGCCGCCGATGCGATCCACGCCGCCCGACCCCGCGCCCGACACCATCTGCCGCTCACCGGACAGCGTCGCGCCCGCCACCCGCCAGCCGTCGCCGACCCGGCCGATCCGCTGGCTGTCGGGAACGACGGCCTCGTCCAGGAAGACCTCGCAGAAGTCGACCTCGCCGGTGATGTGCCGCAGCGGGCGGACGTCCACCCCCGGCTGGTGCATGTCCAGCAGGAAGTAGGTGATCCCGGCCCGCTTGGGGACGTCCGGATCGGTGCGGGCCAGCAGCACGCCGTAGTCGGCGCGGAAGCCCCAGGTCGTCCAGACCTTCTGGCCGGTGATGATCCACGAGTCACCCTCGCGGACCGCCCTGGTCGCAAGCGACGCGAGGTCGGAGCCGGCGCCGGGCTCGGAGAACAGCTGGCACCAGAACTCCTCGTTGCGCACGATCGGCGGCAGGAAGCGCAGCCGCTGCTCCTCGGTGCCGTGCGCGAACAGGGCCGGTGCCGCGTTCGACAGGCCGAGCGGGTTGAGCCGGCCCAGGTTGAACGGACGCAGCTCCGCGTCGACGACGCGGGCGAGGTCGGGCGCCAGGCCCAGCCCGCCGTAGGCCGGCTCCCAGGTCGGCACGACCAGCCCGGACCGGCCGAACACCGGGTACCACCGCTCGTACTCGTCCCGCGAGCGCACCAGTCGGATCGCCGCGGCGCCGCCGCGGCGCCCGGCCTCCTGCCAGGCGGCCGGGACATGCTCGGCCACCCACGCCTGGACGGCGGCGCGGACCTGCTCCGCGTCCGGCGACGGCGGGAGCTCCAGCCGCCCGCCCGCGCCCGTGGACGTCCGCGGGCCCTCCACCATCTCGTGCTCCTTCACCATCGGAAATGCTCGGGTGCTCGGGTGCTCAGGTGCTCAGGTGCTCGGGTCTGGTCCGGTGCCTAGCGGCCGCTGAAGCGCGGGCGCCGCTTCTCCCGGAAGGCGCCGAGCCCCTCCCGGAAGTCCTCGCTGCGCGATGACAGCTCCAGCGCGAACGCCTCGTTGCGCAGCTGGTCGTCCAGCTCGGCGGTGGCACCGGCGGCCAGCAGCCACTTGGTGAGCCCGACCGCGACCGTCGCGGCTCCCGCAAGCTCGGCCACGATCTCCTCGACGGCGCCGTCCAGCTCGGTGGCCGGGACGGCCCGGTCGACCAGGCCCCACCGCGCCGCGTCCGCGCCGGTGACCTTCTCGCCGAGCAGCAGCATCCGCCGGGCCCGGACCTCCCCGACGCGGCGTTGCAGCAGCCAGCTCAGGCCGCTGTCCGGGGTGAAGCCACGATCCGCGAACGGCGCCCAGAAGGTGGCGTCGGCCGTGGTCACGGTGATGTCCGCGGCGCAGGCGAGGGCCAGGCCGATCCCGGCGGCCCAGCCCCGCACGGCGCAGACGACCGGCGTCTGCACCGTCTGGACCAGCGGGATGAGCCGGTGGGCGGTGGTCGGCAGCCGCCGCTGGATGCTGCCCGCCCGCGGCCGGACCGCCGCACCGCCGTTGCCGTTGGCGCTGGCGCTGGGCTTCGCGTTGCGGGCGATGATGTCCGCGCCGCCGCAGAAGTGCTCCCCGGCGCCGGACAGCACGATCACCCGCACGGATTCGTCCTGGCCGGCCGCCTCGATCTCGTCGATGAGCTGGCGCATCATGGCGTCGTCGATCGCGTTGCGCTTGTCCGGCCGGTTCAGCCGCAGACGCAGCACCCCGCCCTCGGCGCTGACCTCCAGCCCGCCGGCGGTGCCGCTCATTCGGCGAACCGGTCGATGATGGCGTCGAGCGTCTCGGTGAGGGTGGTGGCGCCACCGGGCGGGTCGGGCAGGACCACCGGCCCGCGCTCACGGCTGGGCAGCAGGATGGTCGCCGACCCCGGGGTGGTCACGGCGCCGCGCTGGTTCGTCGCGGTCAGCTCGACGTCGACGGCGGGGCGGTCACCCTCGGCGAGATAGCGCCGGGTCACCGTCCCGCGCAGCCACTGGGTGTCGCCGACGTAGTTGAACGCCCGGAACTCGCAGCGCAGCTTCCACAGCCATGCGTCGTCGCCCATCCAGTCCGTGCACAGGTGGATGAGCCAGGTCTCGCGCATCCGGCCGTAGTCGAAGGTGGTCGGGTTGCCGGAGCGCCGGGCGTACTCGGGATCCCAGTGGACGCGCTGCAGCACGTCGGGGATGTTCAGCTCGTCGCGATGGTAGAAGCCCGGGATGCGCTTGCGGTTCGCCACCGCGAGCCGCAGCGGAACCACCCCGTAGAGGCCCATGCCCATGCCGACGTGCCAGCAGACGATGTCGGTGACGGTGAGCGGGCCCTTCACCATGGGGCCGAGCTCGTCCCCGACGGCGACGTCCTCCCAGTAGCGCGCCAGCGCCCCGCGGCGGGTCTCGGCGGCCGCGGCCTGCTCGATCTCGGCGATCTGGGCGTCGGTGTACGGCGCCGGCTCGATCGCGGTGTACTTGCCACGCGCGCGGGCCTTCGAGCGCTCGGTACGGATCATCATCTTGTACTGCCCCGACAGCGGCCCGCCCGCGGCGTCGGCGAAGACCTGACCGGTCCACTCGTGGATGGCCCGCCCGGCGAACTCGCTGACCTTGTCGTGCACGCCGACCAGGGCGTTGCGCCGGCGCACCCGGCTGCCGGGCCGCAGCGGAGCCCACCATTCACGCACACTGGCGGAGTAGAAGGCGTGGACGCCGCGCAGCGGGTCGCCCTTCATCAGGTCGCGCTGGTCGGCGGGCACCTCGACGACCTCGTCCTCACCGATCAGCGTGTCCCCGCCGACCAGGGGCGGCGGGGCGATCAGGCCCTGCCAGCGGGTGCCGGCCGCGTAGTCCTCCTCGGCGTAGAGGGGGTTGTCGTCGCCGTAGGCGGTCGCGACATGCCGGAAGGCGTCCGCGCCGGGCAGGCGGTAGTGCGGCGGCCTCGGGTTCGGCTCGGGCACACCGATACGCGCGCGCAGGCGGGCGACACCCTCGTCGGTGATCACCCCGCGCGGGCGCCGCGGTGCCGGCTCCGCCGGCGCCGCACCGGTTGCGGCGTCGGCCTCGGCGTCGGCCCGGGGCTCGCCCTGGGGCTCGGCCTGGGGCTCGGATTCGGGGCTGGGACTGGTCGCCATCTGCCAAGACCTCGCACTCACCTGGGCTGCCTCCGTTCGTCGGATCGCCGGCTCACCCGCCGGTACCAGCCGGTCACCGGGACCGGCACGGCGGGAACGGGCCGAGCGCCGCCCGGCAGCCATCCAAGGATGATGGATATTGTATATATCAAGGCTCCGCGTTGCGCGACGATCCGAACAAGCGGCGGCCCACCGCGGCGGCCCCGCCGGCAAGGCCGGGCACGCCCGGGTCAGCCCCCGGCGGCCGCCATGGACTCGATGACAGGCACCACGGCCCGCCGCAGATAGTCGCGCAGCACCGGCTCCGACGCGGTCCGGCTGCTGTCGTACATGAGCAGGGACAGCAGCCAGCGCACGATCGTTTCCACGATCTCGTCCAGATGCCGCTCGAGCCGGGGGTCGTAGTCCACCACCGGCGCGATGATCGGCCTGGCGATCGCCAGCGCCTCCACGGACAGCGCGTCGGTGGCGTCCCAGGCCGGGCCGATACCCATGATCGGCCGCAGCGCCGGCTCCGCGCGGAACTCCCGGCGGACGGCGACCAGCGCCTCGACCGCGAACTCGCCCGCCGTCGTGGCACGACCGCGTGCGGTGACGGCGACCCGCTCGGCGATCTGTGCGCCGAGCCGGCCCAGTGCCGCCGAGACCAGTGCCTCGCGGGTGTCGAAGTAGGCGTAGACAGTCGGGCGGGACACCCCCGCGATCGTCGCGACCGCGCTGATCGACGTCCGCTCGACGCCACGGCGGCGGATACACGCCGCCGTGGCATCGAGAATCTTCTCCCGGGCCGGGACGGACCGGTCCGCCGGCGACGCGGAGTGGTCGACGGGACCGGGCGCACGGCCGGACCAGGGCGCGCGCCGTGCGCCGGCGGCGGCCTGGGTCTCGGTCTTGGACTCGGTCTCGTACGCGGGTTCCACCCGTCTCCTCCCAGGCTCCGTCGAGCCTATCGCGCGGCGCCGCATCAGCCTGCGCTGCTTGGCCGGCGTCGCTCGGCCGGCCGCCACTGCTCGGCCGGCGTTACTCGGCCGCCGCCGCGTCAGCCGGGTCGGCGGGCTTCGGCTCGGCGGTCAGCAACGGCGAGTGGGTGTTCGACGGCCACTGCGGCCGGTAGTAGCCGCGGAAGTGCAGCTCGCCACCACGCAGCTCACGGATCGTCAGGAAGTCACCCTTGTAGCCACGGTGGTCGTACGGCGCGAACGTGATGTAGGCGCCCGGGCCGCCGTTCGTGCACGGCATCCACTTGATCTTCTCGAGGCCGAGCCGGACCTCGCTCGGGATGGGGATCACCGCGTTCGCGATGCCGTGGATACCGGCGCGGGCCGTGTCGTAGCCCAGCGCGACGACGACGTTGCGGGTCACCCGCCCGAACCTCGCTTCGAACCGCCGGACCATCGCCTCGTAGTTCGGGTTCGCGCCGTCCTCACCGAGCTGGTCGACGCCGTGCCAGCCCTCCAGGCCCTCCGCCCAGGCGTTGGAGTTGGAGTAGAACATGAACGCGGTGCCCATGAAGCGGGGCGGATCCCAGTCCAGGGCCTTGAACGCGGCCGCGAAGTGGAACGTCGAGTAGCCGTAGCCCATGTAGACGATCGCCTCGGCGCCCTGCTCACGCATCGTCGCCAGCTTCTCCTGGAAGCCGCGCGGGTTCGGCCCGAGGCTGACCTCCTTGACGATCTCCACGCCGACGTTCTGCGCGGCGAGCCGGAAGTAGTCCGAGTAGTGGTCCCCGGAGGAGCCCTTCTCCCAGAAGAACCCGACCTTGGTGTACCCCTGCTGCGCGCACCAGTTGGCGCCCATCACGGACTCGGTCGGGATGTCCCCGTTGGCGACCGTGAAGCAGTAGTCCCCCGCGAACTTCACGCTGCCGGTCCAGCCGATGCAGGCCACGCCGGTGGCATTGACGACGTCCTGCAGGTTCAGCGAGTTGTCGGAGATCATCGGGCCGAGCACCACGACACAGCCGAGCTCGACCAGCTTCAGGTAGCCCTGCCGGACCTTGCGGTAGTTCTCCCGCGGCAGCCCGCGCGCGTCGACCGTGATGATCTCGACCGGCCGGTCGTAGACACCCTCGTTCAGCGCGTCCTCGATCGCCAGGATCGTCGAGTCGATCCAGTCCGACAGTAACTGGCCGAGATCCATGTCGACCAGGATGCCGATCTTGACGGGCTCGAACGGGTCGCCCTGGCCGACCACGCCGCGGGTCGGCGGGTACACGACGATCGACTCGACCGCCTTCTCCCCGACCTGGCCACCGCCCTCGTACCAGCGGCCCTGCGGGTCGTTGTAGGTGACCGCGTCCGTCCCGCGCTCCACCGTCGACACGGCCCGGTCGGGCCGGGCGATCCCGTGGTCGATCGGCGCCGGGAACATCCGGTGCGCGTACTGCACGGGCTCTTCCTCGCTCATCAGCGTGACTCCCTATTCCTCAGGCCCGCGTGGACGGACCAGATCTTCACAACCGAACCGGGCTCCGACCGACCCAAGGTCGACATACGAGCAGGTCAGGACCGATGTAGCAAGGTCATCACCTCGGTCACGACGAGCCCGCCGGCCTCGTCGCGGAACTCCGAACGGACCCGGACGAACGTCCGGCGCCGGTCGTCGCGACCGGTCTTCACCTGGACGTCCTCGACCACGCCGGTGAGGGTCAGGACGGCACCGACGAGAACCGGCGCGTGGTAGGTGAACTCCTGCTCCGCGTGCAGGATCAGCCCACCACCCGCGCGCAGCTCGCCGATCAGCTCGGCGAGATCCACCGCGCCCGGCGGCTGCTCCGGGCTCAGCTCCTGGTACGCCGCGAGCAGGCGGGCGGCGAAGGTGAACGTGGGCGGCGCGGGAATGCCGGCGAAGCCGGCCTCGGCCGCCGCGTCCGGGCGCTGGTAGACGGGCGAGGTTTCGGTGACCGCGGTGGCGAACGCGGCCACCTGCCCGCGCTCCACCACGACCGTCGCCGGCCGCAGCTCGCGGCCGGTCACATCAGGTGCACTCATGATCAGAACTCCCGGGGAAGGCGAGACTCGGCACGGTTCAGGCGGGCCGGAACACCGGCAGGGTCACCTCGCCGACGTCGGAGAAGTCGACCTCGAGCCGCATGCCGATGGTCAGGTCGGCCTCGGTCACGCCGACGACGGTGGTCTCCATCCGCGGTCCCTCGTCGAGGTCGACGACGGCGGCGAGGTAGGGAACCCGGTCCCGGAAGGGCGGCAGGTCGTTGGCGTGCACCTGCGACCAGGTGTAGAGCGTCGCGGTGCCGGCGGCCCGCTCCCAGCTGACGTCCTCGCTCCAGCAGGTCGGGCAGAACGGCCGCGGGTACAGGTGCGCCCGCCCGCAGCCGCCGCACCGGCGCACCAGCAGCTCGCCGCGGCGCGCCGCCTCCCACCAGGGCGCGGTCTCCGCCTCGATCGTCGGCAGGTCGTACCGTGCGCCGCCGCTCATGCCGACCGCCGTCGCGGTGCCGCGACCGCCGAGCCGGTGAGGACGACGGCGCCCTTCTCGGTGACCACCCGGCAGTCGAGCTCGACGAGGTGGGTCGCCTCGTCCTTGCCGCGCACCGTGATCTCGGTGGTCAGGGTGTCGTCCGGCCAGGCCTGCTCGGTGAAGCGAACCTTGTAGCCGCGCAGGTTGCCGATGCCGACGAAGTCGGTGAGCGCGGTGGCGAGGAACCCGGCGGTGAACATCCCGTGGGCGAACACCGAGCGCATGCCCGCGGCCTGGGCCTTGACCTCGTCGTGGTGCATCGGGTTGAAGTCGTGCGACGCACCCGCGTACCGCACCAGGTCGGTGCGGGTGAGCCGATGGCTGCGCGCCGGCGCCTGCTCGCCCTCCCCGAGATCCTCGAAGAAGACTCCACCTTCGTCCATGTGCTCTCCTGACGGCGCTCCACCGGCCCCGGCACGGATCAGGCCCGGTCCGACGAGCGAAAGATTGGATAGTAAATACAGTCTGGCGGACCGGCCGGCTACCGGCGCGGGATCACGAGCGCGTCGACCGCGACGACACCCCGGCCGGCCGGCCGCACCATGACCGGGTTGATGTCGAGCTCGGCGATCTGGTCGCCGACGTCGACGGCGAGGACCTGCAGACGCATGATCGTCTCGACGAGCGCGTCGATGTCACCAGCCGGGCGGCCGCGGGCGCCGCGCAGCAGCCGCACACCCCGGGTGGACTCGATGACCGCCCGGGCCCGGTCCGCGTCGAACGGCGGCACGGCGAACGCGACATCGGCGAACACCTCGGTGAACACACCACCGAGCCCGAAGGTGATCGTCGGGCCGAACGGCGGCTGGTGCGACAGGCCCAGAATCACCTCGGCGACCGCGTCGGTCACCATCTCGGCGACGACGACCCCGTCGATCCGGGCGTCCGGGGCCGCCGTGCGGGCGGTGGACGTCAGCCGGGCGTAGGCCGCCCGCACGTCCGCCGCGTCCCGGACACCCACGGCCACCAGGCCCAGGTCGGACTTGTGGGCGATGTCGGCGGAGGCGATCTTCAGCACGACCGGGAAGCCCAGCTCCGTCGCGGTCGCGACCGCCTCGTCCGGTGAGGTGGTGAGCCGCTCCGCCACCACCGGGATGCCGTAGGCCGCCAGCAACTGCTTGGAGTCGACCTCGTTGAGCGCGCCGGAGCGGGTCGCCAGCAGCGCCCGCGCCCGCGTGGTGGCCCCCGCGGACGGCCGCGGCACACCGGCCTCAGCCTCAGCCTCAGCATCGGCCTCGGTCTCCGCCCCGGTTCCGGTCTCGGCCCCGGGGGCGAACGGACTGCGGTACTCGCGGACGAGCCGGGAGAACCGCCCGAGCTCGCCGAGCCCGCGCACCGCGGCGCCGAACGAGTGGAACAGCGGCACACCGGCCGCGCACAGCGCGCGGTACGCGTCGTCGTCGCGGATCGGCGACGTCCAGGCGGCGACCACCGGCTTGCCCTCCCCGGCCTGCGCGCGCTCGTGCAGCGCGATCAGGTCGCGGGCGAGCGCGTCGCTCATGCCCGGGAACACGCCGGTGATCGGCGCGAACAGCACGTCCACGTTCGGGTCGTCGAGCATGATCTCGAGCACTCGGCGGTTCTCCGGGCGCGCGGTGATCACACCGCCGGAGTCGACGGGGTTGTCGCGCTTGAGGTACCAGGGGATGTACTCGCCGAGGGCGGCGACCGTCTCGGGCGTGAAGTGCGGCACCGGCACGCCTGCCAGGCCGCACAGGTCCGCGACGTGCGACGCCGTGCCGCCGGACATCGCGTAGACCGCGACCCCACCGGCCCCCGGGAGCAGGCCGGCGTGGCAGAACAGGCCGGAGATCTCGATGACCTCGTCGATGTCGTCGACCCGGATCACGCCGTACTGGTCGAACACGGCGTCGTGCACGGCGTCCGGCCCGGTCAGGTGGCCGGTGTGGGCGGCGGCCATGGCCCGGCCCTCCTCGCTGCGCCCGACCTTGATGGCGATGACGGGGATGCCGGCCCGCACACAGGCGTCGGCGGCCAGCATGAACGCCCGCCCGTCCTGGAAGCCCTCGACGTAGGTCGCGATCACGCCGACGCCGGGCCGGGTGGCGAGATGGCCGGCGACGTCGGCCCATTCGATGTCGGTCTCGTTGCCCAGGGTCGCCCACATCTCGATGCCGATCCCGAGCACCTGGCCCTGGGTGATCGGCCGCCCCTGGTAGCCGGACTGCGTGATGATCGCGAGCTTCCGCCCAGGTAAACCCTGCTGCCAGGGCTCGAAGATGTTCAGGTTGGTGTTGGGGCCGATGATGCGGGTGGAGCCCGCGGCCAGCTCACGCAGCCGGGCCTCGGCCGCGTCGCCCTCGGCGGTGCCGAGCTCGGCGAAGCCGGCCGAGAAGACGATGACGAAGCCGGCCCCGCGGGCCACCGCCTCCTCGACGGCCGGCAGCGGGTCACGGACGAGCACGACCACCACGTCCGGGTCCGCGGGCAGCTCGGCGACGGACGGATAGGCCCGCACGCCGAGGATGTCGGGCTTCTTCGGATGCACCGGGACGACGTCGGCGCCGAGCGCGCCGAGGCGCTCGCGAACCTGGGTCCACTGGGCCCGCTGCGGGCTACCCTCGGTGTCCGTCGCGCCGACGACGGCGACGACCCGCGGCGAGAACAGCCGCGACCAGTCGATCCGCCGCAGTGCCGGCGCCCGCTCCGGCGCCGCGGGCGAGGCCGAGTCCACGTCTGGTTCCGGCAAGGCCGACCTCCTCGAATCCGCACTCGAACGCTGCGGCCAGACCGTCTGACCTGCGACAGTTGGCTATCGATATCATATACATTATCCTCTCTGCAGCCGAGGCGATTCCTTGTTTCGCCGGCCCGGCACAGGCAGCAGCAGGCGAACCGGTCGACATGGCGAGGCGATCTTGACAGATCAATTGACGCATGACCTGACGCAGGCACCGGCCCAGGAGCCGGTCGACGAGACGTTGGTGGCCCGGATCCCGCGGCTCATCGACATGGACGCACATGTGGTCGAGCCCCCCGACGTGTGGAGCTCCCGGCTTCCGCAGCGCTACCGCGAGGCCGGCCCGCACGTCGTCCACGCACCGGCCGGCGAGGTGAAGCTGGTCGGGTCGAGCTACATCGAGGCACCCGGCACCGACGGCCCGGACGTCGCCTGGTGGGTCTACGAGGGCCGCCACACCAGCCTCAAGCGCTACATCGCGGCCGCCGGCGTCCCGGCCGACGAGGTGACCATGGACGGCATCACCTTCGACGAGATGCGCCCCGGCTGCTGGAAGGTTCCCGACCGGCTGGCCGACATGGACCTCAACGGGGTCGAGGCACAGCTCAGCTTCCCGAACTACCCGCGGTTCTGCGGGCAGATGTTCCTGTGGGGCAAGGACAAGGAGCTGGCACTGCTGTCCGTCCAGGCCTACAACGACTGGATGGTCGAGGAATGGTGCGGCACCTCGGGCGGCCGGCTCATCCCGCTGTGCATCGTGCCGCTGTGGGACGTCGACCTGGCCGTCGCCGAGGTGCGCCGCAACGCCGCCCGCGGGGTGCGTGCCGTCGCGTTCAGTGAGCTGCCGGCCTACCTGGACCTGCCCAGCCTGCACTCCCGGTACTGGGACCCGTTCTTCGCCGCCTGCGCCGAGACCGGCACGGTCGTGTCGATGCACATCGGCTCGGGCACCAAGACCCCGCAGACGTCGGCGGACGCACCCGAGGCCGTCGCCGCCACGATCCTGTTCGGCAACAGCGCGGCCAGCCTGGTCGACTTCCTGTTCTCCGGGGTGCTGCACCGCCACCCGACCCTGAAGCTGATGTACGCCGAGGCGCAGATCGGCTGGATCCCCTACGTGCTCGACCGCGCCGACGACGTCTGGCTCACCCACCGCGGCTGGGCGCACGGCCAGCAGAACTGCCCCGAGCCGCCGTCGACCTACTACCGCCGGCAGGTCTACAGCTGCTTCTTCAAGGACCCGGTCGGGGTCGGTCTGATCGACCGGATCGGCATCGACAACGTGGTCTTCGAGACCGACTACCCGCACCAGGACGGCACCTGGCCGCGGTCCCGCGAGGCGGCGGCCAGCCAGTTCGGCCACCTGTCGGCGACCGACATCCACAAGATCTCGCGGGGGAACGCGGCCGGGCTGCTCGGCCTGACCATTCCCGGGCCCGAGGCCGCCGGCGGTACCCGCCCATGAGGCTGGTCGACCTGCTCGAACCGCGGCCCGACGACGACACCACTCCCGCGGTCTTCGTCGAGGAGCGGGTGGTCACCCGGGCGGCGATGCGCGCCGGCGCGGAGGAGCTGGCCGAGCGCCTGCGCGCGGCCGGGGTGCGACCGGGCCACCCGGTCGCGGTGATGCTGCCGAACACCGCCGACGTGGTCGCCGCGATGTTCGGCGTGTGGTCGGCCGAGGCAGTGTACGTACCGCTCAACCCGCGCAGCTCCGACACGGAGATCGGCCACCTGGTGGATGCCGTCCAGCCAGCGGCCGTCGTCACCCTGGCGCCCTGGGCCGGGCGGCTCCAGGGCACCACCCGGCCGGTGATCGTGGCCGTCGACGACGAGACGACCGCAACGATCGAATGGCGCAACGAGACGGGCCCGCTCCAGGCCCCGGACGTGCCCGCCCACGACGCCGACATCGCGCTCGTCCAGTTCACCTCCGGCACGACCGGGCGGCCCAAGCCCGTTCTGCTGCGGCACTCCGGCTACCTGGCGCTGCTGGAACCGGTGCTGCGCAAGCTGGTCGGCGACGCCGCGGCCGGCGACCTCGCGCGGCGCAAGGCGCCGATGCCGAACCTCATCCCGACGTCGATGTCGCTGTCGGCCGGCATCTACAACGTGCTGTTCGCGTTCCGGGTCGGCGCACCGGCCGTGATCATGCCGACGTTCACGACGGCGGCCTTCGCCACGGCCGTGGCCCGGCACGGGATCCGCTCCACGGTGCTGCCGCCGGCGGCGATGAACATGTTGACCGACGACCCGGCGATCACCTCGCTGGCGCCGTTGCGGTACGTGCGGGGCATCACCGCCCCGCTCTCCCCACTGCGGGCCCGGATGTTCCGGGACCGCTTCGGCGTCATGGTGCTCAACTGCTATGGCCAGACCGAGATCGGCGGGGAGATCATCGGCTGGAACGCCGCCGACTCCCGCGAGTTCGGCGAGTCCAAGCTCGGTTCGATCGGCCGCCCCCATGCCGGCGTCACCCCGCGGGTCGTCGGGGCGGACGGCGCCGAGCTGCCCGTCGACGAGCCCGGCGAGCTGCACGTCCGCACGCCCGCGGTGTCGGCCGGGTACGCCGACGGCTCGGCGCTCGGCGACCGGCTCACCGCCGACGGCTGGTTCCGCACCGGTGACATCGCCCGGATCGATCCGGACGGCTTCATCTGGATCGAGGGCCGGGTCTCCGACATGATCAACCGTGGTGGGCTGAAGGTCTTCCCCGGTGAGGTGGAGGAGGTGCTGCGGCTGGTGCCCGAGGTGGCCGACTGCGCGGTCGTAGGTGTGCCCGACGACCGGCTCGGCGAGGTGCCCTGGGCCTTCGTCGTGCCCCGGCCGGGGGCAGTGGTGGACCCCGACGCACTGCGGGACGCCGCTCGCGAGCGGCTCCTGCCGTACAAGGTCCCCGTCCGGTTCGTCGCGGTCGACGAGCTCCCCCGCACCGAGGTCGGCAAGGTCAGAGCCGGCGACCTGCTCCGTCTCGCCGGCCATCCGGCCTGAGGCGACAGGCCCCGGTCCCACGCGGATCTCCGGGCTGACCTGACGGAATACCCGCGCGGGTGCCGTATGCCTGCTCCGGAAACACGCCGGCCACTTCGGCGCAGGACGGGCCAACAGGCCATCCGGACCGCTGCGGGGCTACCGTCTCCACCGATCGCTGCCGGTCGACGCCCGTCGACCTCCGGTGGCTCCGCGATCGGCGAAGGTCGCTTCTGCACCGGAGGCTCGATGTCCCTGGAACTGCGAAACGCAGCCCCGCCTCGCCGTGCGCAGAGCAGCCACGGGGAGCGGGGATGGAAGCGACGGGCACGGCTCCTGCGGGCCGCCCCGGCCGCGGCGATGGCGTTCGCGCTCCTCGCGCTCGTCGCGCCCGGCCGGGCCGAGGCGCTGGGGAGCCCGAAGATCTACGTGGTCGACAGTTCGGGATACAAGGTGTCGGTGGTCGACGCCGGCACCAACACCGTCGTCGGCACCATTCCCGTCATCGCGCCGTACGACATCGCCACCACCAGCTCACCCACTCCCCGGGCCTATGTCACCAGCCCTGACACGGGCACCGTCACGGTGATCGACACGACCCGGGACGTCATTGTCGGAACCATCCAGGTCGGCGGCCAGCCCACCGGGGTGGCGATCTCCAACGATCTCAGGCGTGCCTACGTCACCAACTACACGGACCCCTTCGTGTCCGTGATCGACACGACGACGAACTCCGTCGTCGGCACGATCCCGGTCAACGCGACGTCGATGGACATCGCCATCCTGGACGCCAGGACCTACCACTTCGGCTACGTCACCAACTACGAGGAGGGAACCCTCTCGATCATCAATCTGACCCAGAACACGCTCGTTTCGACGATCCCGGTCGGCCTGTTCCCGGACGCCGTGGTCGCGACCGACGACCTGCCCGGCCCACGGGTGTACGTCGCGAACTCGGGCGAGTCAACCGTGACGGTCCTCGACGCCAGAACAGGCATCTCCACCGTCAACCTCGGCGCCGTCGCCTTCCCCGCAGGCCTGGCCATCGATACCGACCCATTCGACCCGCGGGTCTATGTCGCCAGCATCACTCTGCAGCCAGGCGGTCTCGCCACCATCGACGCCGACACCAACACCGTGGCGCGCGCCTTCGGCAACGGCGCGTTGACAGATGTCGCGATCTCCGAGGGCCTCGCCACCCCGCGTCTCTACGTCCTGAACGACACCGCGGACGCCCTGCAGGTACTCAACCCCGACACCGGCGCGACCGTCGCCTCCGTGCCCGTCGGCACCGCGCCCACCGCCCTGGCGATCCAGAACTGACCTCCGCTCCGGCCTTCGGGGCGGAGCGGAAGCCAGATCCGACGTGTCCCACCGGCGAGGCGGTCACGGACGCCCTGCCCGTCATCGTCCCCGGGCTGCTGCGCGCGGGAGTGGGCTGCGAGCTGCGCGTCGCCGAGCACCAGGTGAAACCGACGGTCCCACCGGACAGGCACGCCGGTCATCCGCCGTTGGCGCACATCCGCTCCCGAACGGGCTGGAACGCGTCGCCCGTCGGATTCACCTGCACGAACGCGTAGCACTCCAGCAGGACGTCGGAGTTGTTCCGCAGGTCCACCGGGCTGACCAGGCCGCCGGCGTCGTAGCCGGTGAGATCGCGCAGCGCGCTGACGACGCCGGCCCGCGTCGGGCAGGCCCCGGCCCGCTCCAGCCCCTGCAGGAACAGATCGGTGTAGATGTAGGCGTTCATCGAGTACTCCTGCTCGGCCCGGACGGCCTGCGGAGCGAAGCGGCTCATCGCCTCGCGATAGCGGTCGATGGCGGGACCGCCGGCCTCGAACGGCCGGAAGTAGACGGGAAACGACACGCCGGCGAGCGCCGGCCCCAACCTGGCCAGCCGCGCATGGTCGTACCCGCTCAACGCGACGGTGACCACGAGGCGTGGCATGGTGGTTCGGATGGCCGGCAGGATCTCGGCGAGGTCCTCCGCCGTGGTCAGGCCGACGATGGAGTCCGCGCCCAGGGCGGCGATCCTGTGGGCGATCTGCGCGGGGCTGTCGGCCAGGCGTGCGTAGGAGACCGCTCCGACCACCTTCAGTCCCACCGACTGCAGCGCCTGGGAGTAGCGATCGGCGGCTCCGGTGGTGTTGCCCGCGATCCCGGAGAGCACGATGGCGACCTTCCTCCCTGAGCTGGCCTGGATGTAACGCCCGATGGTCACCGGTGACGCGTCGTAGGCGTAGGAGAACATGTTCGGGTGCTGGGCCCAGTCCGGGCTCCCGGGCAGGCCCACGACGGGCACTTCCTGCTCGGTGAGCGCGTCCGTCGACTCCTCGAGTGCCGTGGTGACGGTCACCAGGCCGATCACCTGTCTCGACCCGACGAGCTCCCTGGTCACCAGCGCGTTGCGGCTCTGCAGGTCCTCGTCGTCGCGCCACTCGTAGACGACCTGACGGCCGTGCACGCCGCCCTCGGCGTTGGCCAGGCCCAGCCTCGCCTCCACCCCGGACCGGGCCGGCGAGAAGACGTCGCCCGACGGGCCGGAATCGGACAGGACGAGCCCGAGCCGCACCTGGGTGCTGGTCACACCGGGACTGGTGCAGGCGTTCGCCTCGACGCCGCCTGATCCGGACCCCGAACATCCCACCGCGCCGGCGAGGACGAGCACGGTGGCCAACCCCAGCGAAATTCGCCGCGCCCGTCGATCCCGTACCCACGCACCGCGCGGCGGGAGCGACGACCCGTCGGGAGGGACGCCCTGACGCGAAGATCGACTCACACCAATTCACTCCACACGTCCCATGGTGAAACAGAGTAGAACGATTGTCCCACCTCTGCGGCAAGCCTCGGCGAGAGGGTTGCCGGCGCAACCCCTTCACACATGTCTTCAAGTGATGACATCATGCGATG
>NZ_ADGX01000059.1 GCF_000177675.1 Parafrankia sp. EUN1f
CCGGCCGGGTCGCCGCGCGGCTGCCGGTCGAGCTGCCACCCGCCGGTTCCCGCCGTGAGCTGCTCGCGACGCCGGAGTTCGTCCGGCTGCGTGACGCCCTGCTGGCCCACCTGGAGGGCTGACGTGACCCGCCTCAAGGAGTCGCTGCGCCAGTACGGTCCGGCCGGCGTGATCGTTCTGGCCGTGCTCGGCGCGTGGAAGCTGGCCACCTCCGTCTTCGGTGTCGAGGAGTACATCCTGCCGGCGCCGGACGAGGTGATCACCACCCTGATCGACCGCTGGGACCGCACCCTGTCCAGCGCGACCTGGGTGACGCTCAAGGAGGTCGTCGTCGGCTTCGCCATCGCGGTGGCCGCCGGGCTGCTGATCGCCTGCGCGCTGCACTTCTCGGCGATCGCCCGCCGCGCGATCTACCCGCTGCTGATCGGGTCGCAGACCATCCCGGTCGTGGTGATCGCGCCGATTCTCGCGATCATCTTCGGCTACTCGATCACTCCGAAGCTCATCCTGGTCGCGCTGCTGTGCTTCTTCCCGATCGTCGTCGGCACGCTGGACGGGCTGGCGGCGGTCGACCCGCAGCTCACCCGGATGATGCGCACCCTGTACGGCAACCGCTGGTCGATCTTCCTGCGGGTCGAGTTCCCGTCGGCGCTCCCCTCGATGTTCACCGGCCTGCGGCTGTCCGCGGCCTACGCGGCGACGGCCGCGGTGTTCGGCGAGTACTCCGGCTCCACGGACGGGCTCGGCCACGTGATGCGCCAGGCCGTCCCACAGCTGCAGAGCTCCCTCGTCTTCGCCGCGATCACCCTGCTCACCGCGATGTCGGTGGCCCTGTTCGTCCTCGTCACCCTCCTGGAAAACGTCCTGGTCCCGTGGGCCAAGGAAGGCAAGAACAGATGAGAGCCAAGCGTTTGGCCGGCGGTGTGGCGGCTCTGCTCGCCGTCACCCTCCCGCTCGTCGCCTGCGGGAGCGATGACAGCTCCTCCGACGGCGAGGCACTGCGCAAGACGACGGTCCTGCTCGACTGGGACCCGAACCCCGACCACGTCGCGCTGTACACCGCCAAGGAGGCGGGCTACTTCGAGGACGCGGGCCTTGATGTGACCTTCCAGCCGCCGTCCGACCCCTCGGACCCGACGAAGCTGGTCAGCACCGGGAAGATCGACATCGGCATCTCCTACGAGCCCGAGACGATCATCTCCGGCTCGCAGGGCCTGGACGTCGTGGCCGTCGGCGCGCTGATCCCGACGGCGCTGCTGTCGGTCATGGCGAACGGGGACTCGGAGGTCAAGTCCGTCGCCGACCTCGCCGGCCACACCATCGGCACGCCCGGCCTGCAGACCAACGACGCGTTCCTGAAGACGATCCTCGCCAGGAACAACATCGACCCGGCGTCGGTGAAGTCCGTCAACATCGGCCAGGACCTGATGGCGGCGATGGTCGCCGGCAACGTCGACGCGACGCTCGGCGCCTACCGCAACATCGAGGGCGTCATGATGACCGACCAGGGCCTGAAGCCCACGATCATCCCGGTCACCGACGCGGGCGTGCCGGACTACGACGAGCTGGTCATCATCGCGCAGGCCAGCCGGCTGAAGTCGGACCCGGCCTACCAGAAGCTCATCCGTGACTTCCTGTCGGGGCTCGCCAGGGGCAACGCCGACGTGATCGCCGATCCGGCCGCGGCATCGGAGATCATCGCCGCCGAGGCCGAGGGCTACGACGAGGCGATGGTGCCGAAGATGATCGACGCCACCGTGCCGCTGCTGAAGAACGACAAGGGATTCGGCCAGCAGGACGTCTCCGACTGGCAGGCGTTCGCCGACTGGATGAAGTCCGAGGGGCTCATCGACAAGGCCGTCACCGCCTCGGACGTCGTCACGAACGACTACCTGCCGGCCGGCTCGGCCAGCTGAGGCGGCGGACGGGCCGGCCCGTCGACCGGGCCGGCCCGTCCGACCTCGACCAGCGTCAATCCAGGCCGCACCGAGCAAATCCAGGCCGCGCCAACCCAGACCCAGGCCGCGCCAACCCAGACCGCCCCAGCCCCCCGCCCAGTCTCGGCCGGTGACCCTCGTCCGTCCCGCGATCGAAGGAGATCCACCCCCATGAGCACGCCCGCCGGAACGTCGGCAACAGCCCTCGCGGAGAAGGTCTCCGCGCAGATCCGCACCGACGAGCTCGTCGAGCTCGTCCAGCAGGTCTGCCGCATTCCCAGCGTGCTCGGCGAGGAGGGGGAGCTGGCCCGGTTCCTCGCGCAGACCATGAAGGAGCTCGACTTCGCGGCGGTCGACCTGCAGACGGTGCTGCCGGACCGGCCGAACGCGGTCGGCGAGGTGTACTTCGGCCCGGGCCGGCGCGTGGTGCTCACCGGCCACCTGGACACCAAGCCCGTCGCCCACGGCTGGACGGTGACCAGCCCGTTCTCCGGCGAGCTCCTCGACGGCAACGTCTACGGGCACGGGATCATGGACATGAAGGCGGCGCTGGTCTGCCAGATCGTCGCGATCGCAGCGGTGCGGGCCAGCGGGCTGCCGGTCAGCGGCACGGTCGCGATGGCCGCCGTCTCCGACCACATGGGTGACCAGCTCGGCTCGATCGCCTACTTCGACGAGTACGCCGCCGACCTGTGCGTGCTCGGCGAGCTGTCCGACAACGAGATCTTCCTCGGCCACCGGGGACGGTACTACTTCGACATCACGACCCGCGGCCGGACCGCGCACACCTGCCACAAGCCGCTCGCCGTCAACGCGAACATGCTCGCCGCGCACGCCGTGCTGGAACTGGACGCCTCCCGGCTCATCCCGTCGATCGAGGACTGGGTCGCCAACCTGTTCGGCCCGGAGACCTACATGGCACCCGGGCGGATCTACGGCGGGCTGCCACCCGGCGGCCCGTCGGCGATCCCGGACGAGTGCGTGATCCGGGTCGACTGCCGCCCGCAGCCCGGTGTCAGCGTCGAGGAGGTCCGCGCCGAGATCGACCGCTGCCTGGCCCGGGCACTCGCCCGTGAGCCGCGCTTCGCCGCCGACGTGGTGCTCGCCGACGTCAAGAACGGCTACCTGGCCGGCCCGGACGACGAGGTGGTGACGCTGATGAGCAGCGCGCTCGGCGCCGTGCGCGGCGGGGTGACGCCGAAACTGTCCGCCGCCGGCTGGCTCGGTGACACCGCGAGCTTCGGCCACAAGGTCCCCACCGTCATCTTCGGGCCGGGCGGCGAGCCGGTGTACTGCCCCGACGAGCACCTGAGCGTTGACGACCTCGTCGAGGCGACCCGCGCCTACGCGACCTTCGTCGCGCTCGCGCTCGCGTCGGGGTCGGCGTGAGCGCAGCCGGGGCGGCGCCCGGCGGCCGGCCGGCGCGGGTGCTGCTCGCCAAGCCCGGCCTCGACGGCCACGACCGGGGCATCAAGGTGATCGGCATGGCGCTGCGCGACGCGGGCGCCGAGGTGATCTACCTGGGGCTGCGCCGCTCCGTCACCGAGATCGTCGCCGCCGCGCGGGACGAGGACGCGGACGTCATCGGCATCTCGGTGCTCTCCGGCGCGCACCTCGCGCTGACCAGGGCGCTGCTCGCCGAACGGGACGCCGCCGGGCTCACCGACATCCCCGTGACGGTCGGCGGCACGATCGGCGCGACGGACGCGGCGACCCTGCGCGAGCTGGGCGTCGCGGCGGTCCACGGCGTCGGCACGCCACTGCCGGAGGTCGTGGCGACGGTCCTAGGGCTCGCCGCGGCGACCAGGGAGCTCGCCGCGGCGACCAGGGCGGCGGTGGCCGGATGACCGCGCCGCGGCCCGATCGCGAACAGGCGGGAGTGCTGCCTGCCCGCACCGACTCCGGCGTTCCCGTCCACCTGGTCTACGGGCAGGACGACCTCGCCCCCGGCCTGACCGAACGGCTCGGCCCGCCCGGCGGCGCCCCGTACACCCGGGGCCCGTACCCGACGATGTACCGGGAAAAGCTGTGGACGATGCGTCAGTACGCTGGCTTCGGGTCGGCCGAGGACGCCAACGCCCGCTACCGCTATCTGCTCTCCCAGGGCCAGACCGCGCTGTCGGTCGCCTTCGACCTGCCCACCCAGCTCGGCTACGACTCGACGGACCCGATGGCCGAGGCCGAGGTGGGCCGGGTCGGGGTCGCCATCGACACCGCCGAGGACATGGTGCGGCTGTTCGACGGGCTGCCGCTGGGCGAGCTCTCGGTGAATCACACGATCAACGCGACCGCCCCGGTGATCCTCGCGTTCTTCCTGGTCGCGGCGGAACGCCAGGGCGTGCCGTTCGACCGGGTCGCCGGCACGACGCAGAACGACCTGCTCAAGGAGTTCCTCGCCCGCAAGACCTACATCTATCCGCCGGCGGCGTCGCTGCGGCTCGTCGGTGACGTCGTCGCCTTCGCCGCCGAGCACCTGCCCCGGTTCAATCCGGTCTCCATCACCGGGTACCACGTCCGGGAGGCCGGCAGCGACGCGGTGCAGGAGCTGGGCCTGGCGCTCGCCTCCGCGATCGCCTATGCCGAGGAGATCACCCGCCGCGGCCTGCCGTTCGACCGCTTCGCCGGTCGGCTGTCCTTCCACTTCTCGGCCACCCTCGACCTGTTCGAGGAGGTGGCGAAGGTCCGGGCGGCGCGGCGGATGTGGCACCGGATCGCCACCGAACGGTTCGGCGCGACCCGGCCGGAGTCGGCCCGGATGCGCTTCTTCTCCGGCTGCTCCGGCACGGTCCTCACCGCCCAGCAGCCGCTGAACAACGTGGTCCGCTCGACGATCTCCTGCCTGGCGGCGGTGCTCGGCGGTGCCCAGTCGGTGCATGTGATGGGCTGGGACGAGGCGCTGGAGATTCCCAGCGAGGAGTCGGTGCGCCTGGCCCTGCGCACGCAGCAGATCGTCGCGCACGAGTCCGGGGTGACCCGCACCGTCGACCCGCTGGCCGGCTCCTACTACGTCGAGTCGCTCACCGACGAGCTGGAACAGCGCGCGTTCGCCCTGATCGAGCGGATCGACGCCGGCGGCGGCATGGTAGCGATGCTGGCCGAGGGCATCCCGCAGCGCTGGGTCGCGAAGACGGCCTACCAGACCGAACGCGAGCTGGTGGACGGCACCCGGGTCAAGGTCGGCGTGAACCGGTACACCGACGACGCGGACACCGACGCCGATCCGCGGCTGTTCGAGCCGGACCCGTCCGCCCAGGAACGCGCCCGCGACCGGCTGCGCGAGCACCTGCGCAACCGCGACGGCGCCGCCGCGGCGGCGGCCCTGGCCGGGCTGGCCGCGGTGCTGCGCTCGGACGCGAACGTGATGCCCGCGCTGCTGGACTGCGCCCGTGCCGGCGCGACGATCGGCGAGATCAACGCCCTGATGCGGGCCGAGTTCGGCGAGTACCGGGAGCCGGCGCCATGGTGAACGGCGGTGTGCCGGACGGCGGTGTGCTGGACGGCGGTGTGCTGGACGGCGGTGTGCTGGACGGCGGTGTGCTGGGCGGCGGCGTCCCGGGCGGCGGTGTGCCGCCGCTCGCCGGGGTCCGGGTCGTCGACCTCACCCGGTTCGTCTCCGGCGCCTACACCACGATGATGCTCGCCGCGCTCGGCGCGGACGTCGTCAAGATCGAGCCACCGGACGGTGGCGACTCCTACCGGGCCCAGGCGACCGCCACCGTGGCCGACCGCTCCGCGCTGTTCCTCTCGCTGAACAACGGCAAGCGCAGCCTTGCCCTCGACCTGCGCGCGCCGTCCGGGCAGGCGGCACTGGAACGACTGCTCGCCGGCGCGGACGTGGTCGTCGAGAACGCCCGGCCGGGCGCGCTCGCCCGCTACGGGCTGGACGCCGCCGCGGTGCTCAGCCGGCACCCGCGGATCGTCTACGGATCGGTGTCCGGCTACGGGCAGACCGGCCCGGACGCCGCCCGCGGTGGCTTCGACCTGATCCTGCAGGCCGAGGCCGGCCTGATGAGCGTCACCGGGACAGCCGGGTCGGGACCGGTGAAGGTCGGCGCGCCGCTGCTCGACGTCGGCGCCGGCATCTGCTGCGTCACAGGGATCCTGGCCGGCCTGCTGCGCCGCGCCGGGACCGGCCGCGGGGGGCACGTCGCCTCGTCCCTGCTGGAGTTCGCGCTCGCGGGCCTGACCACCCCGGCCTCGGCGTTCTTCGCGGCGGGCGAGATCCCCTCGCGGCTGGGCACACACTCGCCGGCCTTCGCGCCCTACGGCGCGTTCCGCGCCCGCACCGGCGAGCTGGTCCTCGCCGGCGCGGGCAACGAGGGGCTGTGGCGGCGGCTGTGCTCGACGATCGGCATACCCGAGGCCGTCGACGATCCGGCGTTCGCCACCAACGCCGACCGGGTCCGCAACCGGGACGTGCTCACCGCCCGCATCGAGCAGGCGCTCGCCGCGGATGACGCGCCCGCCTGGGTGGCGCGGCTGGAGGCCGCCGGGGTACCGGCCGGCCTGGTCCGCGACGTCGGTGAGGCACTCACCTCGGCGCAGGCGGCGGCGATCGGCGCGGTGGCGACGGTCAGCGCCGGCGACGGCTCGCCCTACCAGGCGGTGACGGTGCCGGTACGGGCCCCCGGACCGCTGCCTTTCCCCTCCGGCGCGCCTGACCTCGGCCAGCACACCCGCGCGGTGCTGCGCGAGGCGGGGCTGAGCGACGCCGAGATCGACGAACTGCACGCCGCCGGCACGATCCTCGACGCCTCGATCCCGGCCGGGACGACCGGCGCGACCGGGGGTGGCGGGTGAGCGCCCACGGCACCGGGGCCGCCGCGCTCGGGCGCGCGGGCGACACGACGGAACAGCCGGCCGGTGTGCGCGAGGGGCTGGCCGGTGCGCCCGGGCTGCCGGCGGATGCGCCCGACCTGCTGTCCGGTGCGGCCGAGCGGGTGATCGTGCGGACGGAGCGGTTGTGCCTGCTGCCGGCTCCACCGTTCGGCGAGGCCGCGCGGGCGGCGGTCGTCGCCGACTGGTGGCGGGCGGACGGTCTCGCCGAGGTGCGCATCGACCCGACCGGCAACGTGTGGGGGCTGGCCCGCCGCGGCGCGGGCCCGGCGGTGCTGGTCGCCGCCCACCTGGACACGGTGTTCGGCCCGGACGTCGAGCACGGTGCCCGCCGGCAGGACGGGCGGCTGGTCGGCCCCGGTGTCGGTGACGACACGATCGCCGTCGCCGCGCTCGCCGAGCTGCCCCGGCTGCTCGAAGCCGAGCTGGTGGGCGCCGCGCAGGCCCGTCCGGTGTGGGTGCTCGCGACGGTGGGTGAGGAGGGCGTCGGCAACCTGGCCGGCATCACCGCGGCGCTCGCGGATCCGCCGGCGCCGGTTGGAGCCGTGATCGCCGTCGAGGGCAACTATCTGGGCCGGGTGACCGTGACCGGAGTCGGCTCGGTTCGGTTCGCGGTGACGGTGACAGGACCGGGCGGGCACGCTTGGGAGCGGTCCGCGACACCGAGCGCGGTGCACGCGGCCGCGGAAATGGTTTCCCGGCTCGCCGCCCTGGCTGCGCCGCAGGCCGCCGAAGGCGCTGGCGTCGGTGGGCGGACCGCGGTGAACGTCGGGCGGATCTCCGGCGGGGAGGCGATCAACATCCGGGCGGCCAGCTGCCGTTTCGAGGTCGACCTGCGGGCCGACACCGCCGCCGGACTCGCCTGGCTGGAACGGCGGGCCCGGCCGGTCATCGAGGAGCCTGGCGCGGAGCTGGCCGTCGAGGCCAGGGAGATCGGCCGCCGGCCGGCCGGCGGGATCCCGGCCGAACACCCGCTGGCCGCGGCTGCCTTCGCCGCGCTGGCCCGCCGCGGGCTGGCGGCCCGGACCCACGCCGCCAGCACCGACGCGAACGCCGCCTACGCCGCCGGCATCCCGGCGATAACCATCGGGATCACCCACGGCGAGCGCGAGCACACGATCGACGAATGGATCGACCTGGCGCCGGTGGCGGACGGCCTCGCCGCTCTGGCTGACACCGCGGCGCGAGCCGCGGCCGTTGCTGACACCGCGGCGCAAGCCGCCGCCATGGCTGACACCGCGGCGCAGGCCGCACGGACCGACGGGAGTGAGCGGGATGCGTAGCGGAGTGGTGCTGCAGGGAGTCGACACCCCTGCCGTCTTCGAGTCGTACGTCGCCGAGATCGAGCGCTCCCGGTTCGACCACCTGTGGTTGACGGACTCCTCGCTGCACAGCCGCAACCCGTACGCCTACCTCACCCTGGCCGCGCGGGCGAGCAGCCGGCTGCGGCTGGGCACGGCGGTGACGAACCCGCTGACCCGGCATCCGGGGATCACCGCCGTGGCGGCGGCGACCGTCGACGAGATCGCGCAGGGGCGCTTCATCCTGGGTATCGGCTCCGGCGACCGGCCGCTGGAAGCGTTCGGGATGCGCCCCGCGAAGCTGGCCGTCCTGGAGGACTCGATCGTCGCGATCCGCGCGCTGCTGCGCGGCGGGGACGTCGACCAGACCTCGGCGGGGTTCGAGCTGCACGACGCCCATCTGCGGTTCGGGGCCCGGTCCGACATCCCGGTGTTCATCTCCGCGAGCGGGCCGAAGACCCTGGAGCTGGCCGGCCGGGTGGCCGACGGGGTGATCCTGCTCGCCGGCCTGCACACCGACGGGATCCGGTTCGCGCTGGAGCACATCGATCGCGGCGTCGAGGCGGCGGGTCGTTCGGCGCGTCCGCACGTGGCCGTGTTCGCCTACGGCCGGATTGACGAGGACGAGCAGGCGGCGCTCGCCGCCGCCCGCAGCATCGCCGCGTGGTTCCCGCAGACGGCGCCGGTGTACTGCGAGCTCGCCGGGCTGGACCGGACGCTGATCGACGAGGTCCGCCGGCGCTACACGGGCGGGGAGTTCCAGGAGGCGGCCGCGGCGGCCGAACTGCTGCCGGACGAGTTCGTCCGGCGGATGGCGCTGTCCGGCAATCAGGAACGGACCGTGGCCCAGCTGCGCGGGCTGGCCGCCGCCGGCGTCGACTCGGTCAACGTCTTCCCGCTCGGTGCCGACCGGATGGGCACCGTCGCCCGGTTCCGGCAGGCGTTCGACGCGGCTTTCGGCGCCCGGACGGAGGCGCTGGCGCGGTGATGACGACGAGCGGAACCGGCGTACCGGGACGGTGACGGCATCATGACCGATGTCGTACAGGTCGGTCACCGCACGCGCCATCGTGCGGTCGTGGAAGGAAAGTCTTTGTCCAGGTCAGAGAGGGAACCGGCGGCGCGCCCGCGGCCGCGCCGCCGGGCAGGCGAGCGTCATGGCTGAGCGTTCGGCCCAGCCGGCCGACGAGACCCCGCACCGGCAGCTCAAGGACGTCGTCTACCTGCGCCTGAAGCAGGAGATCGTCGACCTGCGGCTGCCGCCGGGCTACCCGATGCGGGAGGCGGAGCTCGCCGGCCGGCTCGGGGTGAGCAAGACCCCGCTGCGCGAGGCGCTGGTGCGGCTGCAACGGGAGCGGCTCGTCGAGATCGTGCCCTACAAGGGCGCCGCCGTCTCCGGCTACGACCGGGACGACCTCAAGGAGATCTACGAGCTGCGGGAGCTGCTGGAGGGCGCCTGCGCGCGCGAGGCCGCGGTGCACATCAGCGCCGCCGACCTCGCCGAGCTGACCAAGGTGGTCCGCACCAGTGAGCGGGCCTGGGCGGCGGGCGAGCTGGACGGGCTGCCCGAGCTGCTGGAGGCGTTCGACCGGGTCATCTACGGACAGACCCGTAACCGGCGGATCCGCGAGATGATCGAGAACCTCGGTGATCATCTGGTTCGGATCGGCAACCTCACCGTGGCGATCCCCGGGCGGCTGGAGGTCTCCGTCCGCCAGCACAGCGCGATCCACGAGGCGATCGTGCGCCGCGACCCGGGAGGCGCCGAGCGTCTCATGCGGGAGCACGTCACCAGCGTGATGGCCGACCAGCTCGCCGCCTTCGACCCGGATGACCCGGGCGTGTGGACCGCGCGGGCGGCCCGGCGACCCGGCACGTAACAGCTGATCGATTCCACGACGCAGGGAGCAGGTGGTCAAACCGATGTCCGAGCGCATCCTGATCCGTAACGGAACGGTGCTCACCCTCGACGACGCCGACACCGTCCACTTCGGCGGTGACGTCCTCATCGAGGGTGACCGGATCGCCGCGGTCGGCCCGACCGGATCGTTCGACGGCGCCGCCGTCGGCAGGGGTGGGGGTGGCGGCGGGGTCGAGGCGCCCGTGACCGTGCTGGACGCGACGGACAAGCTGGTCATGCCCGGCCTCGTCGACCTGCACTACCACACGGCGATCGCGAAGGGCTACAGCGATCACCTGCCGCTGTGGGAGTACCTGGACACCTGCTGGTACCCGATCATCCGCGCGCTCGACCCGGAGGCGGCGTACTGGGCCGCGCTGGCCAGCTACGCGGAGTCGATCAAGGGCGGGGTGACCACCGTCAACGACATGTACCGCCAGCTGGAGGCACTGTCGAAGGCCGCCTCCGAGATCGGCATCCGGGCGGTGCTGTCGAACGACGTGGCCGACGCCGAGCACAACCTCGACACCCTCGAGGACAACCACCGCGCCTACACCGCCTGCCACGGCGCCGCCGACGGCCGGGTCGAGGTGTACATCGGGATCGAGTGGCTGCCGATCGCCTCCCGGGAGCTGCTGCGCGACACCCGGGCGCTCGCCGACCAGCTGGGCACCGGTATCCACATCCACCTCAACGAGTCCCTGTCCGAGGTGGAGAACTCGAAGGCCCGCTTCGGCCTCCGGCCGACCGAGGTCGCCTACGAGACGGGGATCCTCGGCCGCGACACGATCGCCGCGCACTGCGTGTGGCTGTCGGACACCGAGATCGCGCTGATGCGGGAGACGAACACGCAGATCTCCCACAACCCGAGCTCGAACGCGAAGCTCGGCAACGGCATCGCCCGGCTGCCGGAGATGCTCGCCGCCGGGCTGAACGTCGGCCTCGGCCACGACGCGGCCGAGTGCAACAACAGCCGCGACATGTTCGAGGTGATGAAGTTCGCCTCGCTGATGCACCGGGCGAGCCGGGTCGACTCCAGCCTCGGCCAGGCGCCGGACGTCGTCCGGATGGCGACCCGCAACGGGGCGGCGGCGTTGGGGCACCAGACCGGGCAGCTGGTCGCGGGACACAAGGCCGACGTCATCCTGGTTGACCTCAACAACACGATGTTCACGCCACGCAGGGCGAACGACGTCGCCCACCTGTATTCCCACCTCGTCTACTCGGCGAACGGCTCGTGTGTCGACACGACGATCATCGACGGCCGGGTGGTGATGGCCGGCCGCGAGTTGACGCTGGTCGACGAGGACCTGATCCTGCGTGAGTCGAACAAGGCATTCGCCCGGGTGCTGGCCCGGGTGGAGGACGCCGGCGCCGAGCTCGCGATCCCGCCCACCCCGTCGGCGGCGGCATGACCCCGGCCCCGGCTACAACCGCGCCTACGACTGCGGCTGGGCCTGTGGTGCCCGTGGCCACCGTCGCCAACGTCCTGGACCGGTGCCTGGCGGTTGGCCGGGGCGAGGAGGTCGTGCTCCTCACCGACGCGGAGACCGACCCGGCGGTGGTCGCCGCCCTCGCCGCCGGCATCGAGGAACGCGACGCGGTGTGCGTGATCGCCCGGGTGCCGCGTTACCAGGTGCCCGGCAGCGAGCCGCCGAGCTCGGTCGGGGCGCTGCTCGCCGAGGCCGCCGCGGCGATCGAGCTGACGTCGACGTTCATCGGGTCGTCGACGGCGCGCCAGGAGGCGTCCCGCGCCGGGACCCGTTACCTCGCGATGCCGGCCGTACGGGCCAGCACATTCCGCACTGGGGGCCCGCTGGACGTCGACTTCGACGAGCTGCGCCGCACGGTCGAGGTGCTCGCCGCCGCCTGGGCGGGCGCCGACACCTACCGGATCACCAGCCCGGCCGGCACCGACATCACCGGCTCCGTGCGTGGGCGCGGCGGCCGGGCGCTGCACGGCATCGCCCGCGAGCCGGGCGCCTACATGGCGCCGCCGGATGTGGAGGCCGGCACCGCGCCAGTCGAGGGCAGCACCGACGGTGTCGTCGTCATCGACGCCGACCTGCTGTTCATGGGCGTCGGGCCACTGCCCTCCCCGGTCGCGCTCACGTTCCGTGGCGGCCAGCTGGTCGACATCGCGGGGGAGCAGGCCGGCCGGCTCACGGACATGATCGACCGGGTCGCCGACCCACGGATGTCGAACCTCGCGGAGGTGTCGGTCGGGCTGAACCCGAACGGCCGGGTGTGCGGGGTCGCGATGGAGACCGAGTCGACGCTGGGTACAGCACATATAGCCCTCGGTAACTCGATCGCGTACGGCGGGACCGTCGCCGCCGCGGCCCACCTGGACTGCGTCCTCCGCGCCGCGACGCTGTACCTCGACGGACGTCCCGTCCTGGTGGAAGGGGCACTTGCCGATGACCTCGAAGTCGGCTGAGCGGATCCTGGTCGTCGGCGACCCGGTGGTCGCGCTCGACGAGCAGACGCTGATCCCCGACGGAGCCGTCATCGTCGAGGGCTCCACCATCGTCGCGGTGGGCCCGCGGGAGCAGCTGGCCGCCCGCGGCCCGTTCGACCGGGTGATCGGCTCCCGTGACCACCTCGTCATGCCCGGCTTCATCAACTGCCACTACCACTCGGAGCTCGCCGCCGGCCCCGGCCTGTACCAGTTGATCTTCGAGCGGGCCAACGTCCACATTCACTCCTCCTACGGCCCGATGGACGAGGAGGACCTGGCCACCGTCCTGCGCTGGGGGCTGGTCCAGGCGATCAAAGGCGGGCAGACCGGCGCCGTCGACATGTTCTACGGCCGCCCCGCCATGCCCGACTTCGGCGCCGAGGTCGCGCTCTCGGTGTACGACGAGATCGGGTTCCGGGTCGCGTTCGGCCTGGTCAGCCGGGACCAGAACACCTACGTCCACGAACCGGACGAGGCCTTCCTCGCCCGGCTGCCAGCGGACCTCGCCACCCGGGTGCGCCAGTCGCCCATGGGCTACGCCTGGCCGGTCGACGACGTGATGGCCAGCTACGACCGGCTGGTCCGCCGCTGGGACGGCCGGGGCGACCGGATCCGGGTGCTGCTCGCGCCGGACTGGACGCCGGCCTGCTCGGACGATCTCTACCGCCGCTGCCGCGCCGCCGCCGACCACTACGGCACCGGGATCACCTCACACGTGCTGGAGACCCGCGCCGAGGCGCTGTGGAACGTCCGCACGCACGGCCGCCCCGCGCTGGAGCGGCTCGCCGACCTCGGGGTGCTCGGCCCGGACCTGGTCTGCGCGCACTTCGTCTGGGTGACCGACGACGAGCTGCGGATCTTCGCCGACTCCGGTGCGGTCGCCTCGAACAACCCCGGCTCGAACCTGCGGCTGTCGTCCGGTATCTGCCGGGCCAGGGACATCCTCGCCACCGGCGGGCGGCTCGCGTTCGGCACCGACGGGATCTCGTTCACCGACCGGGAGGACTTCTTCGCCGAGCTGCGACTGGCCACCATGCTGGCGCGCGACCCGCGGGTGTTCGACGAGATCCGCCTCGACTCGGCGGGCGTGCTGCGCGCGGCAGGGGAGAACGGCTCCCGGGCGCTGCGGATGGAGGGCCGGGTCGGCCGGCTCGCGCCCGGGACGTTCGCGGACCTGCTGGTCGTCGACACCCGGCGCATCCTGTTCCCGCCCGGCCGGTACGACTCCACCCCGGTGCTGGACGTCCTCGTCGACCGGGCGAGCGCCGCGGACATCGACACCGTGCTCATCCACGGCAAGGTGGTCATGGCGGGCGGCCGGGTCACCGTCGTCGACGAGGACGCGCTCGTGGACCGGCTCGCCGAGGTGGGGGAGCGGCGCCTGTACCGGCCGACCGCGGACGAGCGGCGCTGGGCGGCGCTGGGCGCCGAGGTCGAACCGTACGTCCTGGACTTCTACCGGCCCTGGTACGAGACGCGGCACGAACCGGCGTCGGTCTACAACGCCCGCCGCCTCCAGGCCCCGCCCGATCCGGTCCCGACCGAATCGAAATCGAATCGATGACGAACGGACGACGAGTGAAATGATCATCGACGCGCACACGCACATCCTGAGCCTGGCCGAGGACCACGAGTTCAACACGGACTACGGCCGTGAGGGCTCGCTGTGCATCTACCGCAGCCTCGGCAAGGTCCCCTCCCACCGGATGCCGACGGAGGAGGAGTGGGAGGACAGCGGGTACTCCCGGGCCGGCTGGCCGGTGATCGGGCCGGCGGAGAGCATCAGGGACCATCCCGGCTTCGACAAGATGATCGTTCTCGGTGTCTCGCCGCAGTTCCTCGACGGCGAGCTGATCGGGACGGTGGACACCTACGGGATCACCGACGTGCCCGGACCGCCGAGCCCGGAGAAGTGCAACGACTACATCGCGGCGGTGGTCCGTTCCGACCCGGAGCGCTTCATCGGCTTCGCGTCGGTGAACCCGGCCTACCGGGGGCCCCGGGCGGCGGTCGCCGAGCTGCGGCGATCGGTCGAGGAGCTCGGGCTGTCCGGGGTGAAGCTCTACCCGATGTACCAGCACTGGTCACCGCAGGACCGGGAGATCGCCTTCCCGGTCTTCGCCGCCGCGGCCGACCTCGGCATTCCGGTGATGGTCCACCAGGCGGGATCCACCCGTATCGACGCGCGGATGGACTTCGCGCGCCCGGCGATGCTCGACGACGTCGGCCGGGAGTTCCGCGACCTGCGTGTGATCATCGCGCACTGCGGGATTCCGTGGATCGACGAGGCGCTGTTCATGCTCACCAAGCACCCGAACTTCCACACCGATATCTCGTACCACATCGCCACCGTGACGGACGAGGAGTTCTATCGTTTCCTCATCCATTGCGAGCAGTTCTTCGTCCCGCTGGAGAAGCTTCTTTTCGGCAGCGACTACCCGGGATTTCTCTATGATCCGGTCAAACTGAAGGACAAGGTCCTCGGCGTGAACGAACAGGCCGACCGGCTCGGGCTGCCGAGGATTCCGCAGGAGAAGCTGGACGGCATCATGGGCGACAACGCCGCCCGCCTGCTCGGCCTCCTCCAGGCCTGACCGCCGTTCCTCCATCCGGCCTCACCTCACCCCGCGTGCGTCCGTCGCACGATCGAGGGTGTACTGGGCGTCGGTATATCACCGCCCGGGCCGCGATTCATCGGCCTGGCACCCGCGGGAGACATCGCTTTTACCGGATCCGCCACCCATCCGTATACGTCTCAACTGAGGACCTGTGGCAGACTCCGGGTAGATAAGATCTGATATCTCATGTTCAGGATTCCGTCAGGTCGGGACCCGAGGAAGGCCGCTCGCCATGTCAGAGAAGACCCCGAAGGTCGTCATAGTCGGAGCAGGTTCCGCCGGGCTCATGCTCGCCGACGGAATAGCGGACCGCGCCGACGTCACGATCGTGGAGGGCGGGATCGACCCGGGCAGCCCGGCACCGCGCCAGATGCTCTACGACTACATCTTCCCGGCCAGCCTCGACTGGGGTTACCGGTCGACGGCGGGCGTTCCACTGCTGCGGGGCAAGGTCGTCGGCGGCTCCTCCTCGGTCAACTCCAGTGCCGGGGTGCGCGGCCAGCAGTGGGACTTCGACCCCTGGGGCGAGGGGTGGACCTGGGCCGACTGCCTGCCCACGCTGCGGGCCAACGAGACCGACCTCCAGTTCGGCGATGCCGACTACCACGGCGACTCCGGCCCGATCGTGATGACGCGACTCAAGCCGGGTCCGATCGACGACGCGTTCACCGCCGCCTGCCTCGCCGCGGGCCACCCCGAGGCACCGGACCACAACGCCCCGGGCACGCTCGGCATCGGCCCCTGGCCGACGAACCGGGTCGACGAGGGCCGCTGGGGCACCCTGGCCGGTGTGATGCCGGGACTGCGCGGGCGGGTCACCCTGCTCGCAGAGACGACCGCGCACCGGGTGATCATCACCGGTGGACGGGCGCGCGGTGTGGCGGTCACCGGAGCCGGGGAGAGCGGCACCCGCGTCCTGCCGGCGGACGTCGTCGTGCTGTCCGCCGGGGCGTTCGGGACACCGGAGCTGCTCGTCTCCTCCGGGGTGGACCTGCCCGGTGTCGGCGAGCATCTGCAGGACCATCCGTGGGTGATGCTGAACGCCCTGGCCGACCCGGATCTGATCGCCGAGCGCCCGGTCAGTGGTTCGCTGCTGCGCTTCGGCCTCGGTGGCGACCCCCTCGAGGAGATCCAGGTCTTCCCGTTCTCCGCGCATCTCTACGACACGTCCCGGCCGGTGGGCGAGGTGTCGTTCGCCGTCGGGCTGATGGCCCCGCGCAGCCGCGGCTCCCTGCGGGTGACGCCGGAAGGGACCGCGATCGACCTGGGCCACCTCGTCGAGGAGATCGACCGTCGGAGCCTCGCCGAGGGCGTGCGCATCGCCGCGGACCTGCTCGACCGGGTCGCCGCGACCGGCATCGTCACGATTCCCGACAGCCCGTGGTGGCGCGCGGACGATCTGGAGGAGCAGCTCGTCGCCCGGGCGGAGACCTACAACCACCCGGTCGGCACCGCCCGGCTCGGGGATGACGACGACCCGACCGCCGTGGTCGACCGCCGCCTGCGGGTGCGCGGCGTCGACGGTCTGCTGGTCGCCGACGCCTCGGTGATGCCGGCGATCACCCGGGCGAACACCAATCTCGCCACCATGATGATCGGCCGCCGGGCCGCCGACCTGATCGAGCTCTGAGCTCACCGCCGCACGAAACGCCGGGCGGGGCCGGCAGCGCCCCCGCCCGGCGGCCCCTGAGCGCCCGGGTATCGGCCTCGCCTCGCCACATCTCGCCCGCCGGTCGGCGGGCCGGCCCGCTGGCGCGCCGGTCGTCCCGGTCAGACGGAGCAAGGTGGACGGAGCAAGATGGTGCGGTGAGTGGATTCGGTCTGGTCGCATCACCCGTCCTGGCTGGCGCGCCGATCGTGCGCGACGGCCTGCTCCGGCTGGACTCGGCGCGGCGGGAGGCGAGCTGGGCCGCCGCGCAGGTCGTCGTCACCGACGACCGGGGCCGGTTCCCGATCGACCAGGCCGACGGCCCGCCTCGGCTGCGCACCTACGACGCGGCGGAGATCGCCGCCGCACCACCGTCGGACGCACTGCTGCTCGGCGAGGCCGACAGCGTCGTCTACTGGGGGATACGCGCCCCAGCCCCATCCGTGGCCGACTTCGGCGGCGACGACCCCGCGCAGTGGCTGGACCTGTTCACGGTGGGCGCCGACTTCCCCGCGGTGCACGCAGCTCTGGCGGCCACCGCGACCGCCCTGCTGAACTGGCACGGCCGGGCCCGCTTCTGCGCCCGCGACGGCTCGCCCACCCACGTCACCAACGGCGGCTGGGCCCGGGTGTGCGAGGCCGAGCAGCACGAGGAGTACCCGCGCACCGACCCGGCCGTGATCTGCCTGGTGCACGACGGCGCGGACCGGGTGCTGCTGGCCCGCCAGCGGGTCTGGCCCGCCGGTCGCTTCTCGGTCCTGGCCGGCTTCGTCGAGGCCGGGGAGTCACTGGAGGCCTGCGTCGCCCGCGAGATGGCCGAGGAGGTCGGGGTGGCCGTCCGTGACATCGGCTACCTGGGCAGCCAGACCTGGCCCTTCCCGCGATCCCTCATGATCGGGTTCCAGGCCGTCGCGGACCCCGAGGCGCCGCTGCGCCTGGACGACGAGGAGATCGTCGAAGCACAGTGGGTCACCCTGGACGAGCTGCGCCCGGCCCTGGCTCGCACCGCCTGGCCCGCCGCCGGCACCACCGCGGACGGCCAGCTGTACCTGCCCGGCCGCCTGTCCATCGCCCGAACGATGATCGATGCCTGGGCCCTGGCCCGCACAGCCCCCAGCATCCCGCCGCAGCCACCCGACCCAGCCGGCGTGTGAGGCCTTGGCCGTCAACCTGGCCGTCAGTCGTCCCGACGATGTCGCCTGAGCGATCTGGCGGGAGGGGAGTTTAGCGGGAGCTATACTCGCATGGTGGAGGGTCGGCAGCGGGATGTCTACCTCGTCAACGAGGTCCGTGACGGATCGACGGCCTGGACGTGGCCGCGCATGCCCGGGTTGTGCAAGCGATAGATCTTCTCGCGGAGGCTGGTCCAGGTCTGGGTAGGCCGCTCGTCGACACGATCAGCGGTTCGTCGTTGCCGAACCTGAAGGAACTCAGACCGGGCACGGTGCGGATCCTGTTCTGCTTCGATCCGTGGCGTTCGAGCATCCTGCTTGTTGCCGGGGACAAGGCGGGGCAGTGGAACGCCTGGTACGCCGAGGCGATCCCGCTTGCGGAGCAGCGCTACAAGACCTATCTGGTGAAACGCGGTCAGGAAGAGAGCGATCAGCGATGAGCGGCTACACACGGTGGTCTGACATCCGCTCCGCACAGGTAGCCCGGGCCGGGGGGAGGAAGCGGTTGCTGCTGGCAGGCAGGAGCTCCTCGCGGTCGCGGTGGGACATCGGCTTGCCGAAGTGCGTCGGGCGCGGGGGCTGACTCAGCAGCAGGTGGCGGAGCGGATGGGGGTGACCAAGGGCAGGATCTCGCAGATCGAACAGGGCTCGCTGTCCGGTCAGGACGTGGTCGCCCGCTACGCCGCCGCTCTCGGAGGCCGACTGCACCAGGCGATCTACTTCGACGACGGGGACATCGCCGCGATCGCGTAGGCTCAGCCGCGCCACGACTCTCTGATCGTTTCCAACTGCGGTACCTGCGCCCCAGTCGTCGCACTCGTCGCCTCCGCCCGGTCGCGCCGGCGCCGAATCCGATCGGCCACCGCAGCTCAGGAACCCAGGGGTCGCTCGTATCGGGCGGCCCCTGGGCGCTGCCCGGGTCGAAGCGGGAGGTGCGTGGAAACTGCAGGCGTCATTCCGCGCCGACCAGCCGCGGCGCCGGTACCAGGTTGAGCCGCCCGATGGCCTCGGTCACGTCCTGCGGCCAGAACCACAGGCGGTACTGCGGCGGGATGGTGAAGTAGTCCTCCGGCCCGTGGAGCAGACGAGTGCGCATGTCGGCGCAGTAGCGTTCGCGCCAGGACGTCGCCTCACCGGCGCGCAGTGACTCGCCGTCGACCTTCTTCTTCGTGACGCGGTAGAGCTTCTCGACCGCTCGGTACTCGTAGGCCAGCAGGGTGTGCGGGTTGGCCCAGATGCCCTTGGGGGCCTGCGGGTCGGCCGCCGCCGTGGCCGCTTCCAGGAGCAGCGGCAGATCGAGCTCGCCGGGGATGGACGGATAGATCACGAACGGGGCGGCCCATCCGGCCGCGATGAGGTCCAGGTTGAAGGTGGCACGCTGCTCGCGGGTGAGGTTGCGCCGTTCGGCCTCGGTGTAGTCGGGAGCGACGTAGGCCAGGAGCCGGCTGTTGGTGTCGAAGGGCGGTTGCGCGGCGCGGATGAACAGGTTGCGCCTGCTGCCGTTCGGCTTGGTCAGCCGCTTCTCGATGTTCTGCTTCGCGAAGGCCGAGGCTTCCTTGCCCTGCGCGTACTGGAGGGTGCCGGCGGTGCCGGTCTCCAGCTTCGGCAGCAGGAAGGCGGCCAGGCCCGGGGAGATCGGTGCGCGGCCGTCCTTGATCCATCCAGCGAGCTGTAGGAACTCCTGATCGATGGCCTGGGCCCGCTCCGTGGAACGGGCGGTCACCTCCGGCGTGTCGACCGAGAGCATGCGGATCGGCATGCGGACGTTCGGTGTGTCGCCGTCGGTCACATCAACCAGTTCCCGACCACCCAGCGAGGGCAGGTTCTGCCCGGCCGGTGACCACAGCACCTGCACCGCGTCGATCATGGTTATCCCCCCGATAAGCACAGCCTGACGGTCCGTCTGCGTGACCGGCCGGTGACCAGCCCCGCAGCGCCGCCAGTCTGTCAGAGGAGCACTGGCCGTTGCCGGGTGCGTCGTCCGCGCGACTGCGAATGGATTGTCGTCGCTGCCGCTCCTCGTCCCGGCCGGCCGGGCGAGACGGGCAGGTAGCAGGGCCGTGTGGAAGGGGCAGGGTGCGCTCGCATCCGTCCGATGGGGGTACCAGGTCTGGTGTGACCTTCGGGCGAGTCCGTTCACGGGCAGCGGCGCTGCTCCCGCTCGTCATCATCGTGGCGGTCTGTCTGATCGACGTGGCTGGCGGCCCTGGTTTCGTCGTCATCGCGCTCGTCCTCATAGCTCCCCTGCTGGCCGCGAGCATCGTCGGTCCGTGGTTGACCGGTATCTACGCGATCGCGGCGTTTGCCGGGGCGGGTGCGGTGTCGATCTGGGACCAGCTCGTGGGACCGCCAGCGGAAGAGAACCGGACCGCGATGGTGGTCCGGCTTGCCGGTATCGCCCTCGGCGGCGGGATTGCCGTGGCCGCGAGTGTGGTCCGCCAGGCTCGGGAGCGCCGGATGACCGCGCTCGTCCAGGTGGCCGAGGCCGCGCGGCGTGCCATCCTGAACCCGGTCCCGGCGGTTATCGACGGCCTACGGTTCACCGCGATGTATCGCAGCGCGGCGGTGGAAGCCGCTGTCGGCGGAGACCTCTATGAGGTGCTGGACACCTGGTGGGGGGTGCGGCTGCTCGTCGGGGACGTCCGGGGCAAGGGCCTCGACGCGGTCCGGCTCGCCAACCGGGTCCTGGGCTGCTTCCGGGCCCTGGCGGGGCGGCTTGAGGACCCCGCGGAGCTGGTCGCGGCACTCGACAGCGAGGTCGCCAAGCTTGGCCACGGGAACGGCGAGGACTTCGTCACCGCGGTCGTCGCCCAGGTCGACCATGCCGGGCGGATGCTCCTGCTCAACGCCGGCCATCCCGACCCACTGCTGGTCCGCGCGGGAAGGGTGACGGCACTCGGCGTCCCGGACCGGCAGCCACCACTCGGGCTCGGTGTCGCACCCAAGGCAGCCCCCGTCCTTCTCGTCCAGTCCGACCAGGTGCTCTTCTACACCGATGGCCTGGTTGAGGCCCGCAACCCTCGCACACGGGAGTTCTTCCCTGTCATCCCAGCCGTGCGGGACGCCTTCACCGACGCGCGGCTGCCCGACGGGACCGCCCGCCTTGTCGACGCACTCATCGAGTGGACGGGCGGTTCCCTCAGCGACGACATCGCACTCGTCGCCATGGAACGCCTGGTCGCGAGGGTGAGAGCGAGCACCAGCTGACGGCCTTCAAAGCTCGGCGATCCGTGCCTACCGCCTCGCTGGTACTCCAGTCGATGGCGTCAGTCAGGTGGCGGCCGGTGCATGGCGGATGCTGGGGCGCGGGGTGGTCGGGGCGCAGGCGATGCGTAGGTTCGAGGTGGGGGTTCCGAGAAGGAATCCCTGCCCGTAGTCGAGGGAAGCGTCGCGGGCTGCGGTGAGTTCGGCTGTGGTCTCGATGCCTTCTGCGACGACGCGGGATCCGATTGCCTGCGCGATGGTGGTGACGCCCGCGGCGACGGCCTGGTGGGCGGGATCCGTGGGCATCCCTCGGACGATGAAACGATCGATTTTGATCACATCGGGGCGTAGGCGCAGCACGAGTTGAAGCCCGGCGAAGCAGGTTCCCATGTCGTCGACGACGATCCGGACGTCGTGGTCGCGCAGGGTCCCGATCGAGGCGATCAGATCATGGTCGTCGTCGAGGTACTCGTTCTCGGTGATCTCGACAGCGAGTCGTTCCGGTGCCCCGGACTCGAGCAGGACGCCGACCAGTCCGTTGAGAAGGGTCGAGGGGGAGGCGTTCACCGCGAGGCGGACACCGCCCGGCAGCTCCGGTAAGGCGGTCAGTGCTCTGCGGATGGCGGCGAGTTCCAGTTCCGGGCCGAGGCCGACGTCCGCGGCGTCGGTGAACAGGGATCCCGGGCCGTGGGGGGAGTTCTCGAGCCGGGTCAGCGCTTCGAGCGCGACGGGCCGCCCGGTTCTCAGGTCCACGATGGGCTGGTAGGCGATGGTGAAATCACCTTCGTCGATCATGCTCTGGATTCGGCTCCAGGTACGACTGCGGGCCTCCCACATCTCGCGCAGGTCGCTGACGTATCCCGTCAGGAACTCCGCCAGCAGCCACAGCAGCCGGCCGTCCCGCTCGCCGAGTGACGGCCGGGGGTGTCGGTTCAGGCAGCCGAGCAGGCCGTAGAGCCGGCCGGATGCGTCGAGGACCGGCATCGCCGCGTAGGCGCCGACACCCAGTTCGCGGACCGAGGTCGACCACTCGGTGCGGGGGTCGCGGCGGGTGTCCGGGATCAGCGGAGGAAGCGACGCGTTCCGGACCTGCCCGAACAGCCCCTCCTCGTACCGCACACTGCAGCCGGGTGACAGGCCGAAGGGGCGCGGGTTCCCGCTCATCGCCTGCAGGACCAGCAGCTGCCCGTCGAACCGGCCGAGCCAGGCCAGGTCCATGCCGGTTCGGCGCCGCAGCAGGCCGAGTAGATCGACGACGGCCGCGCTCGGCTCGGGCACCTCACTCTGCGGCCCCAGACAGACATGCCGACCTGACACCAACTCCCCTCCCGGCAAGGTAACTACCCGCCTTATATGTCTACACACGGCAAACCCAAGAACGGCGAGTGCCGTCAGCGGTGCCCCGTCTACTCCAGCCTGCCGAAAGCCACCCCGAACACCGAGGCCCGAACGGGCGACACCCACGACCGGGTCCGCCGCGACCGGGTCGAGGACTCCGGCATGGTCACCCTGCGCGTCGGTGGCCGCCTGCACCACATCGGTATCGGGCGAACCCACCCCGAACCCACGTCGTCCTGCTCGCCCAGGACCTCCACGTCCGCGTTGTCGACGCGACCACCGGCGAACTGCTGCGGGAGCTCACGATCGACCCCACCCGCGACTACCAGCCCACCGGTCGACCCCGCGGACCAGCCCGCAAAAGCACGACGCCCTGAACCAAGATCGTAGGTTCAGGGCTATGCCGATGTCCTGAGACATCACACGCGTACCCCGGGTGGGATTCGAACCCACACTGTCGGTGGTTTGAGCACCGTCTCTCTGCCGTTGGAGTACCGGGGCCGGCACGGAGGTCTCCGGCGCGGGATGCGCAGCGGAACCTCTCGTGGACGACTCTAGCCGGGTAGGGTGCGATTCGACCGCCCGACCCGGTCAGATTACGGGCGGGAGGGGTCGGGGCCCGCGTTCGCCGCCTGTTCGTGGTGATCGTGGCCAGCCAACTGCAGAGCCAGTTCACCGTAGAACCCGGGAGTTCGACTCGATGAGCCAGCCTTCCTCGACGCCGCGTCGGGTCTTGATCGCTGAGGACGAAGCGTTGATCCGGCTGGATCTCCGGGAGATGCTCCAGGAGGAGGGCTACGAGGTCGTCGGCGAGGCCGGCGATGGTGAGACGGCGGTTGCCCTGGCCGGCAAGCTGCGCCCTGACCTGGTGATCCTGGACGTCAAGATGCCGAAGATGGACGGTATCGACGCCGGCGCGAAGATCGCCAAGGATCGGATCGCCCCGGTGGTGATCCTCACCGCGTTCAGCCAGCGGGAGCTGGTCGAGCGGGCCCGCGAGGCGGGTGCCATGGCGTATGTGGTGAAGCCGTTCCAGAAGAAGGACCTGCTGCCGACCATCGAGATGGCGATGAGCCGGTTCACCGAGATCGTCAGCCTGGAGGCCGAGGTCGAGGACCTGCAGGGCCGCCTGGAGGCTCGCAAGATCATCGAGCGGGCGAAGGGTGTGCTGCAGACCGAGCACTCGATGACGGAGCCGGATGCGTTCCGTTGGATCCAGCGGACGTCGATGAACCAGCGCCGGACGATGCGGGCCGTCGCGGAGGCGGTTCTGTCGGGTGAGGCGCTGCCGGGCTCGTGACCCGGGACGACCCCGAGGACGTGGCCGCCAGCCCGGGCAGTCCCCGGGTGCCGAGGCAGGGCGAGGACCAGGCATCTGGCGATCTTCAGGTGCCTGGCGACCTCCGGGAACCTGAGGACGTCCAGGCGCCGGATGAAAATCAGGTGCCGGATGACATCCAGGCGTCGGGCGAGCGGGATGCTCCGCCGGTCGGGCGTGCCCGGCAGGTCGCTGGTGCCGTCACGGCGGCAGTTCGCGCGGTTCGGCACTGGGTTGGCCGCTCGGCGCGGACCGGCCGTGGCCGGGCGTTGCTCGCGGCGGTCACGGCGGTGGCGCTGGCCATCCCGAGTGTGATCGGGTTTCTGCTGGTGTCGGCGTCGGATGACGGCGGCGGGGTCCCGGAGCGGGTCGCGTCGATCGGGGTGATGGCGCGGCTGTCCGGGGCGTCGGCGGATGCCGGGAGCAGCGTGCGCAACGCCGTCACGCTGGCGGTGGAGGAGGCCAACCGGGACGGTACCGTTCCCGGCTGGAAGCTGGAGGTCGTCGCGAACGACGATCTGTCCCGGCCTGATGGTGGCGCGGCCGGCGCCGACCTTTTCGCCGACGACGAGCGGATGATCGGTGTCGTCGGGCCGCTGAGCTCCAGTGTGGCGATGGTGTCGCTGGACAGGTTGGGCGAGGCCGGCCTGCCGGTGATCTCGCCGTCGAACGCGGAGCCGACGCTGACCGAGCGGCCGGAGGACCCGGACGACCGCCCGTATCCGACCTATTTTCGGCTGAGCGGCACGGATGAGCAGCTCTCCGCGGTCGCGGCCGACTACGCGGTCCACACGCTGGGCCGTTCCCGGATCAGTGTGGTCGACGGCAGCCCCGACTACGGCATGATCACCCTCGCGGAGCGGTTCGCCCGGGACGCGCGTGAGGCGGGGGCGACGGTGCCGGCAGTGCACCGGGTGGATGGCCGTTCGACCGACGACGAGATCGAGCAGACGGCGCGGGCCATCCGGGACGAGGCTCCGGACCTGGTGTACCTGGCCACGGGGGCCGCGTTCGCGGGGGAGCTGCGGCAGGCCTTCGCCGACGAGGGCGTGTCGGTGCAGGTGCTGGGCGCCGACGGGCTGCTCAGTCACGACTACGTCGAGCGCGCGAAGTCGCTCGCTGATGGTGATGTGATCACCGATCTGTCGGTTCCGGCGTCGCAGCTGCCGTCCGCCGGTGCCTTCGTGGCGGCCTACACGAAGCGGTTCGGCGCGCCCGAGGGACTGGGCAATCTGCTGCCCGACGGCAGCAGTGCCGGCTCGGCGTCGGAATCGGGCTCGACCGCCCAGAACAGCCAGAACAGCCAGAACAGCCAGAACAGCCAGAACAGCCAGAACAGCCAGACCGGTCAGAGCGGGCAGTCCGGCGGGTCGGAGACGGCGACGCCGCAGGGCAAGGTCCAGCCGAGTGCCGACACCCGTTCCAACCAGCGGCGCGGTGACGGCGCCGCCGACGGTGCGGCGGCGAGTTCGTCAGGTTCTTCGGATCTGTCCGAGCAGGAGCGTGCGGTACAGCGATCGCGGGACGCGGAGCTCGCGGTGCTGCGTGCGGACGCGATCCCGCCGGTGGCGGCGTACGCCTACGACGCCGCCCGCGCGCTGATCCGGGCCGCGGCGGCGGTGCTGCCGGGGCGTACGGAGGTGACCAAGGCCGCCCGGGCGGCCGTCGTCGACGCGGTCGGGGCCGGTGAGTACGCCGGTGTCACCGGTCCGATCGCCTTCGACGCGCGGGGTGACCTGCGTAGTCCGCGGGTGGCCCTCTACTCGGTCCTGGCGGAGAGGTTCGTCCCGTTGCAGGTTGAAGCTGGTGGTTGACGGTTCGAGGTCGGACGTCTGGCGGGGCAGGCGGGTAACACGTGAAGTCGCGACACGCTCACTTTGAGCTTTCGCGACTGAGGGTGAGCGACTAGTTTCCGCTCCGCGGAGCGCACCCGCGCGCCGTTGGAAGCAGCGGAAGGACGTTGCATGACGGCCACCCCACGGCCTCTTCGAACCAGACCCGCACGGACGGTGGCGCTGCGTCCGATGGCCGCCCTGGTCGCGGGTTTCGCGCTGGTCGGCGCGGCGCTGACCGCCTGCGGCGGCGACTCGGACGACGGCGGCAAGAAGGAATACCTGATCGGATTCCAGGGCCCGCTGTCCGGCGACAGCCAGCAGCTCGGCATCAACGCCTACAACGGCGTCCTGACCGCCGTCGAGCAGCTGAACGGGGACAAGAGCCTTCCCTTCACGCTGCGCATCGTGGCCTCCGACGACCAGGGCCTGCCCGAGCAGGGTCCGACCGCCGCCCAGAAACTGATCGACAATCCCAAGCTGATGGCGGTCGTCGGCCCGGTGTTCTCCGGCCCGACGAAGTCCAGCGAGCCGCTTTACAGCCAGGCCGGGTTGCTGTCGGTGAGCCCGTCGGCGACGAACCCGGCCCTCACCGATCTCGGTTTCACCAGCTTCTACCGGGTGATCGCCCCGGACACGGTCCAGGGTGCCGCCGCGGCCGAGTTCCTGGCCAAGGTCGTCAAGGCCAAGCGGGTCTACTCCCTCGACGACCGCAGCGAGTACGGGACGGGCCTGTCCGGCGCTATCGAGCGTGGCCTGGAGCAGGCCGACGTCCCGTTCACCCATGACGGGATCAACCCGACGAAGGACTACACCTCGCAGGCCACGAAGATCATGGCCGACGGCGCGGACGCCGTCTACTACTCGGGGTACTACCCGGAGTACGCGCTGCTGACGAAGGCGCTGCGCGGCAAGGGGTACGACGGCGCGATCCTCAGCGGTGACGGGTCGAACGACGACCAGTTCATCCGCCAGGCCGGGACGGCGAACGCCGAGGGCGCGCTCATCACCTGCCCCTGCTCGGACGCGAACACCGACCCGTCCGCCGCCGCCTTCGTCGCCGAGTACAAGAAGGTCAACAGCGGTCTGAAGCCGGGGACCTACTCGGGTGAGGCCTACGACGCCACCAACGCGATCGCGTCCGTGCTGCGCAAGCTCGGCACCGACGCGAACCGTGAGTCGGTCCGGACGGCGTTCGGGTCGGTGGACATGCCCGGCGTCACGAAGCGGATCAAGTTCGAGCGCAACGGTGACGTCCAGGGCTCGACCGTGTACGTCTACCAGGTGAAGGACGGCCAGCGGACGGTGCTCGGGCCGGTCAGCTCGCTCATCAAGCCGTGATCCTTCCCGATGCGGCCCAGGTCCAGACCCAGCTCCGGGTCTGGACCTGGGCTTCGGCCTGGGTCCGGGCGGTGACCCGGTGACCGGCCTGAGTCCGGGCGGTGACCCGGTGACCGGCCTGGTGACCGGACTGGGCCTGGTGAACGAGCCGGCCACCGATCCCGTCACCGGGCCGGGCCGGAGGGGGCCTCGTGGGCTCGGCTGAGCAGATCAGCCAGCTGGCCGTCGACGGGCTGATGGTCGGCGCGCTCTACGCGGTGATCGCCCTCGGCTACACGCTGGTGTACGGAGTCCTCCAGCTCATCAACTTCGCGCACAGCGAGGTCTTCATGCTCGGGGCGTTCGGCGGGCTGTTCGCGTGCCGGGCGCTGGTGCCCGGTGACGGTGCGACCCCGGCCGGCCTGGCGGCCGCCGGGCTCGTCCTCGTCGGGCTCGTGGCGGGTGCGGCCGCCGGTGGCGCGGCCGCGTACACCCTGGAGCGGTGCGCGTACCGCCCGCTGCGCCGGCGCGGAGCCCCGCGGCTGGCCTACCTGATCAGCGCGATCGGGGCGTCCCTGTTCGCGTTCAACCTGGCGGGCAAGGAGTTCGGGCGGCAGAGCGTGCCCGTCCCCGACCTGTTCGCCAACCGCACGGTGGTGACCGTCCTCGGGGCGGAGATCTCGACCCAGTCGCTGGTCATCGCCGCGACGGCGCTGCTGATGCTGCTCGCGGTCGACCACCTGGTGGCCGACACCCGCCTCGGGCTGTCCATCCGCGCCGTGGCCCAGGACGCCGAATGCGCCGGACTGATGGGCGTGGACGTCCAACGGGTCATCGTCGTGACGTTCGTGCTCGGCGGCCTGCTCGCGGGTGCCGGCGGCTTCCTCTACGCGATGACGTTCAACGCCTCGTACACGATGGGGTTCGTCCCCGGCATCAAGGCGTTCACCGCGGCGGTGCTCGGCGGCATCGGGAACGTGCGCGGCGCGGTGCTCGGCGGGCTGCTGCTCGGCCTGGTCGAGAGCTTCGGCGGTTACCTGTTCGACGCCTCCTACAAGAACGTCATCGCGTTCACCGTGCTCGTCGGCGTGCTCCTGGTTCGACCGTCCGGCCTGCTCGGGACCCGCCTGGGCCGGCCGGCGTGAGCGGTCGGCTGCGCAGCCTGCGGACCGCCGGCCTGCTCGCCGCGCTGGCGGCGGTGATGACGGGGCCGACGGGCGACGCGGATCATCCACTCGCCGGGATCCGCGGGTCCCTCGCGTTCCCGCGGGTGCTGTTCTTCGCCGCCGCGGCGCTGGTGCTGTGGGCGGCACTGCTGGGCCGCGACCGGCTGCGCGCCCAGGCCCGCACGCTGCGCGGGACGGCCCTCGGCCGGCTGGCGGGCCCCGCCGGTGCCGGTGCCGGCAATGGCAATGGCAATGGCAACGGTGCTGGCGCCGCCACCCGGCCCGGCGCGACCTGGTTGTCCGGGCGGCGTGGGGCGGTGCTCGGCCACGCCGCGTTGCTCGCGGTTGCCCTGGCGGTTCCGCCGGTGCTGCCGACCGCCGCGCAGCAGGCCCTGGTGAGCGAGATCGGCATCTACGCGCTGCTCGCGCTGGGCCTCAACGTCGTCGTCGGCTACGCCGGGCTGCTCGACCTCGGCTACATCGCGTTCTTCGCGATCGGTGCCTACACGACCGCCTACCTGACCTCGGCGGACGCGATGCCCTGGCACGCGCCCTGGCAGCTCAACCCGTTCTTCGTACTGCCCATCGCGCTGCTGGTGGCGGCGGTCGCCGGGGTCGTCCTCGGCGGCCCGACGCTGCGCCTGCGCGGGGACTACCTGGCCATCGTGACCCTGGGGTTCGGGGAGATCGTCCAACTGCTGGCGAACAACGCGGACGGTGTCACCGGCGGGCCCCGGGGCGTCTTCGGCCTGCCGCCGCTGTCGGTGGAGCTGCCCGGGGTCCGCTACTCCTGGGGCCTGGACCCGCTGCCGTACTACTACCTGCTGATCGCGCTGATCGTGCTGGTGATGGTGGTGTTCGGGCGCTGGGAACGCTCGCGGACGGGACGGGCCTGGACGGCGATCCGCCAGGACGAGGTCGCCGCCGAGGCGACCGGTGTGGCGACCATGCGGATGAAACTGCTGGCCTTCGCCGTGGGTGCGTCCGTGTCGGGATTCGCCGGCGTGGTGGTCGCGACCAAGCAGTTCTTCAACCCGCAGTCCTTCGGCCTGCAGGCCTCGCTGCTCGTGCTCACTATCGTGATCTTCGGTGGGATGGGCTCTCGGCTCGGGGTGGTGCTCGGCGCGCTGGTCCTGCAGGGAACCGCGTTCCTGCTGCGGGACACGGTGCCGCCGGCCGACCGCTTCATCTACTTCGGCGCCGTGGTGGTGCTGATGATGATCTTCCGGCCGGAGGGGCTGCTGCCACCACGTGCGCATCGCCCCCGCGGGTCCGGGCCGTCCCGCGACAGGTCCGTCGAGTCCGTCGAGTCCGTCGATTCCGACGGGGCAGCCGGGACGTCCCGTGGCGTGGCCGACCAGGCGTCGCCGGGGGTGGTCTCTTGAGCGGCGCGACAGTTCCGCGGCCACTTCCGGCGCCGATCTCGCGGACGATTCCGCAGCCGCGGCCGTCGGTGGCCGACCCGATCCTCGACGTCCGGGACGTCACCCTGCGCTTCGGTGGGCTGACCAGCCTCGACGGGGTCTCCCTGCGGCAGGGCCGGGGAAGCGTCCTCGCTGTCATCGGCCCGAACGGGGCCGGCAAGACGTCCTTGTTCAACTGTCTCACCGGTGCCTACCGGCCGCAGCAGGGCAGCGCACGGTTCTGGCCGACAGCCCCAGCCACCTCCGCGAACCCGGCAGGCGCTTCGGCCCTGGAGGGTGTGGGGGAGGGCGGGGTCGAGCTCGTCGGCCGGTCGCCGCACCGGGTCGCGCGGGTCGGCATCGCGCGGACGTTCCAGAACATCCGGTTGTTCCCCGAGATGTCCGCGGTCGAGAACGTGCAGGTCGGTGTGGAGGTCAGGGCCCGCGCGGGCGCGCTGCGCGGGCTGGTGCCGACCAGGGCCGTGCGGCGGGAGGAACGCGAGATCCTCGAGCGCAGCCATCTCCTGCTGGACTTCGTCGGGCTTCGGCACCGGGTGCGGTGGCCGGCCGGCAGCCTGGCCTACGGGGAGCAACGGCGGCTGGAGATCGCGCGGGCGCTGGGCACGAGCCCGTCCCTGCTCCTGCTGGACGAGCCAGCCGCCGGCGCCACCGCGTCGGAACGGCGCGACCTGGTGGCGCTGATCCGCGCCATCGTCGACCAGGGTGTCTCCGTGTTGCTCATCGAGCACGACATCCGACTGGTGGCTGCGGTGGCCCGCTCGATCGTCGTGCTCAACTTCGGCCGGGTGATCGCCACGGGGTCGCCGGAGCAGATCAGGTCCGACCCCGCGGTGGTCGAGGCCTACCTCGGCGACTCCGACGGCCGGGCCGACGACCGAGCCGGAGACCGGACCGCTGGCCAGGCCGGCGACCGGGCCGACGGCAGGGAGGGCCGACGATGACCGCGGCCACGACTCCGGCCAGGACCACCGACGGCGGCGACGGCGGCGACGGCGGCCATGACGTCCCGCTGCTCGACGTGCGGGACGTCGAGGTCGCCTACGGGGCGGTCACCGCCGTCCGCGGGATCTCGCTGCGGGTCCGCTCCGGCGAGGTGGTGGCCCTGCTGGGCGCGAACGGCGCAGGGAAGACCACGACCCTGCGGATGATCTCCGGGCTGCTGGCGCCTGTGCGCGGATCGGTCTGGTTCGACGGCGCGCCGCTCGCCGGCAGCCCTCGCCCCGGCCCCAACTCCGGCCGCGGCCTTCACCGCCGCTCTCGCCGCAGTCCTCGTGGCAGCGGCCGCCCCGGCTCCGCCGCGCCGGTCCCGGGGCGCGACTCGGAGGCGAACCTGCCGGTGCATCGGGTCGCGGCGCTCGGTATCAGCCACGTCCCGGAGGGCCGGCGGATCTTTCCGGCCATGTCGGTCGCCGAGAACCTGGCGCTGGGGAGCTTCCTCGATGCCCGCCGCTCGCGCGAGAGCACGCGCCGTGAGCTGGAGCGGGTGCACACGCTGTTTCCCCGGCTCGCGGAACGGTCCAGGCAGCCGGCGGGAACCCTCTCCGGTGGGGAGCAGCAGATGCTGGCGATCGGCCGTGCGCTGATGGCGCGCCCTCGCCTCATCCTGCTGGACGAGCCGTCGCTCGGCCTGGCCCCGAAGCTGGTCGCGACGATCTTCGCGGTGATCAGGGAGATCAACGCGGACGGTGTGACCGTTCTGCTGGTCGAGCAGAACGCGGCGGCCGCGCTTCGGATAGCCCATCGGGGCTATGTCCTCGACACCGGCAGCGTGGTGCTGGAGGGCACCGCCGCGGATCTCGCGCGTGATCCCCGGGTGCGTGACGCCTACCTGGGCGGCAACCACCAGGCGGAGCAGGCGGCGCCGGAGCGGACGGTGTCGGAGGAAGTGCCGGAAGAAGAAGTGGGGAAGAGACTTGCGGCGGAGACTGGTACGGCGGAACTGGATGTGGAGGAGTCAGCCGGCTGACTCTGGCGGATGCCCGGGAAGGACTTTGGTGCCGTCCGAACCTTCCCCGTGCCCGGCGTTTTCTACTCGGCCGCCCCGGGCGCCCACCTGGGACGAAAGTAGCAGCACGGCCGGGCGGGCGGAACGCCGCGGGTGTGCCGAGGTGGCCTGAGTGTTCTGACGCAGCTGTTCTCGCCGGGAAATCGGGGCGCTTTCCGGGAACAGTGCGGGCACTACCCGGCAGCAGCGCGAGCGCTGCCCGGGAACAGCGCGGGTGCTACCCGGGAACCGAGCCGGAACCGGGCGGGCGGTCCCGGAGCATGCAGGTCAGCCTGCAGGTGCACACCGGCCGGCCGGCCTCGTCGGTGATCCGGATGTCGTAGGTTGCCAGGGTCGATCCCGCGTGGATCCGTGTGGCGACCGCGGTCACCGTCCCGTCGGTGGCCGCGCGGTGATGCGTCGCGTTGATCTCGATGCCGACGGCGATCCGGCCGGGCTGGGCGGTGAGCATCGAGGCGACCGAGCCCACCGTCTCCGCGAGGACCACGGAGGCGCCCCCGTGCAGCAGGCCGTAGGGCTGGCGGTTGCCGGCGACCGGCATCGTGGCGGTCACCCGCTGCGCGCTGGCCTCCGTGAGCACGATCCCCATCCGCTCGGAGAGTTCGCCCCGATGCTTGTTGAGCTCGTTGAGTAGCTCGTCTGGGTCCGTCGACGGTGTGGGCACGACCTGAACCCTAATGCCGCGGCCGGGGCCGGAGCCGGTCGGGCGGGGCGTACGGGGGCGAACCTCGCCGGGCGCGGCAGTCGCCACCTGCCGGACGTCCGCGGACCTGTCGTACCCACGTCCTAGACTCGCCGCGTGCCTGCGACTACTTCGTCCCCGTCCGCCGCGTCCCCGGCTACCGTGGCGGATCGTCCCCGGCTGTTGCTGCTGGACGGGCATTCGCTGGCGTACCGCGCCTTCTTCGCGCTGCCGGTGGAGAACTTCTCGACGAGCACCGGCCAGCCGACCAACGCCGTCTACGGCTTCACCTCGATGCTGATCAACGCTCTGCGGGACGAGAAGCCCACCCACGTCGCCGTCGCGTGGGACCTGCCGACACCGACGTTCCGCCATACCCAGTACGCCGAGTACAAGGCCGGCCGGTCGGAGACCCCGGCGGACTTCGTCGGCCAGGTCGCGCTGATCCACCAGGTCTGCGAGGCCCTCGCCGTGCCCGGGGTGAGCGCCCCCGGCTACGAGGCCGACGACGTGATCGCCACCCTGGCCACCCAGGCCGCGGGCGAGGGGATGGACGTCCTGATCGTCACGGGCGACCGGGATGCGCTGCAGCTGGTCAACGAGCACGTGACCGTGCTGATGACCCGCAAGGGCATCAGCGACATGACCCGCTTCACGCCGGACGAGGTGCAGACGAAGTACGGCCTGTCCCCGACCCAGTACCCCGACTTCGCGGCGCTGCGGGGCGACCCGTCCGACAACCTGCCCTCGGTGCCGGGGGTGGGGGAGAAGACCGCCACCAAGTGGATCCAGCAGTTCGGCTCGCTGGCCGACCTGGTCGATCGGGCCGACGAGATCGGCGGCAAGACCGGTGCCTCGCTGCGGGCGAACCTCGCGAACGTCATCCGCAACCGGTCGTTGACGGAGCTGGCGCGCGAGGTGCCGCTGGAGCTCGGGCCGGGCGACCTGCGCCTGCACCCGTGGGACAGGGAGGCCGTCCACCAGCTGTTCGACACGTTGCAGTTCCGGGTGCTGCGGGAGCGGCTGTACGCCGCGCTGGCGGTGGCGCCCCCCAGCGCCGACGAGGGCTTCGAGGTCGACCTGGCCATGCTCGGGCCGGACGACGTCGCCGCCTGGCTCGCCGCGCACGCCGCCGGCCCCGGCCGGACAGGCCTGCACCTGCGCGGCTCCTGGGGGCGCGGCACAGGCGTGATCACCGCACTGGCGCTGGCCGCCGCCGACGGTGCCGCGGCCTGGATCGACCCGACCGCGCTGACCGCGGCGGACTCCGCGGCCCTGGGCGCCTGGCTCGCCGACCCGGACCGGGCCAAGGCCGGGCACGACCTCAAGGGCCCGATGCTGGCGCTCGCCGAGGCCGGTTTCACCCTCGCCGGCGTCACCAGCGACACCGCGCTCGCGGCCTACCTGGCCCTGCCCGGCCAGCGCTCCTTCGACCTGGCCGATCTGACCCTGCGGTACCTGCACCGCGAGCTCAAGTCGGACACGGAGACGAACGGCCAGCTCACTCTGGACGGTTCCGGCGAGGCGGACGAGGCCGAGGCGGACGCGATCCGCGCCCGCGCCGCGCTCGAGCTGGCCGCCGCGCTCGACGGCGACCTGGAACGCCGTTCGGCGGCCCGGCTGCTGCGGGAGATGGAGCTCCCGCTGGTGCACGTGCTCGCCCGGATGGAGCGCGCGGGCATCGCGGCCGACGAGGAGCACCTCACCGAGCTGCAGAAGCACTACAGCGCTGAGGTGGCGGACGTCGCCGCGCAGGCACACGGCCTCGTCGGGCGGTCGTTCAACCTCGGCTCGCCCAAGCAGCTCCAGCAGATCCTCTTCGACGAGCTGGCCCTGCCCAAGACCAAGAAGATCAAGACGGGCTACACCACGGACGCGGACGCGCTGGCGTGGCTGGCGACCCAGTCCGACCACCCGCTGATCCCCGTGCTGCTGCACCACCGGGACGTCGCACGCCTCAAGACGGTCGTCGACTCGCTGATCCCGATGATCGACGACGCCGGCCGGATCCACACCACCTTCAACCAGATGATCGCCGCCACCGGCCGGCTGTCGTCCACGGATCCCAACCTGCAGAACATCCCGATCCGGACCCCGCAGGGCCGCCAGATCCGCCGCGCGTTCGTCGTCGGGCCGGGGTACGAGACGCTGCTGACGGCCGACTACTCGCAGATCGAGATGCGGCTGATGGCGCATCTGTCCGGCGACGCGGGGCTCATCGAGGCGTTCGCGTCCGGGGAGGACCTGCACACCTTCGTCGCCGCGCAGGCCTTCGACCTGCCGGTGTCGGAGGTCGACCCGGAGCTGCGGCGGCGCATCAAGGCGATGTCGTACGGCCTGGCGTACGGCCTGTCCGCGTTCGGGCTGGCCGGCCAGCTCGGTATCGCCCCGGACGAGGCCCGCGAGCACATGGACGCCTACTTCGCCCGGTTCGGCGGCGTACGGGACTTCCTGCGCGGCGTCGTCGACCAGGCCCGGCGCGACGGCTACACCGAGACCATCATGGGGCGTCGGCGCTACCTGCCCGACCTGACGAGCGACAACACCCAGCGCCGGCAGATGGCCGAGCGGATGGCGCTGAACGCCCCGATCCAGGGGTCCGCCGCCGACATCATCAAGATCGCGATGTTGGGTGTCGACCGGGCGCTGCGGTCGCGGGACCTGCGCTCACGGCTGCTGCTGCAGGTTCACGACGAGCTCGTCCTGGAGATCGCGCCCGGCGAGCGGGTGGAGGTCGAGGCACTGGTCCGCGCCGAGATGGGGGCCGCCTACGAGATGTCCGTGCCGCTGGAGGTGAGCGTCGGCTCAGGGCTCACCTGGGATGACGCCGGCCACTGACACCCCTGGCCCCTGACGCCCCTGCGTCGGACGTCGGACGTCCGGTGCCCCTGCGCGGGGCCACCGAGGTGTCGGGGGCGTCGGGCGCGGGAATTCTCAAGGAGTGCCCAGCGGTCCGATCGTGGTTGACGGTCGCCGCCTGCTCGCGGTTCTCCTGGTCGGAATGGCCGGGTTTTTCCTGATCATCGCTTTCGTGCCGGCGTCGCCGGGCTATCTCCGGCCCGGATCCTTCGCCGGGCTGGGCATCGCGCTGGTGAACGTCGCCGTGATCCGGCGCCTGGTCGGGGAGCAGGGCGACGACCGGCCCTGGCTTCCCCTGATCTCCGCCCTGTCGATGGCGGCCGGTCTGGGCCTTGCGGCCGCGGACGCCTCTCCCCGCAGTGCAGGCGAGGTGTTTCTGCTGTGGTTCCCGTGGATCGCCAGCTTCGCCGGGCTTCTCCGGTTCCGGCACGCCGTGGCACTGGCCGGGGCACTCGTCAGCTCCATGCTGCTCGCCGCCTGGGCCAATCCCGACCTGGCCAACCCACCCGCGATGCTGCTCACGGCGATGGTCAGCACGTTCGGCGGATGCATGGTCATGTTCGGCCTCCTCCAGTGGGGTCGCCGGCAGGCCCACTCCGACCCGCTGACATCGCTCGTGGCCCGCAGCGGGCTGGCACACGTCGCAGACCCGCTGATCGCGGGTGCGCGTCAGCGGGGTGAGGAGGTCGCCTTCCTCCTGATCGACATCAACCGGTTCCGGGAGGTCAACGACGCACTCGGGCATGAGGGCGGGGACGAGCTGCTGCGCCAGTTCGCCCGTGCGCTGGCTCGGGTGAAGCCGTGCCCGTCGCTGATCGGCCGCCTGGGCAGCGACGAGTTCGCACTGGTCATCACCGGCCCGCCGGGCGGCCCCACCGGTCCGGGTGACCCAGGTGCCCCGGACACCGCCGCCGGCTCGGGCGGCCCCGGGGATCCCGCCGGCACGGTGGGGGATCAGACCCAGGCGACGCAGCGCCGGGACCGCAATCTGCGCGATCTCGCCATGTCGGTGCTGAGCCAGCTGGAGGGCCCGTTCGACGTGCGGGGCACCAGCGTCGGCGTCGAGGCGAGCGTGGGGCTGGCGGTCGCGCCGCGGGACGGGGAGACAACCGCCGCGCTGCTCCCGTGCGCCGATGTCGCGCTGTCTCGGGCGAAGCGGGAGGGTGAACGGGTCGGGCTGTGGGACGTCGGCATCGCCGGGGTGCGCTCCTGGGAGATCTCGCTCTACACCGAGCTGCGCACGGCGATCGCCCGCGATGAGCTCATCGTCTTCTACCAGCCGCAGGCCGTCGCGACCGGGAGGATCGTCGGGGTCGAGGCGCTCGTCCGCTGGCGCCATCCGACCCGTGGCCTGCTGCCGCCCGGCGCTTTCCTGCCCATCGCGGAGCGCTCGGCGTTGATTGGTGCCATGACCCGGTGGGTCCTCGACGAGGCGCTGCGTCAGTGCGCGGTGTGGCGCGGCCAGGGGCTGCACGTGCCGGTCTCGGTGAACCTCTCTCCCCGCATGCTCGTCCTGGACGATCTTCCCGACCTGGTGACCGCGGCACTGGCCCGCCACCGGCTGCCGCCCGACCTGCTGACCCTGGAGATCACCGAGAGCGCACTGGTCACCCAGCCCGGCCGGGCCGCGGCGATGCTGCGCGAACTGCGCAGCAAGGGCGTGAAGCTCTCGCTGGACGACTTCGGTACCGGCTACAGCTCGATGGAGATGCTCAAGGCCCTGCCGTTCGACGAGGTCAAGATCGACAGAGGCTTCGTGGTGGACGTCCGCGGCAGTCTGCAGGACGCCGCGATCGTCCGGTCGGTGCTCGACCTTGGCCACCGCCTCGGCCTGCGGGTCGTCGGGGAGGGCGTCGAGGACGAGCGGACCCTGCGCCTGATGACCGAGCTCGGCTGCGACATCCTGCAGGGCGACGCGATCTCCCGGCCTCGGTCACCCGACGGCCTCGCGGGCCTGCTCGCCGAGCGGGCGGCGAAGGTGAGTGACGAACCCACCGACGTCGGTGAGGTGCTCAGCGACGGCTGGGTGTCGCGGGCCGGTGTGCCACGGGGCCCCGACCGGGGCGAGCATCCGGCGCCTAGCACCGACCGGGCCGAGCAGCCGGCGCCGGGCACCATGAACGTCACCTTCACGGCGGAGCAGGCGAGCAGATTCGGGATCCCGGCTCCGCTGACCCACCGGGAGGCCGCCCGGATCGCCGCCGTGCGCCGCTACGACATCGTGTTCCGGCAGCGGGCCTACCCGCTGGACGACGTCGCGGCGCTCGCGACCGCTATGACCGGCTGTGACGTCGGCTCGGTCATCATGGTCGACACCGACTCGGAGGTCTACGTCGGCCGTTTCGGCCACGAGATGCCCGATGTCCCGGCCAGGGTCGGCATCGCCGCACACACCGTCGCGGCCGGCGAGATGATGGAGGTCCCGGACGCCACGCTGGACACCCGATTCGCGCACGGCACCCGCGCGTTCCGGGCACGGATCGTGCGCTTCCTCGCGGGCGTGCCCGTGCGGACGTCCGACGGCCATGCGATCGCCGCCATCACGATCAGTGACCGCATCCCGCGGCGGCTCAGCCCGGGGCAGCGGGAGGCGCTGGAGAGCATCGCGCGGCACACCATCGCGATGATGGACACCCGCAGGGAGTGCGCGCTGCTGGAGGTGGTCACTGACACCACCCGGGCGTTGGAGCAGCTTGACGGCCGGGGAGACGTCCCGGCCGCGGTCTGGCTGCTCGCCGACGCGGTGCGTCACCTGACCGGCGCGGACGCGGCGACCGGGCTGGTCGCGGACCAGCCCGGCGCCGACTGGTTCACCGCCGTCGATTCCTCCACGGCTCCGGGGGTCAGGGCCATCATCCGACCGGGGCAGAAGTTCGGTCGCTTGGAGCAGACCGCCATCGGGGCCGTGCTGCGGACCCGCCGCCCGCTGTTCGTGCCCGATGCGCCCTCCTACGCCGGATTCAACGCCGAGACAGCCCGAGCCGAGAAGATCGCCTCGGTGCTCATCGTCCCGCTGCCAGGCCCTGGCGGGGTGGTCGGTGCGTTGTGCCTGCGCTGGTCCAGGCCGTATCCCGTGATCGACCCGGCGCTCGACAAGGCGATCGGGCTGCTGACGGGGCAGGCCGGCCACGGGATCGGTCGCCTGCTCACCGCCGGGCGCCCCGGCCACGGGCGCCGGACTGACAACACCACCGGTCTCGCCACCAGATCGGCATTTCTGAGCGAGCTCGGCCACTGCCCGTCCGGCACCGCGGTCTGCCTCGTCGACGTGCCCGGCGAGGCCGGTGAGCCCGGAGAAGTCGGCGGGGGAGGGATCGGAGAGGCCGGAGAGGTCGTCGGGCCTGGGGAGGCCGGCGGGCCTGCTGGTAACGGGCACTCGACGGCGGCCCGGCGCCCCGGCCCGGATCAGCGGCTCACCCGCTTCGCCCGTGATCTACGAGCCGTGGCGCAGGACCCGGACCATTCCACACGCTGGGCGGAGCGGCAGTTCGTGCTGGCCGTTCCAGCTGGTGGCCGCGAAGGTGCCGAAACAGTCGTCGCGGAGCTGCGCCGAGCCTGGCGGCGGGAGTCGGCCGCTCCACTCGCGGTCGGGATCGCCATCACCAGGAGCCAGGCACCGCTGAGCAGCGCGCTCGTGGATGCCGAGAACCAGGCCCTGGCGATGGCGGCGGCACGCGACTCGGCAGCCGCCGGCCGCCCGGCTCCGGCCTCCTTCGTGGGTGTCTGACCGACACCCACGAAGACCTGTGAGAGACAGCCCGCGAAAGACGGATCAGACCGAGATGCCCACGGCAGCCCAGGCCTCCCGGACGGTCTTCGTCTCGTCCGCGCCGAACAGGACCTGCGCCTGCCTCGTCGTCATGGTGGCGAACGAGCGGAACGTGGCGTTCGGGCGCAGCTGAGGGGAGCGCAACGCCTCGTACCAGATCTGACCCGCGCGCTCCCACGCGTGCCCGCCGAGCGCGATCGCCACGTTGTAGAAGGCCTTGTTCGGGATTCCCGAGTTGATGTGCACCCCACCGTTGTCAGCATTGGTGCGCACGTAGTCGTCCATGTGCGCCGGCTGGATGTCGTCGCCGAGCACAGGGTCGTCATACGCCGTTCCGGGCTCCTTCAGGGAGCGCAGCGCCACGCCGTGCACGGCATCGGTGAGCAGGCTCGCGCCGATGAGCCAGTCGGCCTGCTCGGCGGTCTCCCCCCGCTGGAACTGCCGTACCAGGGAACCGAACACGTCGCTCATCGACTCGTTGAGCGCACCCGACTGGTTCAGGTACATGAGCTGGGCCTCGTCCTCGGTGACGCCGTGGGCGAGCTCGTGGCCGATGATGTCCAGCGATACGGTGAAACGATTGAACAGCTCGCCGTCGCCATCGCCGAACACCATCTGTCGGCCATTCCAAAATGCATTGTCGTAATGGCTGCCGTAGTGGACCGTCGCGAGTAAGGCCATACCGTCGTCGTCGATGGAATCCCGGCCGTAGGTGGCTCGGAAGAACTCGAACGTGGCACCGAGCCCGTCATACGCCTCGTTCACGGTGGTGTCGTCGACCGGGTTGTCACCCTCGGCGCGCACCGTCACACCGGGCAGCTCCTCGGCTTCCTTCGCGTCGCCGACGGTGCGGCGCGGGCCGCTGGTCGGGGTGAGGCGAGGCGGTGCCGCCGTGCGCTGCGCCGCGCGCAGGAAGGCGTTGTGCACTCGCACCGTGCGATGGGACGCGTCCTGGGCCATGGTGGAAAGGGCCCAGGACCGCTGTTCGTCGTTTCCGTTACGTGCGATGCGCTCCAACACGTGCGGCGGCACGGCACAGGGTGCGCAACGACGATGAACGCTCATCGGGAGACTCCTCATCAGGCGACGTTCCATCGGGTGATGCCGTCGCAGTGGGCAGCGCTCGCCGGGCCGTTCGGGATGGAATGACCCGTCGCAGTCGACCTTTGTCGCTACGCGGGTTGATGTCCAGACTGATCGTTGTGTCCTTTTGTGCCGCCCTTGTGGAGCCGTCGGTTGATCAGCAGCGCCAGGGTGTGGACCGCGGCCACCGCGACCCCGCCGAGGATCAGCATCCCGGCATGGTCGTCCAACCAGCGGACGAGGTCCTGCGTCCAGGGAGCGAGCGCGCTGCCGGCTGACAGGTAGAGCGCGGCCGAGATGGCCGACCCGGGGACGACGAACCGCAGGAAGCGCCGTAGCGGCACGGAGCCTGTGCCCAGCGCCGCGTCGACGGCGAGGTTGGTGTTCACGAGGCAGAACCACAGGAGGCCGCGCTGCGCCCGGTGCCGTGAGAGCGCGGCCACCAGCCGGCTGGTGCCGACCCGGCGCAACAACAACGACTGCACGTTGTGGCGGGCGAGGCCGAAGTATCCGACGTCCAGCGAGGCCCGGAACACCGTCGCGACCAGCAGCGCGGGGACGAACGCGACCTCACCGCCGACGAGGAGCAGGACCGACACCGTCGGTCGCATCGCGATGAGCAGCAGTGGAGCGGAGCTCGCCAACGCGGGCAGGAACGCGAGGCCAAGCCCGCCGGCGCCCAGCAGTGCGCCGGTCAGCAACGTCGGCCAGAGCCGGGTGAGGAGCCGGGCCGACACCCGGCCGCGCCGGCCGGGGACGCCGTCCCGGCCGGTGACGCTGGTGCGGCCGGTGACGTCGTGCGGGCTGGTGACGTCATGCGGGCCGGTGACGCCGTGCCGCTGGTTGGTGACGCCGTGCCGGCTGGTCACGTCGTCCGGTGTCGTGCCGGTCGGGTGCGGCTCCACTCGTCCAGTCTTACCCCGCGGCAGGGCCTGCCCCGGTCCGCCCCTCGGGTGGTTCTCGCCGCCTTCGGCTGACCTGCAGGACCGCCGCCGCCGTGCGCCGCCTGGCACACTCACCTACGTGCTGATGGTGGGCCTTACGGGCGGTATCGGGTCGGGCAAGAGCGCCGTGTCGGAGCTCCTGGTGGGCCACGGTGCCTACCTGGTGGACGCGGATCGCATCGCTCGGGAGGTCGTCGAGCCCGGCAGCGAGGGCCTGGCCGCGGTCGTCGCCGCCTTCGGCCCGGCCATGCTGGGGCCGGACGGCGCGCTGGACCGGGCGGCCCTGGGCCAGGTGGTGTTCGCGGACGAGGCGAGCCGTCGGCGGCTGGAATCGATCACCCACCCCCTGATCCGGGCGACGATGGAGCGGCGGATCGCCGCGGCCCCGGCGGACGCGATCGTGATCCACGATGTGCCGCTGCTCGTCGAGGGTGGCTCGCATGGAGGCTACGACCTTGTCCTCGTGGTCGAGGCGCCGCGGGAGCTCCGCCTGGAGCGACTGGCCCGACGTGGCCTTCCGCGTGACCAGGCCGAGGCCAGGATGGCGGCCCAGGCCACCGACGAGCAGCGACGCGCCGTCGCCGACATCCTCATCGACAACAGCGGGACGATCGACGACCTGAGCGCGCGGGTGCGGGAGGTCTGGCAGGAGCTGCTCCGGCGCCGCGACGCCGCCTCCGCCGGCACAACCGCCTCCGCCGGCACAACCGCCTCCGCCGACACCTCCAGCCCCGCGTAGGCCGAGCCGGCCGCGCCGGCCCACGCGATGGCGGTCAGCGGACGTTGGCGGCGTCCATGCCCCGCAGCTCCTTCTTCAGCTCGCTGATCTCGTCGCGCAGCCGGGCGGCGAGCTCGAACTGCAGCTCCTTCGCCGCCTCGTGCATCTGGTCGTCGAGCTGGCGGATGAGCTGCGCCAGCTCTTCGCGCGGCATCCCGGCGAGCTCGGCTGCGTAGCGGCCGACCGTGTCACCGGCCTTCGACTTCATGCCGGGCGCGGGGGCCTTGCCCCGGGACTGTGCCCGACCGCCACCGCCGATCATCTCGCCGCCCGCCGTCTCCCGCACCATGTCGTCGAGGATGTCGACGACCTTCTTGCGCAGCGGCTGCGGGTCGAGCCCACGCTCGGTGTTGTAGGCGATCTGCTTCTCGCGGCGCCGGTTCGTCTCCTCGATGGCGTGGCTCATCGAGGGTGTGATCTTGTCCGCATACATGTGGACCTGGCCGGAGACGTTACGGGCGGCTCGCCCGATGGTCTGGATGAGGGACTTGTCCGACCGCAGGAAGCCCTCCTTGTCCGCGTCGAGGATCGCGACGAGCGACACCTCGGGCAGGTCGAGGCCCTCCCGCAGCAGGTTGATGCCGACGAGGACGTCGAACTCGCCGCGGCGCAGGTCGGTCAGCAGCTCGACCCGGCGCAGGGTGTCGACCTCGCTGTGCAGGTACCGCACCCGGATGCCGAGCTCCAGCAGGTAGTCGGTGAGATCCTCGGCCATCTTCTTGGTCAGCGTGGTGACGAGGATCCGCTCGTCACGCTCGGCGCGCAGGCGGATCTCATGGACCAGGTCGTCGATCTGGCCCTTGGTCGGCTTGAGGATGATCTCCGGGTCGAGCAGCCCGGTCGGCCGGATGATCTGCTCCACGACGCCGTCGCCGCGCCCCAGCTCGTACGGGCCCGGTGTCGCGGAGAGATACACCGTCTGCCCGATCCGCTCCAGGAACTCCTCCCAGCGCAGCGGGCGGTTGTCCACCGCGCTCGGCAGCCGGAAGCCGTGGTCGACGAGGTTGCGCTTGCGTGACATGTCGCCCTCGTACATCCCGCCGATCTGCGGCACCGTCACGTGCGACTCGTCGATGACGAGGAGGAAGTCCTCCGGGAAGTAGTCGAGGAGGGTGTGCGGCGGGGTGCCCGCGGCGCGGCCGTCGATGTGCCGGGAGTAGTTCTCGATTCCGGAGCAGAAGCCGACCTGGCGCATCATCTCGATGTCGTAGCTGGTCCGCATCCGCAGCCGTTGGGCCTCCAGCAGCTTGCTCTGGCGCTCCAGCTCGGTGAGCCGCCCGGTGAGCTCGGCCTCGATGCCGGTGATCGCCCGCTCCATGCGCTCGGGCCCGGCGACGTAGTGCGTCGCCGGGAAGACGAAGATCTCCTCCGCCTCGCGGACGATCTCACCGGTGAGCGGGTGCAGGTACGACAGGCGCTCGATCTCGTCGCCGAACATCTCGATCCGGACCGCGAGCTCCTCGTACACGGGGAACACCTCGACGGTGTCCCCACGCACGCGGAACGTCCCGCGGGTGAATGCGACGTCGTTGCGGGCGTACTGGACGTCCACGAAACGGCGCAGCAGCCGCTCGTGCCCGAACTCGTCGCCCACCCGCAGGCGCACCATCCGGTCGATGTACTCCTGCGGGGTGCCCAGGCCGTAGATGCAGCTCACGCTGGCCACCACGATCACGTCACGGCGGGTCAGCAGATTCATCGTCGCGGAGTGCCGCAGGCGCTCGACCTCCTCGTTGATCGAGGAGTCCTTCTCGATGTATGTGTCCGTCTGGGCGATGTACGCCTCGGGCTGGTAGTAGTCGTAGTAGGACACGAAGTACTCGACGGCGTTGTGCGGGAGCAGCTCCCGGAACTCGTTCGCGAGCTGGGCCGCCAGCGTCTTGTTCGGTGCCATGACGAGGGCCGGCCGCTGCAGCCGCTCCACCAGCCACGCGGTCGTCGCCGATTTGCCGGTTCCGGTCGCGCCGAGGAGCACGACGTCCTTCTCCCCGGCCTGGATGCGGCGGGCGAGCTCGTCGATCGCCGCCGGCTGGTCACCAGCCGGGGCGAACTCCGAGACGACCTGGAACGGCGCCGCCGAGCGTTGCAGGTCCGTCGTGGGGCGTTCGAACGTTGTGCTCACGATTTCCAGAACACCACACGCCACCGACAGTTTCCCGACCGCGTCGCCGGGCCTGCCCCGATCAGGTCGTTCCGGCCGTCCGATCCCATCGCCCGACCGGTCGCCCTGCTCGATCAACTGCCCGGATCACCCGACCGCCGCCGGGACGCACCCTCCCAGTCGATCAGACGCGCGCCGATCACCGCGGTCTGCAGCACGTAGCGGTCGGTCGGCGAGGTCGGGTCGTGCTTCGTCAGCGCGTGGATCCGGTCCAGCCGGTAGGTGAGCGCACGGACGGACAGATGCAGCCGCCGGGCGGCCGCGAGCGCCACACCGCCGGTCGCGAAATAGGCGTCGAGAGTCTCGATCAGCGGTGCCGCCCCGCCCCGCGCCGACCGCAGCGGGCGCAGCACCGTGTCGACGAGCTCCTCGAGCGGTTCCCGGTCCCGCAGGAGCACCTTGTAGATCAGCAGGTCGTCGGTGTGCACGACCTGGCCGTCCAACCGCATCCGCCCGGCGAGCTCGACGGCGTTGCGCGCCTCCTCGAAGCTGATCCGAACCCCGGCCACGCCGCTACGCGCCCGGCTCACCCCGAGCCGCCAGACCAGTTCCGGCTCGACCGCCAGGCGCCGGGTGATCGCCCGGATCGCGGCGGTCGGAGCGGCCTGCGCCGGCGCGACGCCGGGCAGCGGGGCGAAGCCGACATCCCCGGCCTCAGGCGGGTCCAGCCGCCGTCGACCGCGGGGCGCGACGGTTCGCGGGGACGTCCGGTCGGCGGTCGGACGGTCGATCCGAGGGTGCCCGGAACCACCGTCCGCGCGGGTGTGGACGGTGGGGCCCTGTCCGGGGGGCGGGTCGGCGACGACCTGGCCCGACCGGACCACACCGCCCTCGGATCCGGCGCCGCCGGGCAAGGCCGAGTGGCCGTCAGCATCCATCCCGGTGCCGGCGGCAGCGTCCGCAGGGAGGCTGGCCGCGCCCAGCGTCACCGGGAGGGTCAGCTCGGACTCCTGCGGAACGACACAGACGAGCATGCCGTCCTTCGTCGCGACCAGCGGCTCCGTCGGGCACTGCCGGCGCAGCGTCTCCTCGATCTCGCGGACCACGGCGCGGCCGTCCAGGAAACGCCGGCTCCCGGCAGACACGAGCAGGACATGGGGAGCCTCCAGCCGGAACCCGAACGCCGCGGCTCGCTCCAGCAGCAGCCCCACCTCCGAGGTGCCGGTCAGCAGGTCGTCGACCAGCTCGCGGCGCAGCGCCTCCTCCGAGCGCGCGCGGGCCGTCCGAGCGCGCTCATAGCCCTCGCACACCGCCGCGACCACGTCGTCGCTGGCACGCAGGACGGCGGAGGCCGCCGCGCGGGTACGTGAGACGGCGCCGACAGTCGGCCCTGTGCCAGTGGGCCTTCCGGTTGCCTCGGCGGGCCCTCCGGTTGCTTCGGCGGGCCGGCCGGCCGCCTCGCGCGGCTGCGGGCCGTGCGCCGAGGACCGGGCCAGGCGATCGGCCTGCCGGACGGTGGGCAGCGACGGCCAGACCCGCCAGGTCGCCGACAGGTAGAGGTCGACGAGCGCGGGCAGCGAGGCTCCGGATTCGGCGGCGGCCTGGCCGAGGGCCCGGAACGTGTCGAGCTCGGCCCGGGTCAGCCGCCGCCCGCTGTCCGCGGTGGAGGCGAGTACGTCGAGGTAGTTGCCCAGCAGCCCGGCGTGCAGGCGGGCATCGGCGGCAGCCAGCACGGCAGCCCGGGGCAGCCGGGTGAGGCTCGTGCCAGGCAGCCCTGTGACCTGCTCTTCGTGCTCGATGGGCCACCCAGGGCGTTGGTCGGTGTCTGCCACAGCTCTCGTGTCTCCCCCCGTCGGGCTGCCGAGTGTCGGCAAGGAAATCGTAGACAAAGTCGCGGAGTCCGGACGGTGTCTGCCGGGACGTCGAAGGGCAGGCTGAGCGTTGAGCCTGGTGACGGGCATTGGACGAGCCGCGGCGAGGCCTCGGCGCGGCGGTGTGCGGGCCAGGTGCTGTGCGGGCCAGAGGTACCAGTGCCGCCGCTCGACTCCTCGGGCGCAGGCAGATGGCACGCACCGGCTCGACCGGAGGCCACCCGGCCCGACTCCTCGCAGGCGTAAGCAGCCCGGACGGAAGTGACAGAAGTGAAAGGGAAAGGATCAAACCGCGACATGTTCGCGAAGACCGGCCCACGTGACACCGCGCATACCCCCATCACGGTGCGCCCGGGTCTGTTCGTGTCCGTAACGATCGTGACGGTCGTGCTGGCCGCGTTCACCCTCCCGGCAACCGCGCCGGACCGGCCGGGATTCGCGTACTTCAGCGGTGGCGTGATCGGAGCCGGCCTGCTGGTCGTGCTGCTGCTGGCGGCCGACCTCGCTCGTGCCGCGGCCGCGCGCCGTGCGGGGATCAAGGTGGTCGGCATCACGCTCGGTGCCTTCGGCAGCCGTCTCGTGCTCGCTCCGGCGCAACGGGGTGGAGCCTCGGACGGCCTCGGCGCGTCCGAGCCACTCACGCCCGGTACCGACGACCCCGCCGCCGACGCCGCCATCGCCCGGGCCGGTCTGACCGTCACCGCGCTGGTCGGAGTCGTCCTGGTCGCAGCCGGGGCGCTCGCGCCCGCCGGAACGCTGAAGCTGCTCGGCGAGGTCGCCCTGTGGGTTGGAACGTTCGCCCTGCTCATCACCGTGGTCGATCTGCTGCCCGCGCCGCGCAGCGCGGGAGGCCGCATCCTCGCGGCCCGCGTCGTTCGCCGTACCGGTGACAAGGCCGCCGCCGCGGCGGCGGTGGCCCGCGCCGGCGTCATCACCGGGTGGACGCTGATCGCTCTCGGCGTCGTGGCTGTCCTGCTGATCGGGCTGGTCGGCCTGTGGGCGGTTCTGCTCGGCTGGCTGGCGCTCGGCAGCTCACGGGTCGCGCAGGCGCAGCAGAAGGCGACGACCGCGCTGAGCGGCGTGTTCGTGCGGGACGTGATGGTGCCCGCACCGCCTGCACTGCAGGCCTGGAAGACGGTGGGCAGTGCCCTGGAGGAGACCGCGATCCCCTCCGGCGGTTCGGTGTTCGCGGTGCGCGACTTCGCGGGTCCGTTGCTGGGAGTGGTACTGCTGCGAGATCTGGCCGCCGTTCCCGCGGACGATCGTGGCCTGGCCCGTGTCACCCGGGTGGCGATCCCGCTGGACCGGGTCGCGGTCGCCCGGCCGGACGAGCCGCTGGCCAGCGTCACCTCGCGGCTGGCGCAACGCCCCGCCGCGGGCGTGATCGTGGTGGTGGAATCCGGTCCCGACGGCGGGCAGGAGATGGTGGGCACCGTGGGGCCGGGTGAGATCGCCAGGGCTCTGGAGGCCTCGCCGCCGCACGGCCGCGTCGTCTCGCCTGTGGGCTTCGGTCGCCGCCGCTGACCCCGCCTCAACGCCTCTCGCACCCTCAACGCCTCTGGGCCCTCAACGCCTCTGGGCCCTCAACGTCTCGCACCCTCAGCGGCTCTGGGCTCGCAATGTCTCTCGCACCCTCGACGCCCTTCAGAGCACTGTCGCACCTTCGACGCGGCCCTGAAGCGCTCCTTACGACCCGGCGCGTGCGGATGTCCCGCACCGCGTCGGCGGTGAACCTGCTCTGGCCGGCTGCCGGCAAAGGCGCCCGGCCGGCTGGAGCGATGACCTCCACGTCCCCGAGCCACCCTCACCTCAAGAAAGCATTCCGGAGGATTTTCCGTGCACGTACCAGTCTGGGCCTGGGCCGCCTTCGTCGGCGGCCTGCTCCTGCTCCTGGCGATCGACCTGCTGGCTCATCGGAAGGCACATGTCATCGGCTTCCGTGAAGCCGCCTGGTGGAGTGTCGGATGGGTGTCCCTGGGAATCACCTTCGCCTTCGTCATCTGGGCGTGGCAGGGGCCGGGTGCCGCCGGCGAGTACACGGCGGCGTATCTGCTCGAGAAGAGTCTGTCCGTCGACAACCTGTTTGTCTTCGCGCTGATCTTCTCGTACTTCAAGGTTCCTCGTGAATATCAGCACAGGGTGCTTTTCTACGGTGTGCTCGGCGCGCTTGTGCTGCGTTTCGTCTTCATCGCCGCCGGCATCACGCTGCTGGAGCACTTCAGCTTCGTCATCTACATCTTCGGTGCATTTCTCCTGTTCACCGCGTTTAAGATGGTCCGTGACGACGGTGTGGACATGGACCCGGGGCAGAGCAAAGCGGTCAAACTGCTGCGCAAGGTGATGCCGGTGACGGATTCCTACGAGGGCCAGCATTTTGTGCTGCGTAGGGCTGGGAAGCTCGTCGCCACCCCCCTGCTCGCGGTCCTGGTCGCCATCGAGACGGCCGACGTCCTGTTCGCGTTCGACTCCGTGCCGGCGGCGCTGGGCGTGACGAACGAGACCTTCCTCGTCTACACCGCGAACGCGCTGGCGATTCTCGGTCTGCGGTCGCTCTTCTTCCTGCTGTCCGGCCTGATGGAGAAGTTCCACCACCTTGCCACCGGTCTGGCCGTCATTCTCGCGTTCATCGGCGTCAAGATGCTCCTCACCGATGTCTGGCACATGCCGATCTGGCTGTCGCTGACGGTCATCGCCGTGGTGCTCGCCGGTTCGATCACCTGGTCGCTGGCGACGCCCCCGCCCTCCGGCGATGCCGATGGCGACACCGATGCTGCTGGATCTTCCGGTGCTGCTGGATCTTCCGGTGCTGATGCTGCCGATGGCGTCGGAATCCCGGCGGCACCCGGGTCCGCCGCGATGACATCGTCGGACGGAGCCGACTCCGGCGCCGACGGTCTCTCGAAGCGAGCCGCGTCGCAGGGTCGCTGAACAGGGGGCGTGGGGTCGCTTGATAATCCGCAAGAAGTAAGGATTTCGGTCGTTTCAGACCCTGCTGGTTTATTCGGGCTGTGGGGGTGCGAGTCCGGCTTGGCATGGCTGGTCGGGTTTGAGCGGGTCTGTGGTGCGGCCGGGGGTGTTGGGTCGGCCCAGGGTGAGGGTGTCAGGGTCTGTCAACTCTCGCGCAACACCCGGGACGGTGTGCTGGTCGTGGGGTGTCGGGTCGGGAGGATGGCGGTCGTGTCCCTGCAGCCGAGACCCTGGCCCGAGGTCCCACCGCTGACCGCGCGGGTCGCGCGTGCCGCGTTCCCGAAGGGGAACCTGGCGATGCGTATCCGTGACGAGCTCGGTGTGGTCTACGAGGACGGGCGGTTCACCGGCGCGTTCGGGGTGCGGGGCCGGCCGGGGATCTCTCCGGCCCAGCTGATGATGGCCACGGTTCTGCAGTTCTCCGAGAACCTCACCGACCGGCAGGCCGCGGACGCGGTCCGCGACCGGATGTCGTGGAAATACGCGCTCGGTCTCGATCTCGACGATCCGGGGTTCGACGCCAGCGTGTTCTCGGAGTTCCGCGCGCGGCTGGTCGAGGGGGATCTGGCGACCCACGCGCTCGACGCGCTTCTGGCGCGTCTGGTCGCCGAGGGGCTGCTCAAGGCGGGCGGGCGG